>NZ_JACJEK010000002.1:0-317047 GCF_014164015.1 Pseudoalteromonas sp. SR41-1
TTAAAATTGTCAGTCACCACAAATAAGAACTAGCTTATTAACTCATTTATTATATGTGGCATATTTAAACCGAAATAGGTATCAAGAATCATAATGAAAGCATCCACAATTACACTGTTAGCAGCACTTATTTTCTCTGCTGCCTCTTCAGCAAATCAAGAAATCGACTCATTTAGCAAAGCTAAACGACTTCTAGAAAAGCAGGTTTATAACAACCACCGCATTACACTTTATTGTGGTGCGACATTTGACGTTAATAAAAAAGTAACCGCACCGAAGGGCTTTTCTACAACAAAGTACGTCAAACGAGCTAAAAAAATTGAATGGGAACATGTTGTTCCAGCAGAAAACTTTGGTCGTACTTTTAGCGAATGGCGAGATGGGCATAAGCGGTGTGTGAATAGTAAGGGGAAGTCATTTAAAGGTCGAAGATGTGCAGAAAAAGTAAATACAGAATACCGTTTCATGCAAGCTGATATGTTCAACCTTTATCCGGCTATTGGGGCTGTGAATGCTCTGAGAAGTAATCATAACTTTACCATGCTTCCAGCGGCTAAAAGCGATTTTGGACGTTGTGCGATGAAAATTGACGACAGCAAAGCTGAACCACCTGAAATAGCCAGAGGGCAAATTGCGCGTACTTATTTGTATATGGAGAACACCTATAAACGATACAACATGAGTAAAGCGCAACGCCAACTAATGAATGCGTGGGATAAAATGTATCCTGTAGATGCTTGGGAATGTGCTCGAGCAGAAAAAATTTCAAAGCTACAAAAGAATCAAAATAATGTAGTAAAAAGTCGCTGTGAGAGTAAAGGCCTTTAAACATATTACCTTAATCATGATTTATGAAAGCTTAGAATTAAGAACCAATTAAGTGATTTTTTTAAACGTGCAACTCTCAGTTTTCAGTTTTCATTAGTTATTAATTCAGAATCTTCAGCTTTGAGCGATCAGCGGTCATTGAGATTGGCTAAATATCTTAGTTAATTGATTGGTCAAACTGATCTTCACGCATATTGTTCTATTTAACTTTACTTTAAAGTTTTAGAAAACTTGGTGATAGTAATACCTTAGGTAATTTGTTAAAACTATAGGAAGTAGAAAAATTAGCGCTAAGTCGGCAAAAATATGCGCGATGAGCGCACTATTAAATTGTTAGGTGTTTTAAGATGCCCCCATCTTCTTTACACTTAGCACTCACATTTAAAAGGAGTTACTAAAATGACTGTTGAATTTACTGATATAAAAGCAGAACTTGAATTAGAGACAACCGAAGATCAAAAAGCACTAGATGCTTATGGTAAAATAACTAAACATAATACGAATATGTTTGAACGTATTAAATCATTTGGCTCGGAATATGATCAACAGGCTGCCTACAGTCTTATAGAGCTTTTGACCGAAGTAGAGACTCTTTCACCTTTACCCCAAAGTCGTAAACTAATTGAGGACTATATTGTTTCTTCAGGTCTGAAAGTAACTTCGTTGTAGGTTTCTTATATAGAAGAACTTCTTACTAAAATCTATCAGATAATGTAACAATTGTTTTTCTGTAAACTGGACTTCCCATAGTTTGCTAGACACCCAATAAGTTACATTGTAACTTCTAATAAGAGGTGTTTCATGAGTAAAGGTAATTCTTCTAACATAGCGACCAAATTCCTTATGCCACTTCACTCTGGACTTCCAGGCTTTCCGTGAAGAAAGAACAAAATAAAAAGGCCGACATTAAGTCGGCCTAGTTCTCTGTTAGTTAGTGTTTTCATTTGCCCATTCAATATAGATGGGCTTTTTTATGTTACCTGGTCAGACAAAAAAGACATTTTAGGGTGTTTAGCTAAATCCATTGGAATTTGCTTGTGTATTTCTTCCATACTCGGTTGACAATAATGGGTGTCGAAGACATCTGCGTCTTTATCTATATGACGGCTGACTGCTTTCGTAATTTGCTTACTAACTTGCAATTCAATTAGTTGACTAACCGCTTCACGGCGGAGGTCGTGCCACCGTAAATTCTCAATATTTAATTCTGGCAATACTCGTCGAAACGCGGCGGTAACTCCTCCTGAAGTAAAGTCAAATATTTTCCCACCGCTAATATTTTGACTCGCTACAAAGCTTGTGAGTAATTCAAAAGACTCTCGGATTAATGGTTGTTTTACCCAATCTTTTTTCTTAGCTAGTCCTCCAGAGCCTTTATATGTTCTTAAGTAAACAAATTTTTCGGTGTAGTTTATGTCTTCAGCCATTAAATTAACTAGTTCACTAATTCTGAGCCCCGTGCAAATTGCCATTAGAAGCATGAGCGTGTAAGGGATTCGCACACGCTTAGACTCTTCCTTTTCCGCCAATTTGTTGTAAATAGCTTTTAGCTCACATTTTTCTGGACGACGGTTTCTTGGAACGGACTTGATGGCTAACTTTTCACGTTTTAGCTGTATTTGAAGATCAGTGTCCTCTAGTAAGCTTGGACAAACATTTAAACGAAGCTCAGTTTTTAAAAACCTCAGCAAGGTTTTTAAGGTTGCTAAATTACTGTAAACCGTTTGTGGATTTACTTTTGGCTCAGATTTACTGGGGCCTCTTCGCCAACGACAAAATCTAAGGATAGAGCTTGTACTAAGGTCATAAAGCATTAAATATCGTAATGGTGATCCCTCTTTTACAAGTATCTTGAGGTTCGACTTTTCAGTCTTGCCTAAATCGACAACGCCTAGTTCTGCTAATTTAAGTAGGTATTCAGCAGCCTCAAATACGGTAGAGCAGTCAATTACATATCCTTTAAGCCAGAGTTGATTGTTCCAAAAAGCTCGGATCATGTCATACCAAGTTTTGGCCTCTTCATAGCTATTAAAAGTACGATAAAGCCTTTCAATAATTTTACCTTGTCTTTTTCGGACAACTTCAGCTTTGTACGTTGTTAGACCTGTTCTGATTGATTTGTAAGATTTGATACTCATGTTCTCTCCTAACGAAGCTTTAAGATTCGACACCATGTTAAAAGAGAGTATTTAGTTTGTGTTTTATTACTTAGATTTATTGAGCATATCTTTTTCAACGAGATGGTCTGGCGTTATTTTTGTATAAACCTGCCATAATACATTCATATCTTTATGGCCTGTTATCGTGGCAACTTCTTCGATACTATACCCAGCTTCAATTAAACGAGAAGCTCCTTCTCGACGGAGATCATGATAGCGTAATCCTTTTATGCCAATTTTCTTACATGTTCTTCTGAAACCAGCGGTGATAGAACGACTTTTGTAAGGAAAAATAAGATCACAAGTGCGAGGCTGTAATAAAAGTATTTCAATGGCATTACCAAGAAGTGGGATTTGATCATGATTGCCACGGGAACCGTTTGGGTTTTTACGATCTCGTACTAATATTGTCTTTCTTGCTAAATTGAGATCACTCCACCGTAATGAGGTAACTTCTGATATTCGCAGGCAGGTAAGCAAAGAAACCTCGAAAATACTAACGTAAGGAATTTGGTTGCAATGATGCTCTGTCTTTTTAGCCAGTTCATTCAGTAGTTTGTTGTACTCGTTACACTCTAATCTGCGGTTTCTTGGAGTTGATTTCCCTATAAGCCTGAGGTCGTAAAGTGCTTGATAAGCTTCAATAACAGATTGTTGATTACAGTGTACGCCAAGTAGTGACTTACCAATTCGAAGCACTTTTCTTATTAAGCTTACATCGATACTGATTGTTGCAGGGGAGGGATTATGTTCTGAATTTTTGCGTTGTAAACAAAATTGAACAATATCATGGCTCTGTATTTTAGAAGAAACTAACTCGGCAATAGGATATTTTATAATCGTTTTATAACCGTAACTAGCTGTACGACCCAGAGGGCGGTTCGATTTTTCTTTTCTTATCATATACTCATTAATTAGATCTCCTAATGTCATCTCTTTTAGTCCTAGGTGGTTCATCGCTTCATTTATTTCTAATTGACTGACTAAGTTTTTGGCCCACTTAGCAGCAGCCGTTTTAGATGAATGTGTTTTAGATTTTGAAAAAGTAATTATTCCTTTATTTTTCTGAATAACTGACGCACAAAATACAGGTTGATCTGCGCGAAATCGTTTTCGGATGGTATAATGAGCCATAGTTTTGTCTGCCTATTGTCTTCCTGAGGGTTAAAAATCAGCGGAAATAGCCAGAAATCGTCAGAATTTTAGAGAGTTAAAAAATTGTTAAAAATTAATATAAGTCATTATAAATCAATGGGTTCAGAGTGATGGTCGCAAATAGAGTAGATCGCAGATTTTCTGTGGCCCCCATGCTTGATTGGACTGATCGCCATTGTCGTACTTTTCATCGCAAAATGACTAAACATACTGTGCTTTATACTGAAATGATAACCACAGGGGCTATTTTATTTGGTCGAGGCGACTACTTACATTTTAATAAACACGAAGGCCCAGTTGCGCTGCAACTTGGTGGCTCTGATCCTAAAGCGCTTGCGCAATGTGCAAAACTTGCAGGTGAGCGTGGTTATGACGAAATAAATTTAAATGTAGGTTGCCCGTCAGACAGAGTTCAAAATGGCCGATTTGGCGCATGTTTAATGGCTGAACCTCAATTAGTTGCTGAGTGCGTAGCAGCAATGAAAAACGAAGTAAGCATTCCTGTTACCGTTAAAACGCGTATTGGTATTGATGAGCAAGATTCGTATGAGTTTTTATGTGCGCTTATTGAAGCGTCTCATAAAGTAGGGTGTGATGATTTTATTATTCATGCTCGTAAAGCATGGCTTAATGGTTTAAGCCCGAAAGAAAATCGTGAAGTTCCACCGCTTGATTATCCGCGTGTTTATCAACTTAAAAAAGATTATCCGCAGCTAGACTTAAGCCTAAATGGCGGTGTTAAAACAATTGAGCAGAGCCTAGAACATTTGCAACATATTGATGGTGTAATGATTGGGCGTGAGGCTTACAGCAACCCATTTATGCTCAATGACGTTGATGAGAAAATTTATGGTGATGCTGCAAACACGCAGTCACGCCACGACGTAGTGCGTTCAATGTATGACTACATTGAAGAAGAAATGCGTTTGGGTGCTAATTTTTGGCATATTGCACGTCACATGCTCGGTATTTTTCAGGGGCAGCCTGGTGCGCGAGGTTTTAGACGCCACCTTTCTGAAAGTGGTCACGGTAAGCAAGCTGATTTATCGGTAATGGATAAAGCATTAAGCTTTGTACCAGAATAAAAACTAAGCTTTAAAAATTCTAAATTTTAGCCACTTTCGAGTGGCTTTTTTGATCCTAAAAATTAGTCAAAATCATAATTTATTGGCCAATTACACTCTATGTTGTTCAGCTTAAAGTCACTAAAATTTAGAGTGATTGTTGTTTATCATTATGATTTTAAATGTTTTATTTTTGTTTTGATGGACTTGGCACAACTCTTGGAATCTTCTTGTTGAAATTAATTAAAAATCAACAGGAGAATACCATGGGAATCTTTAACCGCGTAAATGATGTAATTCAATCAAACATTGTCGCCATGCTTGATAAAGCAGAAGATCCAGAAAAACTTTTAAACCTAATGCTTACCGAGATGCAAGATGCATTGAATGAGTGTCGTAGTACAGCAGCCGCTTTATTGTGTGAAGAGAAAGTAATTAATCGCCAAATTGATACTAAAAAAACAGAATTAGCAGCTTGGCAAATGAAAGCAGAACGTGCGGTTGAGAAGGGCAGTGATTACCTTGCTAAATCAGCTTTACTTGAGAAGCAACGCGTTAATGAAAGCATTGAAAATAAGCAAACTCAACTAGAAACATTGCAAGAGTCTATTGCAAAAATTAAGTCTGATTGTGAACGCTTGCAGCAAAAAATGGCTATGGCTAAAACTAAGCAAACTCAGTTAATGCAACGCCATAATGTTGCTATTGCTAGAGGGCGAATCAGTACGCAACTACAAAGCGATAAAGTTGCCCATGCGTTGTCTCGTTTTGAACAAATAGAGCAGCGTGTTGAAGGTATTGAAGCTCAAGTAGAGGCTTATGAGCTGACTGATACAGCAAGTTCTACCAGTGCCCAAATTGAGTCGTTAGTTAAAAATGAAAAAATTGATGCTGAACTGGCTCGCTTAAAGGCGAACTTAAATACTAATTTAAAACACACTGCTTAGGAGATTGCTATGAACAGCTTTAATCGTCAACGAGGTTGGTATAAAGATACTCTGAATAAAAAAATATCGGGTGTTTGTAGTGGTTTAGCCCATAGATTGGACTTTCCGGTATGGGCAACACGCGTAGTTACTATTTTATTGTTTTTGAGTTTTCCGTTTGCAGTTGCACTTGGCTATTTTATAGCGCATTGCTGTCTTGAAAATAAAGAGTATTAATACCAACAGTCATAAATATTTGAACAATTTAACGAATTAAATCACCCTATAACGTTGTTAAAAATTTTAATTTAGAACAGCTAAGTATAAAAATTTTTGCCTAGTTATAGCGCAATTTTCTTATCGTTAAATAGACCTCATGTATAAGCCGGTTGGTATAAGGAGAATTACTATGAAAGCTTTGGCAGTATGTGTAATTATCTATTTATTACTGTTTACTGATTTAATAACGTTTGTGCAGATTGATTCTTGGCAGTTGCCGTTATGGATTGCTGACATTAGTTGGGCTGGGCTCGAGCTTGTAGGTGCTTTGGCCGCAATTATTGCTGTAGTTGCGGTAGTGGCTTTAATTACTATGGGATTAGTTGGTGCGGGTGTAGTGGCATTAGCAGGGACTGTTTTAGCGCTTTTATTCGGATCTATAATGATTGCATGGCCGTTACTATTTGTTGCAGTGTTGTGTTGGCTTGTTGCCGATAACAAAAAAGTAGCCTCTTAATCCTTAATTTGACTGACTATTATAGGTTAACTATGTTAAATTTAGCCTGTAATTTAAAGTTTTCATAAGGATAAGAATGATGACGAAACTATGTTTTTCGATGGCTTCTGCATTAATATTTAGTTTTTTTTCGTCATCGTTGGCGGCGCACTCAGGACACGATCATGGTTCTGATGTGGCTGTGCTCGAAGTAACTAACACGCAAGTTAGAGAGTTTTTACCTGGCAGTACTTCAACTGTAGGTTATTTAACCCTTATTAATCACAGTGGAGCCGCAGCAACTTTAATTAAGGCAACTATTGATGGCTTAGGGCGTGTTGAAATACACGAGCATTCACATGTAGACGGCATGATGAAAATGCAACAAGTTGAATCGGTTGAAATTAAGGCGCACGAAAGTGTCAGCTTTCAGCCTGGCGGTTATCATTTAATGGCATTTGAACCACAAGAGCCATTAAAAGTAGGACAAGAACGTAAACTCACACTATATTTTAGTGACGGTAATCGCTTATTTACTAATGCTCAAGTCGTGTCGCTTGAAGCGCAAGCTAAGCAGTCAAAACCATCTACTCAACACGCTCATCATTAGGAGTACACATGTCGCAACATAAAGGAAAAATAGCAGGAATAATTGTTTTACTGCTTATCATTTTTTACGCAATTGCTGTTTATTGGAGCACAGAACCTTCACGTTTTGACGTTGTTGCCAACGCGAAAGAGCAAGCGCAGCTTCGTAATGAAAAAATAGTAACGGGTTATGTAACTACTTCTACATTAATTACGGTAGCCAATACCTTACTAGATAAACCGGGTGGCTACTTATCAAATGATGTAATACCACCAAGTATTATTATGGATGATATGCCAGCGTGGGAATATGGCGCACTAGAAATGGTACGTGATTTATCGCTTTCTATGCGAAAAGATTTTAGCCGTTCTCAATCACAATCAACGGAACATGAAGCCCTTAAAAAGGCGCAGCCGCAGTTTAATATAAGCTCTGAGGCATGGGCATGGCCAAGTGCCGAAGGTGAGTACCAAAAAGGTATTGACTACTTAATGGTATATCGTGGACAAATTGCTAATGAGCATGAGCGCGATAGCCAATTTTACGCACGAGCAGATAACTTACGTAGTTGGCTTAAAGAAGCTGAAAAACGTTTAGGTAGCTTAAGCCAACGTTTAAGTGCCAGTGTAGGCCAAGAAAAAGTGAACACCGATTTAGCGGGTAATTCATCTAATAAACAAGCAACTCTTGCGCCACTGCAGCAGCAAGTAAGAACACCATGGTTAGAAATTGACGATGTGTTTTACGAGTCGCGCGGTGCTACTTGGGCGTTACTGCATTTTTTACAAGCGATAGAGTATGACTTTAATGACGTGCTTGAAAAGAAAAATGCACGTGTAAGCTTACAACAAATCATACGTGAACTTGAGGCGACTCAAGAAACAGTATGGAGCCCACTTATTTTAAACGGCAATGGTTTTGGCTATGTGGCAAACCATTCTTTAGTTATGGCAAATTATATTTCTAGAGCCAATGCGGCTTTAATCGAACTCAGCGAACTACTAGCTCAAGGATAAAAAATGAAAAAGTATTGTTTAGCAGCAGCCCTTTCAATGGCATGTTTAGCACCAGCAGCGCAAGCTGACACTCTACTAGGTTTATACGTAGGTGTTGATGGGTGGAAGTCAGATAACGATGGTCAATTTTCTTATAAAGATAAAGCATCTCAAGGTTTTGATTTTGAGGATGAAACATTTGTTAGCTATTACGCAGCACTTGAGCACCCAGTGCCGCTAGTTCCAAACATTAAGCTAAAATATACAGAACTTGAACTTGATGGTGATGCGGTTATTGGTGATACGTTTAGCTTTAATGGCAGTACCTTCGATACAAACAGAAAAGTAAATACTGTTAGTGATTTATCGCACATTGATTATATTCTTTATTATGAAATCTTCGATAACGATTTAGTTTCTATTGATTTAGGTTTAAATGTTAAGCAATTCGACGGTGAAATTACAGTAAGCTATGATCCTGAAGAAAAGCTTTCTCAAACTGAAACCAAAGATTTCTCTGGTTTTGTTCCTCTTGCATATGGCCGTGCCGAAGCAGGCTTACCATTTACTGGTTTAAGTGTATTTTTTGAAGGTAGCTTTTTGGCTATTGACGATAGCAAAGTACAAGATTACCAAGTAGGCGTAGCGTGGGAACTTATTGATAACCTAGCAGTAGATGTTGCTGTTAAAGCAGGTTACCGCTCTATGGTATTAGAACTTGATGATGTAGATGATATTACTACTGATATTGATGCATCAGGCCCATTTGCGGGTATTCAGGTTCACTTTTAATTAGTATTTTCTAATTAAACAAAGCGTGGCATATTATTTTATTGCGTGCCACGCTAAATCAAACTCTCCCTCCAGCGCATTATTAATTAACTGCTTATAAATTTTATTTACAGGAAAATTAATGAGTTTAGATAACTCATCACCTGTTTGCGTGAATTTATAATAGCTTAATACCAAATCACTGCTTTTTGCTTTTAACGTTACTTTTTGCGATAAAAATGAAAGGGTAAGTTCTTGCCCCGCTTTAAGCACTGCAGATTCAATTTCTTTTCTATACAGTAAATTAAGATCCATAAGTGTTAAAATATCAGGAAAACTAATACCTGTTTTTCCTAAATTTAGAGACACTTTATTGCCTTTTCGTAGCAAATCAAACAATGACGGTTTTTTGTAAAAGCCGAGTAAAATAAAGTGGCTGTCGTCTTTTTCGTTATAGCCTGAGAGCGACACACATTTTTGCAAAGAGTCAGCTTCTCGCTGTGTCATATGCTTTAACGTTTGCAGGCTTTTAATTGAAAACGTACCAGGGTTGAGTGTTTCTCCCGTTAAAATTTTGGCCCATAAAGTTTGCATTGACGCATTTGAAGTATCTTCGCACAGTGCGATAAAATGCTCTACCCAGTCAGCATCGGGTTGTTTAGTACTTGCTACATCGGGGCAAAACCCCATAGCCATTGCTAAAATTGACTCTATATTTTGTTGTTGTTTTATTAGTAGTAAATCTTGGCGCTTTTGGGCACGAGCTAAAACAGAGTTTTCACTGTTGATATGATAAAGCGGCTTAACTTGGCCTTTAATATCGTAATTTTGTTCGGGGGTAGGCAATATTCCGTTACTGCCTATTTTTGTTATAGGGTAACCAAGTAAGGATTCGATAATGTTAGCAAGGTTAATTCTCGCTTGTGCTGTCTTGACTGGCATGGCTGTGCATTGTCCTTTGTGAATGACTAAGCTGAGCAACAGTTTTAAGGTTATTTAACCCCATTGAAACTGTATTACGGAGCACATATTCGCTCAAAATTGCGGTGTAACCCGATATTAAAGGGGCGGTTGTTTGTCCGTTAATCTTACATATTAAAGTGACGATACCGTTTTGCTCACTAAAATTAAAAGTCCCCCTAATAATATGCTCAGCATTTAAAAGTATATTAAAGCTGACCTTATTTTGATTCACCGAAGTTATGATCATTTCACCATACCCCCATTTTCCTTTCCAAGACTGATGAGCACCTAGGCCAGAGCTAGGTTCGCCCAAGGTAAAACGTATACTGGGGTCTACTTTTTCCCATGGAGACCATTTTTGCCATTGATTAAAGTCAGTAATAAGCGGTTTTACTGCGTCAATATTTGCATTGATTTCTATTGTTTTATTTACATTATAACTTTGGGGAAGTATCAGCCCTACCAGCACTAATACCAATAACAATAACAGTACGCCTTTGATTAATATTTTTAATGGTTTAATAAGCACACCTTTTATTAGTTTTTTGAGTTGAAATACAACAACTTTTTATTAATCGACTATAGTATGAATTAGATTATAAACCAAAAATAATTTATAAATTGCTACCTAGGAGAGCGAATGTCGTCAGATCAAAACGATTTTTTATTTTTTGAACAAGACTATGAAGATGATGCAGTAATTGAGCCGACTAAGTTTTGGGATATTTTAATTGTTGATGACGAACCTGAGATCCACTCTGTAACAAAGTTAGCTTTGTCTGGGGTTGAGTTTTTGGGGGCAGGCTTGCGATTTCATGATGCCTATTCGGGAGCTGAAGCAATAGAGATTTTAGCTGAAAATAACGATATTTCAGTTATTTTTTTAGACGTTATTATGGAAACTGACGATGCTGGCTTGCAGGTTGTAAAAAGGGTGCGTGACGAATTAAATAATCAACATGTGAGAATTATTTTAAGAACAGGGCAAGCTGGTAATATACCAGAAGAAAAAGTAATACGTGAATACGATATAAATGATTATAAAACTAAAACAGAACTCACTCGCTCTAAATTAGTAACATCGCTCATAACCGCTATTCGCTCTTACGAGCAGGTATGCCAGCTTGAATATCAAAGTGATGCAATGAACACGATTGTTTCTGCATCAAAGTCTATTTTAGGGCTTACTGATATTAAGCAACTATGCAAAGAAATCATCAAGCACATGAGTATTATTTTAAAGTGTTCACCTCGAGGGCTTGTGTGCAGCAAATTAGACGGCGATGACTTTATTCAAGTATTAGGTGGTTGTGGGCATTACGAAGACTACTTTGGTGAAAAATTAATTAATGTTGATAGCAAAGTATTTAAACAAGTTGAGTTGTGTTTTGATTTATCAAAGCATCAACATACAGACTCAAGTGCAACATTTGTATTAAAAAGTAAGCATAGAAAAGCGGCTTTATATATAGAATGTGACCATGTTCCTTTGCAAGCACAATTGCAGTTTGCTGAAATCTTCTTAACAAATGTGAGTGTTGCCCTCGATAATATAAGGCTGTTTGTAAAGTTAAGAGATGCAGCTTATAAAGATGTGCTTACAGGTATTTCAAATCGTACCAATTTTATTGAACGGGTAGAGCGTTATCAAAAGCCGCACGTGAATGATTATGTATTTGTACTACTTGATATAGTTAATTTTGCAGATATTAATAATGGCTTAGGGCAAGAGGTCGGTAATAAAGTATTAATTGGCATTGTGCAAAGGTTAAAAGAAAACTACCCAACAGCTAAGTTACTATCTCGTATTGGTGCTGATGTTTTTGGTTTTATTATTCGCTGTGATGAACTCGACTTAAAAAAATTGAATGAGCAGTTAGGTGTTCCATTTTGCGCAGAAGAGCATACATTGCCTATCGATTTTAGATTGGGTTTATGCCAACAGCAAGACTTTCAAAGTAGCGGGATTGATACACTTAAAGTTGCTTATATTGCACTTGACCAAGCTAAAAAAGCAAAGCATAAAGAAGGCGTTTATTACAATATTGACATGCAAGATAAAATGGCTTGGCGCATAGGAATTATTAGGCAATTACGCCATGATTTTGCTCGAAACAAGTTAGAGGTATGGTACCAACCTCAACTTTCATTAGGAGACTTGTCTCTAATTGGGTGTGAGGCATTACTTAGGTGGCCCACCGGTAATGGATCATATATATCGCCAGCGGTATTTGTTCCACTTGCAGAAGATGCGGGCTTGATTGTTGATATAGGGCAGTGGGTTTTAGAGCAAGCTTGCCAACAACAAAAGCGCCTAGAAAATATGGGTACCGAAATTTGTATTGCGGTTAATGTGTCTGTTCCGCAGTTTAAAGTAAAAGGCTATGCTCAAAACGTTAAAAATACATTATTAAAATATGGCGTTAAGCCAAAAAACATAGAGTTAGAAGTCACAGAAAGCGTAGTAATGGATGAACTCGAAACTGTTATTAATACACTTAGAGAGCTTCAAGAGTTAGGGATTGAGGTTGCTATTGATGACTTTGGGACTGGCTTTTCATCGCTTAGTTATATACAAAGTTTACCCTTGGATAGGTTGAAAATAGATCGTGCATTTATTAAGGATCTGCCAAATGATGACACTGGCGCTATTGCTGCCTTAGTTATTTCTCTTGGTGCTAAGTTGGGTTTAAAAACGATTGCTGAAGGCGTTGAAACACAAGAACAAGCTCAGTTCTTAAAAAACTTAGGCTGTGATGAGGTACAAGGTTTTATGTATGCTAAACCTATGCCTGAGCATGAATTGATAGAATTTATAAATAAACGCTAAAAAAAGATTAACTTATTATTTAAGCTAATGAACGATTTAGAATTTAAAGCGCGATATGCTTTGACTACTTTGTATATATAAAGAATTTAGTAGGGTATAATTCGCGCCTTTTGTTATTCTACGGCCACAATTATGAGCACACTCAAAGCTAAGCGCGCCTTATTTTCATACCCTAAATACTGGGCTGAATGTTATGGCACCGCGCCATTTTTACCAACTACACGTGAAGAAATGGATGCACTTGGCTGGGATAGTTGCGACATAATAATAATTAGTGGTGATGCGTATGTTGATCATCCTAGTTTTGGGATGGCGGTAATTGGCCGTGTACTTGAAGCGCAAGGCTTTAGAGTGGGGATTATTGCCCAACCTGCATGGGACTCTAAAGATGCATTTATGGAGCTCGGCAGACCGAATTTATTTTTTGGTGTAACAGCCGGCAACATGGATTCGATGATCAACCGCTATACAGCGGAAAAGCGCATGCGCCACGATGATGCTTACACGCCTAATAACGTTGGCGGTAAGCGCCCAGATCGCGCCGTGATGATTTACTCGCAAAAATGCCGTGAAGCATACAAAGGTATCCCAATTGTTATTGGCGGTATTGAAGCCAGCCTTCGCCGTATTGCTCATTACGACTATTGGCAGGAAAAAGTACGTCGTAGTATTTTGTTTGATGCAAAAGCCGATATTTTAATTTACGGTAACGCAGAGCGCCCGCTAGTTGAAGTTGCACACCGTATTGCGGCGGGTGAAACGATGGATACGATTCAGGATATTCGCGGCACGGCTGTTATTCGAAAAGAGCCTCTACCTGGTTGGCGTGGCAGTGATTCTACCGCTATTGATAAAATTGGTAAAATAGACCCTATTCCAAACCCATATGGCGCGGATGATGTTGGCTGTAGTAAATCTGAATTTAAACAAGCGGGTATTGATTTAAAAGCAGAAGCGGCAAAACCAATCATGGTTCAGCCTGCACGTCCTAAGCCGTGGGAAAAAACCTATGTTAAGTTACCTGCTTATGAGCAAGTAAGTGTTAACAAACCTTTATACGCCCATGCCTCGCGAATTTTACATCAAGAAACAAACCCTGGTTGTGCAAGAGCGCTTTACCAACGACATGGCGATCGCTCTATTTGGGTAAACCCGCCAGCATATCCATTAGAAACACATGAGATGGATGCTGTATTTGGTTTGCCGTATCAGCGTATTCCTCACCCAAGTTATGGTGATGCTAAAATACCTGCTTACGATATGATTAAAACGTCAGTTAATATTATGCGTGGCTGTTTTGGTGGTTGTTCGTTTTGCTCAATTACAGAGCATGAAGGGCGCATTATTCAAAGTCGTTCGCAAGAATCTATTATTGAAGAAATTGAACAAATTAGAGATAAAGTTCCCGGCTTTACTGGTGTTATTTCTGATTTAGGTGGCCCAACGGCGAATATGTATAAGCTGCGCTGTACTAGTAAAAAGGCCGAGAGTACCTGTAGACGCTTATCATGTGTGTATCCAGATATTTGTAAACACATGGATACAGATCATACGCCAACAATAGATTTGTATAAAAAAGCACGTGAAGTTAAGGGTATTAAAAAGGTATTGATTGCTTCAGGTGTACGTTACGATTTAGCTGTACGCGACCCGCGTTACGTTAAAGAATTAGTAACGCACCATGTAGGCGGTTACTTAAAAATAGCGCCAGAGCATACAGAGGATGGTCCATTATCAAAAATGATGAAACCAGGTATGGGAGCGTACGATCAATTTAAAGAACTATTTGATAAGTACTCTAAAGAAGCCGGTAAAAAGCAGTATTTAATTCCTTACTTTATATCTGCTCACCCAGGTACAAAAGATGAAGACATGGTAAACATGGCTTTATGGCTTAAATCAAACGACTTTAAGCTTGATCAGGTACAAAATTTTTACCCATCACCTATGGCTAATGCGACGACTATTTACCATACAGAGATGAACTCTTTACGTAATATAAAAAACAACTCAGAAGTTGTTCCAGTACCTAAAGGCGCACGCCAACGTAGATTACATAAAGCTATTTTACGCTACCACGATGCAGCTGGTTGGCCAATGATACGTGAAGCTCTACGTAAAATGGGTAAAGCTAATTTAATTGGTAAAGGGCCTAACTGTTTAGTGCCAGAAGAAGGGCGCGATGAAAAATCAGGTAAAGGTGGTAAAAAAGGTGGGCGTCCGGCACTAACGCGACATACTGGTTTTAGCCAATTTAAAAAGGCAAACACTAAGCCAAAAGTGGGCGGTAATCGTCAAAGCACACGTTAGTAATTTTATTCGCTAATAGATAAGGCTAATTGCGGTACGCGTTTTTTAGCTTTTGTATACGTAAATTAAGTCAGCTTTGCTCTTTATTATCTATATTATTGTAGGTGATAAAGAGTGAGGTTTTAGAGCCCCCCTCTCTTTAGATATCCTGTGCTAAGTTTAGCTTTTTTTTAAAGCATTGATGATAACCACAAACGCAATTTAAGTGACCATAACGGCTGAATGCCGGTGAGTCCTTGCGTCATTTTATTATCTTTTAAGATTATATAAGATGGCGTGACTTGTCCCTGCCAATCGGAAAATATCTCCCCGTGTTGATCGTTAACAGTACTGAAGCTGTAGCCTTGCTCATTTAAATAATCATGCAGCTCTTGATCAGAGCCTGATTTTATCGCGATGCTCACAACAGGGTATTTATTCTCGTTTGCGAGTTCGTTTATGGCAGGGGAGGTAATACTACAAATAGGACACCAAGTTCCCCAAAAATACACAAGCGTGGGTTTATCTTGGCTCATTGCTGCTAAATTAATGTTTTGCCCTTTATAGTCGATTAATTGTAATTGAGGATTTGCTGGCATGACAGGTTGCCGCCACCAATTGACGGCGGTATAAATGACGAAAAATATAGAGCCATATACCAGTAGACTTTTTAATATGGATACGCTTTTTTGTTTTAGCGTTTTTTTAGGTATGTCATTTTTATGTTTGGTATCCGTTGCCATAGCTACTGATTTACCCTAAGTATTTTTGCTGTAGTTTTTTACATTTAAAGCGTTTAATTTATATCAGCAACCATGTAGCAGTACCTAAAAAGGCGAATATACCAACAATATCAGTCACCGTGGTTAGCACCACACTCCCTGCAAGAGCAGGGTCTATATTCATTCTTTTAAGAATTATTGGAATACTTGCACCAGCAACACCTGCCACCACTAAGTTCATAAACATAGCGAAGGCGAGTACGCCACCAAGCATAAAGTCCCACTGCCATAGCGCAATAACACCCGCAATTAATAGTGACCACAAAATACCGTTTAGCGCGCCAATGGCCAGTTCTTTCATCATCAAGAAACGTTGGTTTGTTTGGTTTATATGACCTACTGCAATACCACGGATAACAAGCGTTAATGATTGGCTACCAGCAACACCACCCATAGAAGGGACAATACCGTTAAGCACAGCCAAAATAGGGAGCACATCTAAAGTGCCTTCAAAAAAGCTAGCTACAAAAGCAGCTGCAAGTGCGGTTAGTAAGTTAACTCCTAGCCAAACTGAGCGTTTTTTAGAGCTTTTTAGTACTGGCGCGAATGTATCCTCTTCATCATCAAGACCGGCTAGGCTTAATAAGCTATGCTCGGCATCTTCTCGGATTACATCAACGATGTCATCGATAGTAACACGACCGAGGAGTTGGTCGTTATCGTCCACCACTGGGGCCGATATCCAATTATGACGCTCAAATAATTGCGCTACTTCACTTTCATCCATTGAGATTGGGATAGACTCACAATCTTCATCCATTAAATCGCGGACAATTTTTTCTGGCGGATTAGTTAATAATGTACTCAGCGATAAAGCGCCTATAAAGCAGTTATGTTTATCAACAACATATAAATCATCTGTACCCTCTGGTAACTCACCACGCAGTCTAATATAACGAAGTACAACATCGAGTGTTACATCAGGGCGAATGGTCACCGTATCGGTGTTCATTAGCGCACCTGCTGAACGCTCTTGATATGACAGTGCTTGCGTGGCACGTTCACGGTCTTGAATGTCCATCGCGCTAACAACGTCTTTATAGACGGTATCTGGCAGGCTACGTAATACTTCACCTAAGTCATCGTGGCCCATGTCTTCAGTTGCGGCGGCAATGTGCTTAGGTTCCATTTGGGCAATAATGCCTAAACGAACATCTTCAGATAATTCTTCAAGAACATCACCCTGCACATCAGGATCGACCAATTGCCAAAGCAGTCGGCGAATTTTATGCGGTGATGATTCTAATAATAATGCGGTATCACAAGGAGCCGTTTTTGCGAGCATGCGCCTAACTTGAACAAATTGACCACTATTGAGTGACTTCGTCACCTGCTTTAGTTGCTGTAGTGGATAATCTTGTTCAAAAGCTTCTGGCATTGGCGTCCTTTATAAATTGTTATATTACTTTATGGGGGGAGGTGAGTTAACTGGCGTTACTAACCTATTTATTTTATATATCTGTTTTAATTGAAGCACTAGTAATGCGAATATTGTTTTTATAAAACAGATTATTCTTGTTCATTAAAGCGTTGTGCTATTAATTCTCCAACAGCGTGTAAAGCTTGCTCAGAATCAGGGCCTTTACAAACAACTTTAACTTCTTTTCCTTGGCTACTTTCAAGTAACATTAATGCAAGTACGCTATCGCCTGCTGCTTCTTTGTCATCTTGGAATAATGTAATTGTAGCATCAAATTGTACTGCTAATTGCGCAAGCACAGTAGCTGCTCTGGCGTGTAAGCCTAATTTGTTTTTTATTAAAAAGGTATCTTCACAATGCATAACTTACTCTACCTAAGCTGAACAGGTGATTATTCAGCTATATTATTTTTCTTGTTCGCGATGGCGAATTTTTACATTGGGATGTGTCATTGCAAAACTTTCACCGATAGTTTGCGCTAAATACACAGAGCGATGTTGCCCACCTGTACACCCAATAGCAATGGTTAAATAACTGCGGTTATTTCGTTCTAAATGCGGTAACCACGTTTGTACAAATGTTTGAATTTGCCATGTGAATTTTTGCACTATGCTGTGATTAGCTAAATAGTCTTTAACCGGTTGATCTAACCCATTTAAAGGCTTCAACTCTGGTTCCCAGTGTGGATTTGGTAAAAAGCGTGCATCAAATACGTAGTCTGCTTCTTTTGGTATACCGTGTTTAAAACCAAATGATTCAAATGTGACAATCAGTTGCTTATCTTTTTTACCTAAAATCTTTTCACGAATAGATTCAGCGAGTTGATGAACACTTAAATCAGTCGTATCTATCATAAAGTCGGCGCGAGTGGTTAATACATCAAGTAATTCTTTTTCTTTTTTGATGGCTAAATCAAGAGGCAACGAGTCTATTGATAGTGGGTGTAATCTGCGTGTTTCAGAAAAGCGTTTGATCAATGTCTGATCGTCACTATCTAAATAAAATAACGTAGGGTTTGCAAAGCCTGGTAAGTATTCAAGAATATCGTTAAATTCATCTTGTTCTTTAGGTATGTTGCGCACATCTATGCTAACAGCAATTTTATCGTAGCTATCAGACACACTGCGAACTAATGAAGGTAGTAGGTTTACTGGAATATTATCTACGCAATAATAACCTAAATCTTCTACAACGCGCAAAGCAACCGACTTTCCAGAACCAGAACGGCCGCTTATGATAATTAACTCCATTTAACACCCTTTATAAAACTATGATTGATCGACAATAACTTGGTAAAGCTCAGTATCAGATTTTGCACTGCGTAACTGTTTACAAAAATCTTTGTTGTTTAGTTTATCAGCAATGGTTGCTAGAGTCTTTAAGTGCTGCTGGTTATCGCCATCTGGTACGATGAGTGCGACAAAAATATCAACAGGGCGATTATCGATTGCATCAAAGTTTATTGGAGTTTCGCTAACGAGCACTAAAGCCAAAGGCTCTTCTGCACCGCTCATTCTTCCATGAGGAATAGCAATGCCACGTCCTATACCTGTACTACCTAATTTCTCTCTGCTCATTAAAGCATTAAGAATATCTTGTTGCGGTAAATACGGAAGTTTGTCGTGAGCAAGTTCGCTAATGAACTCTAAAATTCTTTTTTTGCTATTAAAAAGGACCGCAGCTTTGCTGCAGTCCTGGCATATAAGTGAACTTAATTTCATCATATTAGTGTCGAGCAAGCTTCTCTTTGTGTTTGATTACTTGGCGATCGAGCTTGTCGATCAACGAGTCAATAGCGGCATACATATCTTGATGTTCTGTAGAGGCAAATAGCTCAGCACCGCTTACGTGTATTGTGGCTTCTGCTTTTTGATTTAATTTTTCTACATCGAGAATGACATGAACATTGTTAATATGATCAGAGTGTCTTTCAAGCTTCGCAAATTTAGTATTAATATAGTCTCTTAGTGAATCGGTTAATTCTACGTGACGACCAGTTAAGTTTAGTTGCATAAGCATTACCCTCTTAGTTTAGCGTCTTAAATCAGACTTTTACGCTGATTTGACGGTGGAATAGCAAGAGATTCGCGGTATTTTGCGATTGTACGTCTCGCTACTTTAATTCCTTGCTCAGCCAATATATCCGCTATTTTGCTATCACTCAATGGTTTTGCTGAGTTTTCTGCTGCGATTAATTTTCGGATAAGCGCACGTATTGCTGTAGATGAACATTCACCACCGTTTTCAGTACTTACATGGCTTGAGAAAAAATATTTAAGCTCAAATATACCACGGGGTGTATGCATGTACTTTTGAGTAGTTACGCGAGAAATTGTCGATTCGTGCATTTCTACCATTTCAGCAACATCATTTAAAACCATTGGTTTCATGGCTTCAGGGCCATGTTCAAAAAAGCCTTGTTGTTGCTTAACAATACAATTAGTAACTTTTAATAGCGTGTCGTTTCTACTTTCTAAGCTTTTAATAAACCATTTAGCTTCTTGTAAATGTGAGCGAATAAACTGGCTGTCGCCACTTGATTTTACAGTGCGAGACATTGCTGCGTATTGGCTATTGACACGAATTTTAGGCATGCTATCTGGGTTTAATTCGACAACCCAGCGGCCTTTAATTTTTTTAACTGACACATCAGGAATAACATACTCAGATTCTTCCCTTACAATAGTATCTGCAGGTTTTGGGTTGAGAGTATGTATTAGTGTAATTACTTCTTTAAGCTCTTCTTCTTTGAGCTTCGTTTTTTTCATTAATGTACGATAGTCGCGAGCTGCTAATAGATCAATATGCTCGGTTAAAATCATTTTCGTTTCATTAATATAAGGTGTTTCTTTATCAAATTGATTAAGCTGAATACACAAACACTCTTGTAAACTACGTGCAGCAATACCAACAGGATCAAACAGTTGGATGCGTTTTAATACCGCTTCAATTTCATCAAGTTCGACTTCGTTATCATCTTCGTTTTCTTGATTAAAGCTTTCTAAAATCTCTTCGCAGCTTAGTGTTAAAATACCTGAATCATCGACAGCTTCTACAATAGCAATAGCAATAGCTTCGTCTGTAGGGCTAAATGGCGTTAGTTGTAATTGCCACATTAAATACTCATGGAGCGTTTCAGTAGAGGCGCCTTGGTATATTGATTCGTCTTCAGGCATTGGACCTGATGAGGCTGCAGGAGCGGCACTCATGTACTCATCCCAACTGACATCCATAGCCATGTCGTCACTTAGCGTGTCTTTTGCAAGTGCTTCACCAGTATCTTGTTCGTATTCGCTCGGAGCATCATCAGCAGATGCGCTAACAGTTATGTCATCGGTATCAGCTTTTTGCTCGTTTTTACCAGCAGCGTCTTCGGAATAGTCTGCCTCTTCAACCTCTAATAGTGGATTACTGTCGAGAGCTTCTTGTATTTCTTGCTGGAGATCCAATGTACTGAGTTGCAACAAACGAATAGCTTGTTGCAACTGTGGAGTCATTGTAAGTTGCTGGCCCATGCGCAGCTGTAGTGATTGCCTCATGTATCTCTAACAATCCTTTTATGTTGTTATAATTAATACTAGCAGATGCTTAAAGACATGGCGTAAATGTTACAGCCTAAATTGCTCGCCTAAGTAAACATCGCGTACTGTTTTATCATTTAATACGTGTTCTGGAGTACCTGATGCAATCAGCTCCCCATGAGAAACAATGTAGGCTTTTTCACAAACATCAAGGGTCTCTCTTACGTTATGGTCGGTAATTAATACACCAATCCCACGATTTTTAAGATGTTCTATTATTTTCTTTATATCTAATACCGAAATAGGGTCAACACCGGCAAACGGTTCATCCAGTAATATAAATTTAGGATCTGCTGCCAGCGCTCGTGCTATTTCTACACGACGACGTTCTCCCCCCGATAATGCCATACCTTGGCTATCACGAATGTGTTGTATGCTAAATTCATCTAATAAGTTATTGAGCGTGTCTTCTCTGGCTTGTTTATTTAGTTCTTTGCGCGTTTCTAAAATGGCCATTAAGTTTTGATAAACAGTCAGCTTTCTAAAAATCGATGACTCTTGTGGTAAGTAGCCTATGCCTAATCTAGCACGACTATGCATAGGTAAAAGAGTAATATCGTTATCATCAATAGATATTTTACCTTTGTCGCTAGGAACAAGCCCTACAATCATATAAAAAGTCGTTGTTTTACCAGCACCGTTAGGGCCAAGTAAGCCAACTATACTGCCAGCTTGTACTTCAAGGCCGACGTTTTTTACAACTTCACGACCTTTATAGCTTTTTGCTAATAGTTCTGCTTTTAATGTGCTCATGGTTGACCTTTATCGCCTTTTTTACTTTTTTTAGTTTCGATCGGTACTAAAATTGTGTGAACGCGGTCAGTTGAGTTTTCATCTTTTTCGGCACTGATGAGCTGCTGCTCTATGTCGTAGGTAATGCTTTTAGCATTTATTTTTTGTCCGGCTTGCGATACTTGTGCATTACCAACAAGCGTTAAAAAACGCTTAGATACATCATAACGTACTTCGTCAGCACTGGCGCTCATAGTCGTGCCGTCTGATTGCTTTTCTTCAAAGTGCGCAGGGCTACCTGTGGCAATTAATAATTGTTTATTATCACCAAGTTCATCACGTTTGTGTACTTCGAGGCGATCGGCTGTAATGCGGCGATTACCGTGAATAATCTCAACGTTTTTCTCAAAAATACCCACATTAGCTTTCAATTGACCTTCTTGCTTGTCGGCACTTATTGAAATTTGATTGGCAGCAGGTTGCGTGTTTTGCTCTGCAGCACTACTATTAAACGCTAGTATAAGTGTAGGAATTATAAGTGATTTTAATATTTTATTGGTCATAATATATGGTTCGCGTATGGTTAATTAGTTTTATCACTTCGGTTTTCAAGTCGGCTTCTAGGCCTTTACCGGTGATTTTTAAATTGGGTCCAGTGATAATGACGGGTTGCTCCGAACGCATTGTTAATAACTTTATATCAACCTGAATATTATCAGCATTGATTTTGTCTATCATGGCGTTATCGGTTAAATTTTTGGCAACCACATTACCTTCTAAAATTAATTGTTTATCTTCATATAATGTTGCTTCGTCTGCATTTATTTGCCACGTTTGTTGCTCGTTATATAAAGTAAAAATGGGTTTTTCAAAAAACGTGAAACCTAATTGCTGGTATAGCTCCATTTTAGCCGCAGTGACTTTGTGGCTAATTTTACCTTGCTCATCATAGGCTGTCTGTTTGAGCTCAATAGCTATGTAATCAGGCTTAGCAACAACTTCAGGCTCAGCCTGAGGCACAATATTTGTTTGTGTAAAATAAGGGTACCAAAGCCAAACCATACAGCTAATGAATAAAACGCTTAATATTATGCGCGCTGCATTCATGAACTAGTGCCTTGTGTAGTCAATGCTTTACCATTTTCAAGCATGAGCAAATCGGTGAGTTCTCTCACAGCGCCAAAACCACCAGGCATTTGCGTTACATAATGTGACAAACGCTTAATAAGAGGGTGGGCATCATTTACTGCAACGGCAAAGCCTACTAACTCCATAACAGGCATGTCAGGACCGTCATCACCAATATAAGCAATTTGTTCATCGCTAAGGTTGAGTTTATCTTTTAATTCTTGATAGGCAATGAGCTTATTTTCTTGGCCTTGATAAATATGCTGTACGGTTAAGCTGCTCATACGTTGTTGTACTATCTGTGAATGACGACCAGTAATAACAGCTACTTCAAAGCCACTGTTTATAAGTGCTTTAATGCCAAAACCATCTTTTGTATTAAATGCTTTTAGCTCTTCACCTTGATTGCCAAGGTAAATACGGCCATCAGAAAATACACCATCAATATCGCATATAAGTAGTTTTACTTTTTTAGCGCGTGCTTTTGCATCATCGCTCAGCGGTTGATAGAGTTCTTCAAATTGCATTTATAACACTCCTGCTTTTAATAGGTCTTGCATATTTAATGCGCCAATAGGTTGGTTTTTCTCATTGACGACGATTAGGCCATTTATACGTTTACGTTCCATAATATTGAGCGCTTCAGCGGCTAAAATATCTTGCGTAGCTGTAGTGCATGACTTAGTCATAACAACATCTATTTGTGTTGTATGAATATCAATTCTTTGTTCTAAAATGCGACGTAAATCACCATCGGTAAATAACCCTACGAGTTGCTGATTTTCATCAACAATGGCTGTCATACCTAACCCTTTAGCTGACATTTCTATTAGGGCATCTTTAACTGTTTGTGAAACATCAATAATAGGTGTATTTGCGCCGCTGTGCATAACATCTTTTAAAGTAAGTAATAAGCGCTTGCCTAAACTACCACCTGGGTGAGATAGCGCGAAGTCATCAGCTGTAAAGCCGCGAGCTTCTAATAATGCAACTGCCATGGCATCGCCCATCGCAAGCGTTGCAGTGGTACTTGATGTAGGGGCTAGACCCAATGAACAAGCTTCTTTTTCTACTTTAATGCACACATGTACATTAGCAAGGGTTGCCATGGTTGATTGCGTATTGCCAGTCATCGCTATCATTTTGGCACCAAGTCGTTTTAAAACCGGAATGATATTTAAAACTTCGCTGGTTTCCCCTGAATTAGAAATAAGCATAACCACGTCATTTTTAGTGATCATACCTAAATCACCATGACTTGCTTCACCAGGGTGAACAAAAAACGCTGGGCTGCCAGTACTTGCAAGGGTTGCCGCTATTTTATTGCCAATATGGCCTGATTTTCCCATGCCAATGACAATAATACGGCCTTCACAGTCGTACATTAATTGGCACGCGTTATGAAAATTTTCATCTACATATTGTGCAATATCACTAAGTGCTTGGCGCTCAACATCTAAAACGCGAAGGCCTTGTTCAATAAAGTTTAGCGTTGCCATCATTTACCCTACTTGACTAAAAATATACCCTTGGTAACCCAAAAACGCTATTAGCAATAAGCCGCCTTCTACCCTATTGATACGCTGGGTGCCTCTAAAGTTCAATGACATAATGATAAGAGCAAGTGTTGCACCAATCATAATTAATATATCTCGGCTTACTAACGATGGATCAATTGCTGAAGGATTAATAATACCTGCTAGAGGTAATACAGCTAAAATATTAAATATGTTTGAGCCAACGATATTACCTAGTGCTAAATCATCTTCATTTTTAAGTACACCTGCAACCGAGGCGGCAAGTTCAGGCAAGCTAGTACCAATGGCAATAATTGTTAAACCAATGACTAAGTCGCTTAAGCCGAAGTATTTAGCAATATCAACAGCTGAGCCGATTAAAAAATGAGAACTAACCGGCAAGAGTATCATGCCGACAATTAACCAAAATACCGCTTTTTTAGTAGGTACATCGTTTGGTACATCGTCGCAGGCTTCTGAGACAAATGGGTCATCTTGGTTTTTTGCACGCATAGATACAATGATTAACCCACCGATGAATACGATAAAGCCAACTAAAAGCGCAACACCTTCACTAAATGAAAAGTAGTTATCTGAGAACACATACCAAGTAGCTAAAGATACGAGCATCACTAATGGCATTTCACGTTTTAACGTACTAGATGAAACTGAAAGAGGGCGAAATAGAGCAGTGATACCTAACACAAGTAAAATGTTTGTAATATTAGAGCCAACAGCATTGCCAACGGCTGTGTCGGTTTTGTTAGCCAAAGCGGCAGAGGCTGAAACCATCATTTCAGGGGCTGAAGAGCCCATGGCTACAACGGTCAAACCAACAATAAGTGTAGGTACACCAAAGTTTTTAGCAAGAGCCGCAGCCCCATAAACAAACCTATCGGCACTCCAAACAAGAGCTGCAAAACCAAGAATTAAAATAACAAACGAGGTAACCATTGTGTTAAGCCAGTTATACAAAATACGGATGGCGCGAATAGTAACAAAAGCCAAGATGAAAGTATAAATAAAAGAGTAAGGTCAACTAGGTAACAATGTTGCTTTTAAACAGCTAATTTAAAAATTTAAGCCGGGGTTAAGCTGTTTTGAGCGAGTCTTATAATCCTTTTCATGGGTGTATTACAAAATCTTACGAATTGTTTTTTCCATCTTTGACAAAAAAGCTTTAAAATAGGGGCACTAGTGAACATTTTTATGGAGAGCGACTTGTCGCAATCAATAGTAGAAGTCAAGGATGTTAGCTTTTCGAGAGGCAATAGAACCATATATAAAAATATGAGTTTTAGCGTTCCTAAAGGTAAAATTACTGCGATTATGGGGCCAAGCGGAATTGGCAAAACCACTATGTTGCGTTTAATTGGTGGTCAGCTTAAACCAGATTCAGGTGATATTTTATTTGAAGGTGGCAGCATTCCTAAAATGTCTCGTAAAGAGTTATACGAAGCACGTACTAAAATGAGTATGCTTTTTCAAAGTGGTGCGTTGTTTACTGATATGTCGGTATTTGACAATATCGCGTTTCCTATAAGAGAGCACACAAAGCTAAGTGAAGACCTGATTCGATTAGTTGTGTTAATGAAACTGCAAGCGGTTGGACTACGTGGCGCTAAAGATTTAATGCCATCTGAGTTATCCGGCGGTATGGCAAGGCGTGCTGCACTTGCACGCGCTATAGCACTTGATCCAGAGCTAATCATGTACGATGAACCATTTGCAGGGCAAGATCCTATTTCGATGGGCGTATTGGTTAAGCTAATTAAGTCGCTCAACGAAGTATTAGGTTTATCGTCTTTAATCGTGACGCACGATGTAACAGAGGTAATGAGTATTGCCGAACACGTTATAATTATCGCCGATCAAGGGGTAATTGGTTCTGGTACTCCAGATGAAATGCGTAATCATGAATCTCCTTTAGTTCAACAGTTTTTAAAAGGCTTGTCGGATGGTCCTGTACCATTTCATTTTCCGGCTCAGGCTTATGCAGACGAACTACTTGGAGAAAAAGCATAATGTTGGATTTATTTCAAAAGCTAGGACATAAAACGCTAGGACGCTTTGCGGCCCTTGGTCGTTCTGCTTATATGCTGTTTAGTGCATTAGCGCATGTTCCTAATTTTAAAAAAGGCACACCGTTACTTGTTCGCCAGCTTTATATGGTTGGTTCGCAATCGTTACTCATTATTATGGTGTCGGGTTTGTTTATCGGTATGGTGTTGGCTTTACAAGGTTACACCGTATTGGTTGGTTATGGCGCTGAGGATAGTTTAGGGCCGTTAGTGGCACTGAGCTTATTGCGAGAACTAGGCCCGGTTGTTACTGCATTATTATTTGCAGGACGCGCAGGTAGCGCTTTGACAGCTGAAATTGGCTTAATGAAAGCAACAGAGCAACTTTCATCACTTGAGATGATGGCAATCGATCCGCTAAAACGTATTATTGCACCGCGCTTTTGGGCGGGTTTTATAAGCATGCCATTGCTTGCATTGATATTTTCAGCTGTAGCAATTATAGGCGCTCATTTAGTGGGGGTAGATTGGCTGGGGGTTGATACAGGTAGTTTTTGGTCAATCATGCAATCGCAAGTGTCGTTTCAGCAAGACATACTAAACGGTATTATTAAAAGCTTTGTATTTGCCATAGTGGTGACCTGGATTGCGCTTTATAAAGGATATGACTGTGTGCCGACCTCAGAAGGGATCAGCAAAGCAACCACCGAAACGGTTGTTCATTCGTCATTAGCAGTTTTAGGTTTTGACTTTATTTTGACAGCGGTAATGTTTACCAGCTAATAGGGTATAGATAATGAATTCACGGAAATTAGAAATTTTAGTTGGTTTTTTTGTAGCACTTGGCATTTTAGCTTTTGCGATGCTTGCACTTAAAGTTGCCAATTCAGGTATTAGTGGCTCTGGCGAAACATATACGCTTAATGCCAAGTTTGAAAACATCGGCTCGTTAAAAGCGCGTGCGCCAGTAAAAGTAGGTGGTGTTGTAATTGGCCGTGTTGAATCAATTTATGTTCACCCACAAGAGTTTTTACCAGTCGTTAATATGACCATTGACGCACAGTACTTATGTCGTTTTTCAGACACAAGCTCAATCTCTATTTTAACGTCGGGTATTTTAGGTGAGCAGTACTTAGGTATTCACCCTGTAATTTCTCCAGATTCTGCTAAGCAACGTTGTTTAGGCGAAACAGTGACAGAAAACAAGCAAGATGAAGCAATTGACGATTTATTTGGTGTGGAAAGTAAAGCACTAGGTGATGGCGATTCAATCACTGATACTAAGTCTGCCATTGTACTTGAAGAATTAATCGGGCAGTTTTTATTCAACCAAGGTAGTGAGTAATTATTATGTTGAAAAAGTTTTTAGCTATTGTAGCAATTGGCACAATGACGCTAACTCAAAGCGTAAGTGCAGCAGATGTGAAATTAGTCGATCCTAATAAAATGGTACGCCAAGTTGCCGATAATACATTTGCGCGCATTAAAAAAGATCAGCCATTAATTGTTAAAGATCAGGAATACCTTCGCGTAATAGTCGAAGAAGAATTAATGCCTTATATCGACTATAAATATGCAGCACTTCGTGTACTTGGCAGTGAAGTATCTAAAGTTCGTGCAATTACCGACGAGGCTGAAAAGGCCAAAGCAATTAAAGAAATTCAACGCTTTATTGGTGTATTTAGAGAGTACTTAGTTGCTACTTATGCAGGTGTATTTACTCAATACACAAACCAGAAAGTTGAGTTTGGTGCAGAGCAAGCGTTTAAAGGTAAAGACGTCGTTGTTGTTAAGACTAAAATTATTGAAGACGGTAAACCTGATATCAGAATCGATTTTAAAGTACGCGAAGACCGCGACGGTGAATGGCGCGCGTACGATATGATTGCCGAAGGTATTAGTTTACTGGATGCAAAGCAAAGCGAGCTGCAAGGTATTTTGCGTCAGCAAGGTATTGATAATGTAAGTAACCTTTTAGAGCAAAAGAGTCAGCTACCAGTTCAGTTTAGAGGCAGTAACTCGAATGACTAAATTGGCAATAAGCCAAGTTGATGGACAACATTTTGGAGTAAGCGGTGAGCTTACTCGAAATTCAATTGGCGATGAACAGCTTCTGAACAATAAGTTATTAACTAAGCATAAAATCATCTATTTCGACCTAAGTGGAGTATCAAGGGTTGACACAGCAGGCTTAGCTTGGTTAATTCACTCTTTTGCAGAATTAAAGCAGCAAGGCATTCGCCTTGAATTGCAAAACCTACCTGAGCAATTGCAAAATTTAATGCAATTGGGTCAGGTTACAACCCTATTTGAGTGAGAGTTATGGAAACTAGCCAAGTCGAAACATTATTACGCGAAGAACTTCAATTAGCTGAAGTACATGTAAAAGCCAATGGTAGTCATTATGAAGTTGTTGCAGTAGGCGAATGCTTTGACGGTTTAAGCCGAGTTAAAAAGCAGCAGCTAGTTTATGGTCCATTAATGAATACAATTTCAGATGGGACAATTCACGCAGTATCTATTCGTGCATTTACTCCTGTAGAGTGGAAGCGTGAACAAAAATTCATTTTACCGCAATAACTAGGGCCTCCTAATGGATCAATTTGTAATTCAAGGTGGCACTTCACTTGCTGGTGAAGTGACTATTTCGGGCGCTAAAAATGCCGCACTTCCTATCTTATTTGCTTCACTATTAGCTGATGGTAAAAGTATATTTACTAATGTACCGCGTCTTCGCGACATAGTGACCACTGAAGCCTTATTAAAAACTTTAGGTGCAGATGTTAATTGGCAGGGCGATACGCTAGTAATTGACGGTGCAACGGTTAATAAAACATTAGCGCCTTACGACTTAGTAAAGCAAATGCGCGCCTCTGTGCTTGCATTAGGCCCTCTAGTTGCACGTTTTGGTGAGGCTCAAGTGTCTTTACCTGGTGGGTGCGCTATTGGTGCTCGCCCTGTTGATATCCATATTCAAGGTTTGGAGCGTATGGGCGCACAAATAAACGTTGAAAATGGTTATATTAATGCCAAGGTTAATGGTCGCTTAAAAGGCGCTGAAATTTTTATGGAAATGGTAAGTGTAGGCGCTACCGAAAACCTATTAATGGCAGCGGCCCTCGCTGATGGTAAAACCATACTTGATAATGCGGCACGCGAGCCTGAAATAATTGATTTAGCTAACTGCCTAATTGCTATGGGCGCTAAAATCACAGGTGCAGGTACTAGCCGCATTGAAGTTGAAGGCGTTGGGCGTTTAGCTGGCTGTGAACACAGTATTTTACCTGACCGAATTGAAACTGGGACGTTTTTAGTCGCAGCAGCAATGGCTGGCGGTGAAGTACTTTGTAAAAATACAGACTTTCATTCTCTTGAGCCTGTGATTGAAAAGCTACGTGCTACGAATGCGCACCTAGAAGTACATAACGATAGTATTTATCTTGATATGCGCGGCCGAGAACTTAAAGCCGTTAATATTAAAACAGCCCCGCACCCAGGTTTTCCTACGGATATGCAAGCTCAGTTTACAGCATTGAATGTAGTAGCAAATGGTAGTGCGACTATTACAGAAACGATTTTTGAAAACCGTTTTATGCATGTACCAGAGTTGCAGCGTATGGGCGCTAATATTCGTTTAGAAGGGCATACCGCAATTTGTGGTGAGACTGAAAGCTTAACGGGTGCGCAAGTGATGGCAACCGATTTACGCGCTTCAGCTAGCTTAATTTTAACGGGTATAGTGGCACAGGGTGAAACGGTTGTTGACCGTATTTATCACGTTGATAGAGGCTATCAGCGCATTGAAGATAAGCTAAGTGCGTTGGGTGCAAACATTAAACGTAGAAGTAGCTAAGTAGATAACTAGTTAAGCTATTTAAAAAAGGTCGGATACGCAAATTGCTATCCGACCTTTTTATTGACGATTGGTATTACTCTTTTTTAAAGCTTTGTTTCAAGCTCAGCTACCACCACCATGATTTTTTCTATTTTGCCATCTCTGTATAGCTCAAATTCTATTTCCTTACCGGGCTCCGTATTACCTATTTTTTCAAGCACTTTTTGTGGGTTTGCTACCGAAAGCCCTGCAATTTTAATGACGATATCTTGCTCTTCAATGCCTGCTTGCCATGCTGGCCCCAAAGGGTCTAAATTAGTAATACGCATGCCGGTAACCGGCGTTAGGCTGTCGTTTACTTCTTTACCCGTACTATCTACTGCTGTGCCTTCAAAGCCTAAATAGCCGCGCACAACCCGACCGTGACGAATGAGTTTACCCATCACTTTTTTAGCAAGTGAGTAAGGAACCGCAAAAAATATTCCTTGAATATTCAAGTTCTCACGCGTTTTAAATTGTGCAGAAGTAATGCCGACTAAATCACCATTGGAGTTAACTAATGCGCCGCCGGAGTTGCCCACGTTAATAGCTGCATCCATTTGCAATAAGTTATTGTAAGGGCTATCTGTAATTTTTTGCTTACCCGTTGCACTAATAATGCCTTGAGTGATTGTTTGCCCTAAGTTAAGCGGGTTGCCTATAGCAAGTACAACATCGCCTACATTTGATACATAGCTATCGTTTACGGGAATCACTGGGAGGTGATCTGCATTGATTTTAAGTAAGGCTAAATCAGTAATGGTATCAAAACCAATGAGTTGCACATCAAAAAAGCGTCGGCCATCGGTTAAGATAACCATAATTTGGTCTGCATTATTAACAACATGATAGTTAGTAAGAATATAACCGTCTTGCGACATAATGACGCCAGAGCCTAGCTCTTGTACCGTGTTTTTTCTTTTATAACGAGGCTCTTTGGAAATGCTTTCTGAAAAAATAGTAACTACAGAAGGAGCTGCTCGTTTAACTGCATCAGAAAAACTCAGGTGACTCGCACTCATCGCGCTTGGAAGGGGAACATTAGGAAGTAAGGCGGCTCGCATATTAGGGCTGAAAAAAACCACTAAAAAAGCAATACTTAGACCTGCAAATAAAGGGGGAAGAATAAATTTTATTAATTTCAGCACAGTTTTCTTATTATGTAAGTGAGCAATCTCTTTATGATGACATAAAAAAAATAACAGCGGCAAGTGCCACTGTTATTTTTATTACATTAATAGTGCTATTTATTACTGAATTAAAATAAATATAGACTCACGACCACGTTGCACGCCAAGTACGATATTACCTTTAGTGTTTTCGATAATCTTATTCATATCACGAATAGTCTCTACTCGTTGGCGATTCACTTGCATAATAATATCACCTTCTTCAAGGCCAACACGGGCAGAAGGTGAGCGAGGGTCTACAGACGTAACCTCAACACCTTTATTACTATTTTTTTGCACGTTTTCAAGTGTCGCGCCTTGGAACGCAGGATGCAGCTCTTCGCCTGTCGCTGTAACACCAGATGCACCATCAAGAGTTACTTTTACCGTTTTAATTTTACCATCGCGGTAAATACCAAGTTTTATTTCGCGGCCTTCACCTAGCGTAGCAATTTTGCTGCGCAGCTCGTGGAAACCACTAATATCACCGCCATTAATGCTAACAATTACGTCACCTGCTTTTATACCTACTTTACTTGCGGCAGTGTCGTCCATTACTTGCATTACATAAGCACCTTGTTTAACGTCAAGTTGCTGTGCTTTAGCAAGGCCTGCATCAAGCGGGCGGCCAGAAATACCCAGCGAACCTCGGCGTACTTCACCGTGTTCAACAATTTGATCAACTAAGTTTTTCATCATATTTGATGGGATGGCAAAACCAATACCAACGTTACCGCCAGAAGCACCTAAAATAGCAGTGTTAATACCAATCAATTCACCGTTTAAGTTAACTAATGCACCACCAGAGTTGCCTTGGTTAATAGCAGCATCGGTTTGAATGAAATCTTCGTAGCCCTCAATATTTAAACCACTACGGCCAAGAGCACTAACAATACCAGATGTAACTGTGTGGCTAAGTCCAAATGGGTTACCAATAGCGACAGCAAAGTCGCCCACTCGTAAACTATCTGAATTTGCGAGTTTTATTTCAGTTAAGTCATTAGCGTCTATTTGTAAAAGAGCGATGTCTGATTCTGTATCAGTACCAATTTTAGTTGCTTCAAATTCACGGCCATCTTCGAGGGTTACTACCATTTTTTCGGCATCTTGGATTACGTGATTATTAGTGACTACATAACCCTCATCAGCATCAATAATTACCCCAGAGCCTAATCCACTAAATTGACGCTTTTGACTGCGAGGCTGTTGCTGTCCAAAAAAGTATTCAAGCGGATCTGCACGGCGGCGTACTTCTTTTGAGCCTGAAACTTGGATACTTACAACACCTGGAGATATTTTCTCTAGCATGGGGGCAAGAGTTGGTAGTTGTTGACCATTTACTGCAATTGGCATTTTTGCATAAGACGCTACTGGGCTCATTAACAAGCTTGTAGATAAAATAGCTGCGCTGATAAGTGATAATTTCATTTTCATAGTCAGGGGTAACTCCACTTAAGATAAAGCAAAACAAAAAGGGCTACTTTACAGCAGCCCTTTTCAGTTTATTAAGATAAAACAACAAAGCTGTTATATCTAAAGACTATGGGGTCAAAAAAAAGTTCATCAAGATGCTTTAGAATGTTCTGAAACTTTATTTTGACCAGCAAATAAACCTGATTCACCTGATACATAATCAGCTGGTTGTGCTGCGGCTGTAGAACGATCGCATTGACGCTCTTTTAATGAAGCCTGCAGTTGTTCTGTTGTTTCTTTTGAAAAGAATGGTTCAGCTGGTGCTTTATTTCTATCTTCTAGAAGAAGCTGGTTTGTTTCTTCAACGTGACTAAGCAGTTGATCATAGTTTTCTTTCATTTTATTTACGAGCTTACCAGTATTCGCTAAATGATCAGCTACATCTTGGCGATACTGCTCTAACGCATTTTCAGCTTGCTCTGCTTGCTCTTTTAATTCATCTTGTTTGAACTGTTTTTTAGTAACAAATGCGCCAATAAAAAATGCTACAACAGCAACAATAACAATCAAACCTACCCACATAACTGTGCCCATAAAAACTACCCCTTTGGGAAAATAACTAACGAATGCCGATTCAATTATAAATCATACTAAGTGTAATATACCCCGAGTTATGATGCGTGTTAATATGCTTTGCAAATTAAACTGTGTTTTAACTGTAAATAGATATGACTCCTTGGCAAACATACCAACAAGACTTAAAGCGAGATGACTTTGTACACGACGCAGCACAAGAAAATGCTGTGCGCCATTTACAACGTCTATACGATGACCTAACTCAGACAAAGCCAAAACAAAAAGGCTTTTTTGCTAAGCTATTTAGTAAAGAAGAACCTGCGCCTGTAAAAGGTTTGTACTTTTGGGGGGGAGTAGGGCGTGGTAAAACTTATTTAGTTGACACTTTTTACGAATCATTACCGGGCACACGTAAAATGCGTGTGCACTTTCATCGATTTATGCACCGAGTGCATAACGAGCTTAAAAAGCTAAATAATACGGCTAATCCATTAGAAAAAATTGCTGACACTTTTAAAGCAGAAACAGACATTATTTGCTTTGATGAGTTTTTTGTACAAGACATTACTGATGCCATGCTATTAGGTGGCTTAATGGAAGCGCTATTTGCACGGGGCATAGTACTTGTAGCAACCTCTAATATAGTGCCAGATGAACTTTACAGAAATGGCTTACAGCGAGCTCGTTTTATGCCAGCTATTGAGCTTGTTAAAAAAAATACCGAGATAGTTAATGTAGATTCAGGTATCGATTATCGCTTACGTACTTTAGAGCAAGCTGAAATTTTTCATAGTCCGTTAGATGAAGATGCGGATAAGAACCTATTTGAGTACTTCGATAAGTTATCGCCAGAGCCAGGGCAATTAGATGAGCCGATAGAGATAGAAGGGCGAAAAATCAAAACGCGTAAAGTAGCTAAATGCGTTGTGATGTTTGAGTTTAGTGAATTGTGCGAAACAGCACGTAGCCAGGTCGATTACATGGAGATTAGCCGCTTATACAATACGGTGATTATTTCTAACGTAAAACAGCTAGGTCAAACTAATGATGATGCTGCTAGACGTTTTATTGCTTTAGTGGATGAATTTTACGAGCGCCATGTAACTTTAATTATATCGGCTGAAAAACCTATTACCGAACTTTATACCCAAGGTAATTTAAATTTTGAATTTAAGCGTTGTATTAGTCGTTTACAAGAAATGCAATCCTTAGAATATTTAGCTAGAGAGCATTTAGTTTAAATAAGTAAGTAAATGTGTAATAGGGCAACTATAAAAAAAGAGGTACATATATAGTATTTCTTATTTCTGAAATTTCTTGTGGAAAAAACAACCGGCGAGTAGCAATGTGTTTTAAGTGCTGGTATACTCCCGCGTCTGCCACGTTGCGTTCTATGTCCTCATATAGTCTAGCCACTTGTGAGCGGCGCAAAAGTCTAAAACTCGAAGGGGTTATAGCAAACTTAGAGCAGTAGTTAATATTAACTACTTGTGGTTTTAATTGAAAAACATTGGATTTTTATAAATGAAAACGTTTGTTGCTAAACCAGAAACAGTAAAACGTGACTGGTACGTAGTTGACGCTGAAGGTAAAACTTTAGGTCGCATCGCTACTGAAATCGCTCACCGCCTACGCGGTAAGCATAAAGCTGAATACACTCCTCACGTAGATACTGGTGATTACATCATCGTTATCAACGCTGAAAAAGTTACTGTAACTGGTAACAAATTCAAAGATAAAGTGTACTACGCTCACTCTGGTTTTCCAGGTGGCCTTAAGTCTACTACTTTTGATAAACTTCAAGCTGCAAAGCCTGAAATGATCATCGAGAAAGCTGTAAAAGGCATGTTGCCACGTGGTCCTTTAGGCCGCGCTATGTACCGTAAACTTAAAGTTTACGCAGGTACTGAGCATAACCATGCTGCACAACAGCCTCAGGTTCTAGACATTTAAGGAGCACCATCATGGCAAATCAATACTACGGTACAGGTCGTCGTAAAAGTTCAAGTGCTCGCGTATTCTTACGCCCAGGCACTGGTAACATCGTAATCAACAAACGCTCTCTAGAAGAGTATTTTGGTCGCGAAACAGCACGCATGGTTGTTCATCAAGCTCTTGAGCTAGTTGATATGACTGAAAAATTTGACCTTTACATCACCGTTTCTGGTGGTGGTACAACTGGTCAAGCTGGTGCTATCCGTCACGGTATCACTCGTGCACTTATGGAGTTTGACGAGTCACTACGTCCACAACTTCGTAAAGCAGGTTTTGTTACACGTGATGCACGTAAAGTTGAACGTAAGAAAGTGGGTCTTAAGAAAGCGCGTAAGCGTCCACAGTTCTCAAAACGTTAATCTATACGTTATCAAGAATTCAAAAACCCAGCTTATGCTGGGTTTTTTGTTTTCAAATCAAAAAGTTTACATTTGCTACTTAATTTAAATTTGTTTATAGCGGTCGCCATACTTGGTATTGCTGTAATTAATGATGATCAAATTTATTAATAACTGCGTATTAATCGAACGAAAGTTAAAAAACACTCAGATAGCTGCAAAAAAGTTAAATAATTATCGTAATTAGTTTAAATCCATCAGTTAATTGGTGGAATTTTTTGCTACAATTGGCGTGGAAGTAAAATGAGTGAGTTTAACGACACTATGTACAGTTTTTACTGTTTCCTCTTAGTGGTGTTGATCTCGGTCAGTATATTGTTTTTACAGAAGCGTTATTATAGTCGTTCGGCTTTATTCTCGAGCTAGCTTAATCAAATTTTTGATCAAGTCAGGTTTATTCGAGCATGGGGCTTTGAATAACCTTGTTTTAATCAAGGGTTTTAATTATGATCGCTTCTATTTTAAAAATTTCGAATAATTAACCTGCTGTAACTGATGTTCTCAATATAGCAAGTGTTGAGAATCATAGTGGAGATAAGTGGATGAGCAATGCGCCTGTAGACAATGGCCGACGTCGCTTTTTAACCATAGCTACCTCTGTTGTAGGTGGTGTTGGTGCGGCTGGGGCTGCTGTTCCTTTTATTGCGTCTTGGAATCCAAGTGAGCGAGCTAAATCTGCGGGTGCGCCTGTAGAAGTAGATATCAGCAAACTTGAGCCTGGACAATTAATACGTGTCGAGTGGCGTGGTAAACCTGTATGGGTTGTATCACGTACCCCAAAAATGCTTGAGCAGATGAAAGAACATGAAGGTCAACTTCGTGATCCGCAATCGCAAGAGCCACAACAATTAGAATCATCAACAAATGATTACCGTTCATTACGTCCAGAAATATTTTTGGCTGTAGGTATTTGTACGCATTTAGGATGTTCACCAGGCTTTTTACAAGGTAATTTTGGTGAGAAAGTAGAAGGGACTGATGACGGTTTCTACTGCCCGTGCCACGGTTCTAAATTTGATATGGCTGGTCGAGTATTTCAATCGGTACCTGCACCATTAAACTTAGAAATACCACCTTATACTTTTCTAGATGACACCACTATTTTAGTGGGCGAAGAAAGAGGGGTAGCCTAATGTTTGGTAAGATTATTGGTTGGATAGACGACCGAATCCCAATGACACGTGTTTGGAACATGCACATTGCACAGTATCCAGCACCTAAAAACTTTAACTTCTGGTACTTTTTTGGCTCACTAGCCATGTTAGTACTAGTAAACCAAATCCTAACAGGTATTTGGTTAACGATGAACTTTGTTCCGTCTGCTGAAGGTGCTTTTGCTTCGGTAGAGTACATCATGCGTGATGTAGAATATGGTTGGTTACTACGTTACTTGCACTCAACAGGTGCATCAGCGTTTTTCATCGTTGTATATATGCATATGTTCCGTGGCATGATCTACGGTTCTTACCAAAAACCGCGTGAATTACTGTGGTTATTTGGTATGTTCATTTTCTTAGCGCTAATGGCAGAAGCATTCATGGGATATTTATTACCATGGGGCCAAATGTCGTTCTGGGGCGCACAAGTAATCATTTCATTATTCGGTGCTATTCCGGTTATTGGTGATGACTTAACACTTTGGATCCGTGGTGACTACGTAATATCAGGTGCAACGCTTAATCGCTTCTTTGCATTACATGTAATTGCACTACCACTGGTTATTGTAATCTTAGTTTTCTTACACATTGTTGCTCTACACGAAGTGGGTTCAAATAACCCTGAAGGTATTGAGATTAAACGTAAGAAAGGCTCAGTAGCTGAAGAAGATAAGCCTAAATTTAAATTCCACGAGTATTACACTAACAAAAAAGACATTGTTGATGCGATACCGTTCCACCCTTACTACACAGTTAAAGATATTGTGGGTGTGGTTGGTTTCTTAATACTGTTTTGTTGGGTTGTGTTCTTTATGCCGGCGATGAATGGCTTCTTTTTAGAAGGTCCAAACTTCGAGGCAGCTAACCCACTTAAAACACCTGAGCATATTTTCCCGGTTTGGTACTTTACGCCATTCTATGCAATCTTACGTGCAATCCCTGATAAGTTAATCGGTGTTGCGGCGATGGGTGCATCGATTGTAGTACTTGCATTACTACCTTGGATAGACCGTGGTAGAGTTAAATCGGTTCGTTACCGTTGTGGTTTCCATAAATGGAACATTGCAGGCTTTGTTGTAACTTTCGTTCTTCTTGGTTGGGTGGGTGCAACTCCACAAACTGATATGAAAACGATTATTTCTCAAATCTGTACTGTGACTTACTTTATGTTCTTCGTACTGTTGTTTGTATACAGTAAGAACGAAAAAACTAAGCCATTGCCAGAGAGGTTAACGAAATGATGAAGAAGCTTATTATTGGTTTATTTGCTTTATCAGTAAACTTGTTGCCTAACATGGTTATGGCAGCAGGTCCGTCGGTTCCTTTAATGGAAGCGAATAACGACCTTACTGATCAACCATCTTTACAACGCGGTGCAAAGTTGTTCATGAACTACTGTCTTGGTTGTCACCAAATGCAGTATCAACGTTATGAGCGTACTTTTCGTGATATCGGTATCCCAACAGAAGTTGGTTTAGAGCAGTTAATTTTTGACGGCTCTAAAGTAGGTAGCCATATCACCAACGCAATTACAAAAGACGATGCAGCAAAATGGTTTGGTGCGGCTCCGCCGGATTTAACTCTTATTGCACGTGTAAAATCACCAGATTATATTTACACGTACCTAAAATCGTTTTATAAAGATGAATCTCGCCCGTTTGGAGTTAACAATATTGTTTTTCCATCGGTAGGTATGCCTCATGTTCTTCAAGAACTACAAGGTTTACCAACGCCTATCACTAAAGAAGTAGAAGAACATGGCCACACTGTGACCAAAGTTATTGCTACTGAAACTGATGGTACGGGTGAATTAAGCGTAGATGAATACGACCAAGCGGCTCGTGATTTAACAAACTTCCTTGAGTACGTGGGTGAACCTTCACGTCTTGAATCGGAAGCGCTAGGTATTAAGGTAATAGGATTCTTAATAATTCTATTTATCTTGGCATTTATGCTTAAGAAAGAATACTGGAGAGATGTTCATTAACTTGAACATTTTTAAAGGTAATTTTGCAATAGGGGCTTAAGCCCCTTTTGCTGTTTTAGTTATTTAATGGAGGTATAGGCATGGCCGTAGCTGCCAATAAGCGCCCTGTAATGACCCTTTTTTCTGGTGCTAACTGTATGTATAGCCACCAAGTACGTATTGTACTTGCGGAAAAAGGTGTAAGTGTAGATATTCATTTGGCTGAAAAAGATAACTTGCCAGAAGCACTTCACGAAATTAACCCTTACGGCACAGTGCCAACACTGATTGACCGTGAGCTTGGTTTATACCAGGCAAACATCATCATGGAATACCTTGATGAGCGTTTTCCTCATCCTCCACTAATGCCTGTTTACCCGGTAATGCGTGGTCGTAGCCGCTTAATGATGCATCGTATTGATACTGACTGGTACAGCCTAGCTGACAAAATCAGTAACAACACGTCAGATGCTGCTCAAGCTCGTAAAGAGCTAACAGAAGCATTACTTGCTGTAGCACCTATTTTTAGCGAAGCACCTTACTTTATGAGTGAAGAGTTTAGCTTAGTAGATTGTTATTTAGCTCCACTATTATGGCGTTTACCAGAGTTTGGTATTGAGCTTAATGGTGCAGGTTCTAAAGAGCTTAAAGAGTACATGATCCGTTTATTTGAACGTGAGTCATTCCAAGCCTCTTTAACTGAAGCTGAGCGTGAGATCCGTTTATAATGACGCCTAATCGTCCTTATTTATTACGTGCTTTTTTTGATTGGATAGTCGATAACGAGTGTACACCGCATTTAGTGGTAGACGCTGGGTTTGCAAATGTACAAGTGCCAACACAGTTTGTTCAAGACGGACAAATTGTTTTAAACATAAGTCCATCAGCGGTCACACAGTTTTCGTTAGACTTAACCCAACTTAGCTTCAATGCGCGCTTTGGTGGTCAGCCAATGCAAGTGTATGTGCCTCTAGGTGCTGTGCTTGCAATATACGCGCGTGAAAATGGCGAAGGAACAGTCTTTACTGCAGATGAGTTTTTAGAGGACGAAGACGATTTTGTGCCTGAGCTTGAAAGTGTTGATTCATCAGCTGAATTTATTGATGAAACACCACCAGAAAAGCCACAGAAGAAAAAAGGCTCTCATTTACGCGTTATTAAATAATAAGTAAATGCAAAAAAAAACCGCTTAATAAGCGGTTTTTTTATGTCTGTATTTTACTTTACATATATTCAAATACTTTAATTACCCGCTCTACGCCAGATACATTTCGGGCAATGTTTACAGCTTGAGTAGACTCAGAGTCAGATACTAAACCCATTAAAAATACTTCAGCGTTTTCAGTAACTACTTTAATGTTATTACTGCTAATGTCTTTTGCTGTTAGTAGCTGAGCTTTTACTTTAGATGTTAACCAAGAGTCATGCGTTTGTGTAGTAATGCCAATATTTGAGCCAATACGAATTTGGTTATGTATCTTACGAATACCTGAAACGCCCTCAATGGTACGCTGTGCTTCGTTTCTCATTTCTTCATTAGATACTTGGCCTACAAGTAAAACAATACCGTTAACGCTTACAGCGCTTATATTGGCAAACTTTTCAAGGCGTTCTACTTCGCTAAGTGCAATACTGGCTTTTATTTCAATATTGTTATCGTCAATTTGAGAGCCAATGGTACGGCGATCGTTCGCTGCAGTTACTGCACTGGCTGTACCTGCAACAACAGCAGCTGCGCAGCCTTGTAGTAATACAACAGTACCTAAAACAATAAGAGAGCGTTTAAACATAATTTTCATCCTGAGGGAAAAGCGTTAAATCAACAAGTTCGCTTAAACAATGTAAGTTAACTAAATGGGATTCGATAATGCGGCTAGGGCGTTTTGATGGCGATCTAATTTCAACATCGTTAGGGCCAAGTAGGCCAACCAACTCGCCACCATCATCACCAACCATAACTATGACCTTCATATCTTTAGTTAGTGCTGCTTCAACGGCAGAAATAACATGCTTTTCGTTACCGTTAATAGCCAGTACGAGCAATAAGTCGCCTTGCTGGGCAAAAGCGCGGACTTGACGAGCAAATGTATCGTGATCGTCTACCTGGGTACTTTGCCCAAGATTAACGTTTTCTTGCGATAGAGCGATTGCCGGCAAACAAGGACGCTCGGTTTCATAGTGATTAACCAATACACCCGCCATATGCTGAGCGAGCATGTGGCAATTTGCAGTACCGCAGCAAATGAGTTTATTTCCGTTGATCAGACTTTGTGCAATAGTAAATGCAGCTGACTCAAGCGCACTAGGTAGCACTTCACCAGCAGCGATTTGAACTTGAATGCTTTCTGTAAAAATTTCTTTAATTGTGTCTTGCATAGCCTACCAATAATTTATCTTTGTATTTGCGTTTAAAATACATTTTTAAGCCAATTAATATTAGGAGATGCTTCTCCTGTAATGGCTACATAATCAATTCTTAGTGCTTGGTTAGTTAAATTTTTAGCTGCTAAGTAATGATAAATACTACGTTTTAATCGAGCTTGTTTTTGTGGGCTAAGTGCATAGTTGGCACCGCCACGGGCATTATTTTTGCGAAACTTGACCTCAATGAATACAAGGGTGTCGCCTTCTTTCATAATGACATCAAGCTCGCCAAAGGGGCAGTAATAATTACGTTCAATGGGTGTTAAGCCCTGAGTAACTAAGTATTTTTGCGCTTCAAGCTCATAATACTGGCCTTTTTCGCGACTATTTTGCCACAGCTCTTTAAACCACGACATGCCGCCCCCTTAACTTAATAAAGTTTAATTTATAGTTTGTATATCACCCGCTGATTGCATAAACAATGGTACCGGGCGTTGTGTTTCTAATTGCACAGGCTTAATGCGACGGTTTGTATATTGAGCCCAGTCGAGCATGCGTTCTATATGGCCGCTGGTATTAACAGACAACTTACCACTTAAACCACTATATTGATTGCCTGGCATTACGCTTAACTGTCTAATGTCATGTAATATTGATACTGCATCGTATGCCATTGCAAATAAGCGTTGGCTAATATCAATTTGCTCAGGCCATAGAGAGTTGTACTGCTGGCGTAAATTATGTTGTTTAATTTGTGAATCAAGCATCCACGGTAATTCAGTGAAGTATAGGCCGTCTAAGTCGCCTTTGTCTGTACTGTCAATTTGTTTACTATGACTTTTAGAGCTTGCATAAAGTGGGATACGATCAGCAAATGTACTGACGTTTACATCAAGGTAAGGTTTAATTAAGCGAGTTTCTATTGCATCACCCAAAATATAAATAACGTCTATATCACTGCGTGAACGCGTTTCGTTTTCTACTTCTTGCTTAAATAATGCTTTAACTGTTTGTATGCGATCTTTTGACTTATCAACTTCTAATAAGCTGGTAATTGTGTTCGGCATATCTTTTTTATCGTTATAAAAACCGATTTGCGGCTTGGTTTCGCTGTAGCGTTGCCACTGTAGGTTAAAATAATCAACTAAACGTTGGCCATTGGCATTATTTGGCGCAAGCAGCATAGGCTTTTGATAGCCCTTAGTTAAAAAGTGTTCCAGAGCTTGCTGTACTTCGTGCTCAGGGTTCAATGCAAAGTAATAATGCTGAAGCGAAATGCGCTCACCATCAAAGGTGTTTAAATGCAGTACCGGAGTATCAATAAGAGTTTGTGCATTGGCTAGTTTATCAATATTTGCTTTAAGTAGAGGACCAATTACAAAATCAGGCTTTATTTCTTCAAGTTGCGCTGCAATTTCTTCTGTACTTAAGTTTTCATCAATAAAAATAGTGTCGTTGATAGTTTGCGTATCAAGTGCAGCTAATACGCCAGCTTTAAGGGCATCACCTAAACGTTCGTTAGGGCCCGATTGTGGAAACAACACAACTAAACGCTCTATATTAATTGGGGCGAGCTCAGTAAGCATTTCGTCTTGTTCAGGTAATACAGAAAAAGCCGGATGCCCAATATAGCGTCTGCGCCAATTATTAATTGCTTGGTCTAGCTCCACGCCACTACTAGCATATACTTGATAGTATAGACCAAGGTTTACCCAGCCTTGCTGGATAACCGAACCACGGTTAAAACGTTCAAGCGCATATGAAGAGAGCTGTTTTAAGTTATCCCACAAATATTGATTGAGCTGAGGGATTTCTATATTGTTTTTTGTTGCTGTTTCAGAGGCTCTAAAGAAGTAGGGGGCAGCTTTTTTTGGAAAATTTTGCGATGCATAAATACTGGCTGTTAAAAACTGATGCCAAGCAAAATGCTCAGGTTGAGTAAGTTGTCCGTCTAGCGATTGTAAAATCACCAAAGCTTGATCATTCTTATTCTGTTGTTTTTGTGCAAATGCAATATAAAGACGGTTTTGGATTTGATCAACACTTGCGGTTAATTCAAGCTCATTACCAATTTTCTCTAACAAAGGCCAGTTTTGCTCACTAATTGCAGCATCACGGGCGCTATACAATAACTGTATTTTATCGGCACCTTGGCGGTTTTGCGCCAATTGGTAGATAGATTGCGCACTGGTTGCCTGATTTTGCAGTGCATTAGTGCGGTTACTTACGTTATCGCTGTTTTTAGTTGGTTTTTCGGTTGTGCTACACGCCGATAACCCTGACAATATAATTAATAGACTAACTAGTTTAAGTCGCACAATGATTTCCCAATACGTTAACGCGATTTGCTTATATTACTGACTGACGCAGGAGACCTCAATGTTAAATGAGGAGAATTCACAGAAAATTGGCACTCTTTACATTGTTGCCACCCCAATTGGCAATTATGACGACTTAAGTCACCGTGCCATTGCGACATTATCGCAAGTTGACTTAATAGCTGCTGAAGACACTCGCCATACCGGCAAGCTACTTAGCCACTTTGGAATTAAGGCAAAAACGTTTGCATTACACGACCACAACGAAAAGCAAAAAGCACAACAAATTATTGATCAACTTAATCAAGGTTTAAATATTGCTTTAGTATCTGACGCTGGTACGCCACTAATTAGTGATCCAGGCTACGCGGTTGTAAATCTATGTCGCGAACAAGGCGCTCATGTTACACCTGTTCCAGGTGCATGTGCTGCAATTACAGCCGTATGTTGTTCAGGCTTACCAACCGACCGTTTTCAGTTTATTGGTTTTACGCCAGCTAAAAGCAAAGCTCGCCAAGACTTTTTTACCGAAGCTGTCAACTCAGGTATCACCAGTATAATGTACGAAAGTACGCACCGTATTATGGCAAGCCTTGATGATTTAGCACTAGCCCTTGGTGATGAGCAGCAAGTTGTGTTTGCTAAAGAGCTAACCAAAACCTTTGAAACATTTTTTAATGGTAGTGTAAGTGAGCTTAAACAGTTTTTAACTGATGATCCCACTAAGCAACGCGGCGAAATTGTATTAATGTTGCCGGGCAAACCAAAACTAGTAGACGATGTTCCACCAGAAGCGCGCAAAATGCTGGCACTGCTTGAGAGTGAAATGCCAATGAAAAAAGCCTGTGGCGTTGTTGCTGAATACTTTGGAATGAAGAAAAACGCTTTATACAAAACAATTATTGAAGAAAAAGAGTAAATTTTACTGCGCTTGGTATTAGCCTCATGTATACTGCGCGCCGAGTCAGCCAAGATGATCGCTGCCTGTGACGAAAATGATCAGGGGGAGGAAAGTCCGGGCTCCATAGGGCAGAGTGCCAGCTAACGGCTGGGGGGCGTGAGCCCACGACAAGTGCAGCAGAGAGGAGACCGCCAATCTCGATTGGTAAGGGTGAAAGGGTGCGGTAAGAGCGCACCGGGCCGCTAGTAATAGTTGGTTGCAAGGTAAACTCCACTCGGAGCAAGACCAAATAGGGTTCTATCATTTTAAATAATGAACGCGTGGCCCACGTGAGAACCGGGTAGGTTGCTTGAGCCATAGAGCGATTTATGGCCTAGACGAATGATTATCACTTTCTTCGGAAAGGACAAAACCCGGCTTATAGGCTGACTCACTCATTCAATAAAAAAGCCCGCAGTTAACACTGCGGGCTTTTTTGTGTCTAAATTTTAGTTAATGCAATTTAAGCATTATTAAATAATATTTTTACCTTGTTCTGGGTCTCTTGATTGCTCTGCTTGTTCACGTATTTCGTCGGTATCACTGCTTACATCATCAAGTGTTTTAGTTTGATCAACTGTTTCACTTTTTTCGCTTTGTACTTGCGATGGTTGTTTTTCCTCTAAATTAGAAACATTTTCACTAGGGTCGGTGAGTATAATTCTTTCTCGTGCGTCATCAGGCATGCTGATGTTTTGTTTTGTGAACTCATTGACTAATTCGCGCATAAGCTGGGAAGCTACTTTTAATGGGCTGTGCTGCTCGCTATTAACCCAAAAATACAAAACGAAGTTAATAGTAGATGAGCCTAAGTTTTTTATTAAAACTTGCGCAGGTGGGTCGCTAAGTACCGCATTTTGTTGATTGGCAATAGCTAGGGCAAGAGTTTGTGCGCTGCGTATATCGTTATCATAGCCAATACCAATTTCTACTTTTCCGCGCATTTTTGGATTGGCAGTCAGGTTTTTAATGGTATTTTTATATACCGTCGCATTGGGTATTTGAATATGATTGCCATCGTAATCAACAAGTGTGGTTGCTCTTGCGGTTACTTTTTTAACAACACCTAAACGATTGTCTACTTCAATTACATCGTCGATTTTAAAAGGCCTTTGTATGCTCAGTAATAAACTAGCGATAAAGTTCTCAGCTATGTCTCTAAAGGCAAAACCTAATATAAGTCCTATTAGTCCCGTGCCACTCATAATGGCAACAGCAAACTCGGTAAGCCCTGCTAAACGCAGGAATAAGTACACGCCAAATAAAATAATCAAAGTGCTTATACTACGCCTTACAACTAGATGAACTAGTTTACTGTCAGTCATGTAGTCAATAGGCTTTATAAGCAATCGAGAAAGTGGCCCTGCAATTAAATAGCTTAATGCTAAAAGTATTATACCGAGTAATAGTGTGGGTAATATTTGCGCTGTTGCGTGAAGTAATTGCACAGCTTGTTCATGAAAAAACTGCCACGTAAACACATCGCCTTGAAAACTTTGCGTGCTGGGAGGCGTATTGTTTAAAGCTATAATGTTTGATTGGCTACTAGGCATGGCTTATCGTCCGTGTTTGGTTTTTATAATCGCTAATATTAGGTAAAAGCAAGTTTAGTACCAAATACTTTATTTAACTTGGCAAACATTTTGCTGTAGTAATGTAATACAAATATTGAGGTTTAGAATGAAAGAAGCTAAACGAGGACAGCAAGCTGAGCAGCCTGGTCATATCCCTTTTATAGGTTGGTGGGATATTGTTAAGCGCATTTTTAAGCAAATGAGTGAAGATAACTTATCTATAGTGGCAGCGGGTGTGGCATTTTATGCGTTACTTGCTATTTTTCCGGCCATTGCGGCGATGGTATCTGTGTATGCGTACTTTTCATCCCCCGCAGATATTAGTGATCATTTAAGTAAAATAGTTACTTTGCTCCCACCAAGTACCAGTGAACTAATTTTATCTCAGGTTTCTAGCCTTGCAAAAACATCAAGTGCAAGCTTGAGCTTAAGTGCAATCGGTACGCTTATACTTACTATTTGGAGTAGTTCTAAGGGCAGCCAAGCACTTATTACTGCGTGTAATATTAGTTATCGTGAATATGAAAAGCGTTCATTTTTTAAAGCTCAATTAGTACGCTTTTTATTTTCGGTAGGGGCGATTGTTGTCGCAATTTTTGCGTTATTAATTATTGGTATTTTACCTATTGTACTTAATTTAGTGGGACTAAAAGAAAGTATAGATTTATTAATTAAACTCATCTCTTGGCCATTATTAGCTTTTACCTTTAATTTTGCATTGGTACTTTTATATCGTTATGCCCCACATCGTAAACCGGCCAAATGGCGTTGGATCACGATGGGTTCGTCTATTGCTACTGTACTTTGGATTTTGGCATCTATAGGTTTTTCTTTTTATGTGTCGCGTTTTTCTAGTTACAACGAAACTTACGGCTCACTAGGTGGTGTAGTGATCATGTTGATGTGGTTGTATATCAGCGCTTATATAATCACATTAGGTGCTGTTATTAATGCAGCTACTGAGCAGCAAACAGGTAAAGACAGTACTATAGGCCCAGCTAAAGAGCGTGGGCAGCGAGGCGCCTATGTGGCAGATCACCTCGATGTAAAAAACGAATAGCTATTAGCTAGCTAAGTTAGTGAGAGCCGTAAGCTGCTCTTTAAACTCTTGTGCTGCAGGACCAAGCCTGTCGTTGTCGTTGCACATTAAATATAAATTAAGGGTACGGGTTGTACCTTGGTCTAAATTAAGTGGGATGAGCGTTTTATCTTCAATTAAATGTGCTATTTGTGTTTTTGGCAGCCAAGCGTAACCCAAATTTTGACTAACCATATCAATAGAGTTGCGTAAATGGCTGACTGTCCAGCGCATATCAGCACCTAACCAGCCATCATTGTGACTGGTGTGGGTTGCTGAGTCGCGAACTACTATTTGCCGGTGTAGCTTTAAATCGCGAAAGTTGAGTTGTTCAGTTTGTTGGTGTAATACATGGTCTTTATGCGCAACGGCTATAAACTCTATATCGCATAACGTACTGCAACTAATTCCATAGATAGGAATTGATGAAATGGCTAAATCAACCACTGAGTTATGTAGTAATTCGTTTGCACCGGTTAGCACGCTTTCTACTAAATCAATCTTTAAAAGCGGGTAAAGTTCACTCGTTTTAGCAAGTGCCTGGTATAAAATGGTGTGTGGAAAAACTTCATCAACAGCTATTTTTAATGTGCTTTCTACGCCTTCGCTTAGTGTGCTCGCTACCGATTCTATTTTAGTTGCTTCTTCAATTAAAAATTCAGCTCTGCGTAAAATTAGTTTACCGCTATCGGTTAAAAATGCTTTACGACCTTTTACTTCAAGCAACTTAATTTGCAAGGCGGCTTCAAGTTTTTGAACAGCATGGTGTACGGTTGACTGACTTTTATGTACAGCCGCACTTGCGCCTGCAAATCCGCCGTGATCCACAACCGCTTTAAACATTCGCCATTGCTCTAATGTTGCTTTTGCCATTTTTAAATCCTGTTACTACTTATATCTGATTACTTAACTTGACCGCGCAGACGCATTATTTATTGCGTAACAGTAATTTTTTGTTTATTTATTTTAATAAAGCGACTTTTTTATCAGCTAGAAGTGCCATAAAACTGCTTTTATTTAAAGGTCTTGAAAATAAATAACCTTGTCCGTAATCACATCCGGCTTCAAGTAATAGCTGCATTTGTAATTCAGTTTCAATTCCTTCGGCGATTACTTTTAAGCCCAGTTGATGCGCCATAACAATTATTGCTTCACACAGTGCAAGTTCTTGACTGCCTACTTGGATATTATCAACAAAACGTTTATCTATTTTTAAATAGTCGGTATCCATTTCTTGTAAGTAAGCGAGTGACGAATATCCTGTACCAAAATCATCAAGGGCAAGCTGCATACCTGATTTTACTATTTCTTTTAAGCGACGTTGCGTTAATGCTTCGGGGTTAATCATTAGGCCTTCAGTTATTTCTGCCACAATTGAGGATGCAGGTAATTTTGCAGCTTTTAGCATATCGTACCATTCATCTATACCACTCTCTGGCGTGGATAACTGCACTGGCGACACGTTTACACTTATTTGAAAAGTGTCATCGGTTAGGGTTTTTATATCGTTAAGCGTTTGCAAGGTTTGAGCAAATACAAATTGGCCAATTGCATTTATTTGCCTAGTTTCTTCAGCAAGAGGAATAAATGCGACAGGGCTAATTAGGCCTTTTTCGGGATGTTGCCAACGAATAAGTGCTTCAGCTTTATGAATATGTAAATCATTCAAAGCAACAATGGGCTGATAAAACAACTCAAACTGTTCAAGTTCAATGGCACTTCGTAAGTCTTTTAATAGCACCATGCGCGCGTGTGCATATTCGCGCATGTCAGCAGAGAAAAATTCAAAACAGTTACGACCATTACTTTTTGCTTTATACATAGCCTGATCGGCTGCCTTTAAAAGTTGTTCAGTATTTTCACCATCATTAGGGGCGCATGCTATGCCCATGCTGGCGCTAATAAATAACTCTTCGTTTTCAAGATGCAAAGCCGACGATAGGCTAAGCAAAATATTACTGGCAATTTGATTAATATGACGCGTACTTTTTATACGATTAAACACAATAACAAACTCATCACCACCAATACGTGCCACAAACTCAGCATTTTTTGCCGACTGGACTATACGCTGAGATACGAGTTTTAATAAGTTATCACCATAGTGATGGCCTAATGTGTCATTAATATCTTTAAAGTGATCTATATCTAAAAGCATGACAACCAATTGATTGTCGGGAGTAACAACGTTTGAAAATCGTTGATTTAATCGCTCCTTTAACTCTAAACGATTTGGTAAGTCAGTTAGGTGATCATAGTGAGCTTGTCGCCAAATTGTTTCATCGGCTTGTTTTTTCTCAGTGAGGTCTGTAAATATCGCGATTCGACGAATAGGTGCGTTGTTTGTATCATAAACCGTATCGATTGTGAGCCACTCAGAGTATAGCTGCCCGTTCTTTTTACGGTTAATAACCTCGCCTTGCCAGCGGCCTGTTTGCTGTAATTCAGACCACATTTTATTGTAAAAATTCTTATCATGTTTTCCTGATGAAAGAATTGAAGAGGAGCGCCCAATAACTTCTTCTTTACTATATAAAGTCGTTTTGCAAAACGCAGGGTTTACATCAAATATTATACCCGCTGGATCGGTGATTGCCATGCCTTCACTACTGTTGTTATACACTAGCGAGGCAAGGTGGAGTGCTTCTTCATTTATTTTTCGTTGTGTTATATCTCTTAGCACAACAACGTATTCATTTTTACTTTGCATTGCACTAATACGCGCTTCAAAGCTGCGTTTAGGATCTGATTTTTCGAGTGTAAATTCTAAATTACTCGAAACATCAAGCTTAGATAACTGCGATAACAAAAGCTGAACATTGCTGTGTGAAAGTATTGATGATAAATGAGGTACTGCAGTGCTGTTTGGGTTTACTTGAGGCTTAAATTGCCCCGTTATGTTGAGAATATCGCCATGGATGTTAATTCTAACGTAACTGTCGGGTAGAGTATTAAGCAAGCTGGTAAGCTCATCGTGCTTGTTTTTTAAATTAGCTTCAGCTGTTAACCTAGTTTGCGCCATTGATTTAAAGCGCTGATAGAGAGTATTTAGCTCTGGATTATTTGGCTGTGTTTTTTGTGACGGCATTTCGCCCTTAGCCAACACGTTTGTTGCATTTGTTAGATTATTAATTGGGTCGATAATGCTGGTTTTAAGCAGCTTACGTGCAATTAAACATAGCACTAGCAGTGATAAAATAAACACACCAATCGCTATAAAAAAATTATTATTTATTTGCTTTAAAGCATGCGTAATAGGAAGTGCAATATGTATATTTAAGCTGTTATTACTCGGATCTTTATAAATAATAGAGTGATGAAGCATTCGATCTTCACCCTCAATAGATTTTATTTTTGTTAATGCCTCATTATCAATCGAAGAATCAGTTGCTAATAAAGTCTTTGCAATATTATCGCCAAGGGCTGCAGTTGTTGGTGGGTAACGCGCTAAAATTTTTCCATTAGAATCAGCGATTGCAGCAATAGAGCCAGTCGGCAGTTCAATATTATTAAAAGCATTGTTCCACCAGTCAAGCGCAACAACGATAACTACAACGCCCTGAATTACATTTTTTTTATTAATGATAGGTAACGCAAAGTTAAGGGTGTTTTTTTGCAAGTTTCTATCGTGCTGAAAATAACCTACCGACAATTGGTTACTTTTTAAGGCATTTTGAAAATACGCACGATCTGCAATACTTATTGTTTTGGTTAATCCGCTTGTTGTACACATAACAATGCCATTTGGATCTATAATCCCGATATTGGCAACATGGGCATAAATAGCTCTAAATTGATTAAAATAATTAGGGCAGGACGTTGCTAAATTTTCTTTCTTACTTTCCTCTTTAGACAAATAACGCGCTAAACGGTCAATATCATCGACTAAGTGCTTTTGCTGTAAAATTAATTGCTTAGCAATGTTTTCTACTTTTTTTTCACTTTGCTCAATAGAGTGGTGGCGTTCAAGCAGCAGAGTAAAAATAATTACAGCGGTGCCCGGAATACTTAGCAATATAAGCAAACGATAAAGCTGATGTTTGAGAGAATAAGTAAAAATAACCATTCCTTAGTTTCGTATTTTGCAATAACAATTGTAGCCAAATTCACTCCAAATAACCATAGTAATTATAAGGTTGAAAATGTAACCAATGAATCAATGTCGTTCTATTTTTTAGAACTTTAAGCTCGATTTAAAGACATAGTTGTTTTGTTTAATGAATGATTTAATAGCCTCATAAACTTATTCTTTAGAGTGAATTAAAAAATGAAAATATCAAAAATACTTACAGCTTATGCAACTCAAGATGGCGATGGCGTGAGCATTAGCCGTATACCTGGGTTTGATGGTAAATATTTAGATCCGTTTTTGATGATTGATGAACTTAAGTCAGACGACAAAAAAGATTATATGGGAGGCTTTCCAGAGCATCCGCACCGAGGAATTGAAACGTTTACTTATATTCTAAAAGGTGGCTTTGAGCATCGTGACCAAATGGGTAACAAAGAAGCAATTAAAGCAGGCGATGTGCAATGGATGAGCACAGGGCGCGGCGTCATGCACAGTGAAATGCCACTCGCTGATGCTATAGATGGTCTGCATGGCTTTCAAATTTGGATAAACATGCCAAGCGCAGAAAAAATGCGTGATTCACGTTATCAAGATACGACTAAAAACCCAGCTCCTAGTTTTACAAATACGCAAGGCGTGACGTTAAAAGCACTTGCGGGATCGTGGCAGTTCGAAAGTGAAACGCTTGCAAGCAAGCTGCAAAGTTTAGCTGCTAATGCGGCGCTCGCTGATATTACATTACCTGCTGGTAAAAGCATTTATTTAGATCCTCTTAGCCAACAAAAAGTAATGCTTTATATTCATAGCGGCTCACTAATAATGAGCGACAATCAAACAATACCAGCGGGTAAGTTACTTATTTTAGAACCAGGCAGTGATATTAATATTAGCTCTGAACAAGGCGCTGGCGTTTTGGTTTTAGCAGGCGATCCACTTAATCAGCCAATTGCTCATACGGGTCCGTTTGTAATGACGACGCAAGCAGAAGTACAGCAAGCAGTGCGTGATTATCAAAACGGTGAGTTTGGCAAAATATAACGGTATTTTTAGGAGAGTTTTATGGGATTATTAGTTAACGGCCAATGGCAAGATAAATGGTACGACACAGATTCAAGTAACGGTAAGTTTGAACGCGAAACGGCGCAGTTACGTCACTGGGTAACTGTTGATGGTAGCGCTGGAATAACGGGCGAGGCCGGATTTAAAGCACAAGCGAACAGGTATCATTTATATGTGTCACTTGCGTGTCCTTGGGCGCATCGAACGCTTATATTTAGATCGTTAAAAGGGTTGCAAGATTTAATTACGGTGTCGGTTGTTAGCCCTGATATGCTTGATAGTGGTTGGGCTTTTGATACGCAAAACCACAGTACTGGTGATGCTTTATTTAATAGTAACTACTTACATCAAGTGTATACAAAAAATAATCCTAAGTATTCCGGGCGAGTTACCGTACCCGTATTGTGGGATAAAAAGCTAAATAAAATTGTCAGTAATGAGTCTGCCGATATTATACGTATGTTCAATAGTGCATTTAATGAATTAACAGGTAATAACGATGATTACTACCCAGAGGCACTACGACCAAAAATTGATGAATTAAATGCGTTGATTTATCCAAATATAAATAATGGTGTTTATCGTACGGGATTCGCAACAACTCAAGATGCATACGAAGAGGCGTTTAACGATTTATTCAAAGCACTCGATAAAGTAGAAGGGATACTGAGCAAGCAGCGTTATTTAACAGGTAATAGGCTCACCGAGGCAGATTGGCGATTATTCACTACACTCATTCGGTTTGATAGTGTGTACGTTGGCCATTTTAAATGTAATTTACGCACAATTGAAAGCTATCCTGCATTAAGTGGATACCTTAGGGAGCTATATCAAGTTAAAGGAGTGGCTGAAACAGTTGATTTTTATCATATTAAGCGTCACTACTATTTTAGTCACACAATGATCAACCCAACACAAGTTGTGCCAAATGGTCCAAGTATTGATTACTTATCTGATCACGGTAGAAATGTTTAGCGCTTAAGCTATCAAGTTCACTAGCCAGCCGTATTTTCTTACGAAGCTGGTTTCGCTTTTACCCGCTTGTACTGCTGCACCTGCGATAAAGGCACTTGAAAGCCCAACTTTGGTTACGGCAAAACGCTTTAGTCTATATTGGAACGCTGCATGATGTTGGCGTTTCAATTCACTGCGCGTATCCATTTGCTTACTTAGAGCATCAACGTTTTCATTAGGTGCTTTAATTAAGTAGTTAACTAACATACTAATTTCCTTGTAAGTTAAATAGCTGCTTTAAACTTTTAAGTGTTTTACTAAAGCCAATTTTATTGCTTAAGTAAACTGTATTTTTCCAAAGCCATATTAAACAAGCAACTTGTAGTAAAGTAGCTGTTGCTATACTTAGCCATACCGACCCAAAAACATCGTATACACCGTATCCAACAGCACCTAGAAATCCTGCCCACAACAAAACCAAACCACTGGCAAAGCATCCTAAAAATATAGTGATCAATGCAAGCGATCTAAGCGATAACCGCCATTCAGCTTTAGCAAGCTGGTGGGTGATCTTTCCTTGAGTTTGGTAATCATCCTTGAGCTGCTTAGAATACTCTAAAAGCATTGCAACATGATCTTGCCAATCGTCCTTTTGGCTATGTTGCTCAGTAGTTTGGTCTTGCGCATTACCATCCTTGGTTGCTGTTGTTTGTGGGTTATTCATCACTAATTACTTACGACGAAGTAGTGATGTGATTAACATACCCGCAGCAAAAGCAATACCCGCAGTTGCTAATGGATTTTCAGAAGCAAAAGCACGAGTTTTTGCAGTACATTCGCTTAGTTTTTCACGTGCAATAAGTTGTTTTTCGCTCAATGCATCTGCCGAGCTAGAAGCTCCTTTACGCACACTGCTTTCAGCTGTTGCAGCTTTGCTAGAAAGTGCATCTACAGCATCGTGCGCCGCTGATGTTGCTTTCTCTGTAAGAGGAGACTCAGTATTTGTTAGTTTAACGTCAGGCTTAACATCTGAAGTTGTATTTGGTTTCGTATTCGTTGCAGTAGCCATAATCAATCCTTAATAAGTTAAAAATTTAAATAGTGATTTAGATGATGCAATGATTAAACCAAACTTGTTATTTATTTTAACTACCTGAATTTGAAAGGTTTTGTTTGTGTTTTTTAATTTTTGATAATTAGTATTTTAAAATAAACAGTAACTATTACTACACGGCTAGGTAAATTTTACAAAGAGGATAAAAACGCCTTAAAAATTGTAAATATTCATTGGTTATTCAGTAAGCAATGCATGTAAACAGAAAGTTATAAAAGCAAAGCTGATATTTTTCTTTACCTCAATCCCACTTTTTCCCACGTAATTCAAACGCTTCGCTTGAGCCCTTATTTTTTCTAGCTTTGAGACTCACTAAAGCTGGTCAGCTTACTTGACAAAATGGCTTGTCAAGCCCTAAACTGGAGCACTGTGGTAAAAAGTGGTTTTTAGTGGATCTCATTGGATAAAATAAACAAAAAATTGAATAAAACAATTTCAAAGTAGGTTTTTTATGTTTCGTGGCGCGAGTTCACTGAGTTTGGATGATAAGGGGCGTTTTGCGGTACCGACAAAGTACCGAGAATCTCTGTTGTCTGAAGATCAGGGGACTGTTATTTGTACCGTCGCATTAAATGAACCGTGTTTATGGTTATATCCATTGGCTGAGTGGCTCGAAATAGAAAGCCGTTTAGCGAAAATATCTAATATGAATCCACGAGCTCGACGAATGCAACGTATGTTGCTAGGTAACGCTACAGAGTATCAACTTGATAAAAATGGTCGAATTTTGCTTGCGCCGTCATTACGTGCCCATGCATCTCTTGGCAAAAAAATCATGCTGGTTGGTTTGATGAATAAGTTTGAAATTTGGGACGAGGCGCGTTGGCACGAGCAAATGCAGCAAGATACTGAGCTTGAAAGGCTTGGTGATTTTGAACCTAACCAAGATTTAGATAATTTTACACTCTAACGGCACAAAAAAAGGCACACAATAGCTAATGACAGCGCAATTTGAACACGTATCCGTATTAATGGATGAGACCATCGATGCCCTTGCAATTAAGCCAGACGGTATATACATGGATGGTACATTTGGACGTGGTGGCCACTCTGGGCAAATTTTAGCACGCCTTGGTGATGAAGGTCGCCTGCAAGCAATTGACCAAGATCCACAAGCAATACAATCAGCTGAAAAATTTGCTGATGACCCGCGTTTTGCAATTGCACATACTCGCTTTTCAAACCTATACGAAGTAGCACAGCAAAACGATCTAATTGGTAAAGTCGATGGCATTTTATTAGACATTGGTGTTTCGTCACCACAATTAGATGACGCTGAGCGTGGCTTTAGTTTTATGAAAGACGGCCCACTCGATATGCGTATGGACCCTACAACAGGTCGCAGTGCAGCACAGTGGTTAGCAGAGGCTGAGTTGGATGATATTACCCACGTAATTAAAAAATTGGGGGAAGAAAAGTTTGGTAAACGCATTGCACACAAAGTACTTGAAGTTCGTGAGCACACGCCAATCACAACTACCAAGCAGCTTGCTGACCTTGTTGATGAAGCTGTACCGGTAAAAGATAAGTTTAAGCACCCTGCAACACGTACTTTTCAGGCGATTCGTATTTATATCAATAGCGAGCTTGAAGAGATTCAAACAGCGCTACAGTCTGCAGTTAAAGTGCTAAAGCCAGGCGGACGTTTAGTGGTGATTTCGTTTCATTCTTTAGAAGACCGTATTGTAAAACAGTTTATTAGAAAACAGAGTAAGGGAGAAGCATTACCCAGAGGTCTGCCTTTAACTGACGCACAAATAAATAAAAATCTGACGTTAAAAGCAGTGGGTAAAGCTATTAAGCCAAGTGCTGCAGAAGTAGAGCGTAATCCACGTTCTCGTAGTTCTGTACTTAGGATTGCACAGAGGTTGGGATGAGTAAAAAAGCGAGCTATCGGCAACCTAATTTATTCTTTGAAATATTAAAAGGCCTAGGAGCTAATAAGCTAACCTCGGCCTTGTTGGTTGTGATATTCGCTTCTAGTTTAGCTGTTGTGCAAACAACCCACTTAGCTCGTGGCCAACTTATACAGCAAGATCAATTATTACAAGAACGCGATGAGCTCGATTTAGAGTGGCGCTACTTACTTGTTGAAGAAGAATTTTATTCGCAACATGCACGCATTGAAGAAGTAGCTACATCACAATTGAAAATGAAAAGACCTACGAGTCAAGATGAGCAGGTAATAATAGTACAATGAGAAATAGAGGCAAAAAACCAGTCACTAATTTAATCACATGGCGCTTTATGCTGGTGTGTGCAGTTGTGTTTATGGTGTTTGTAACACTCGTATCTCGCGCTGCTTATTTACAAGTAATAGAACCTGATAAAGCACGTTCAGAAAGTGACAAACGTACCGTGCGCGTTGAAAAACTACATGTGCAACGCGGGATGATTTTTGACCGTAATGGTAAAGAGTTAGCGGTAAGTGTGCCTGTTGTAAGTGTATATGCTGATCCTAAAGCATTGCACAAGTCGCTTGTCTCTAAAGTAATTAAACAAGCACGTAAAAGCGGCGAAGATCATTTATCTTTAGCTGAAAATACCGCCGAGCTTGATAAGCGTACTGCACTTTATTATAAAAACGATTTACGCTGGCGTGAGCTTGCAGATGTATTGCGCATTGATCCTAAGAAGATTAACTCTCGACTTTTAAACGATCCCTCGCGTCGCTTTGTTTATTTAAAGCGCCAAGTTACTCCTGCTGTAGCAAATTATATTGGCGATTTACGCCTACCAGGTATTCATTTACTAGATGAATCTAAACGCTATTACCCCGCCGGTGAGGTTACCGCGCATGTTATTGGTTTTACTAATATAGACGGTAAAGGCATTGAAGGTATTGAAAAGCTATACGAAAACGCTTTAACGGGCGAGGAAGGCCGCCGCACTATACGTAAAGACGCACAAGGGCGTGAAGTAGAAGTGCTTGACGAGCGTGAGCGCGTAGAGCCAGAAAGTATAGAACTAAGTATTGACCAACGAATTCAAGCTATTGCCTACAAAGCTGTAAAATCAGCTGTACTGACTTACAAAGCCACATCGGGCTCAGCTATGGTAGTTGATGTTAAAACCGGTGAAGTGCTGGCAATGGTAAATAGTCCTTCATTTAATCCAAATAACTTAAGCGATGCTGCACCTCATAAGCGTCGTAATCGCGCAATTACAGATTTGTTTGAACCAGGCTCAACTGTTAAGCCTCTAGCCATTTTGGCTGGGCTAAACTACGGCGCCATTCAGGCAGATGACACGATTGATACCTACCCAGGTTGGATGCGTTTAGGTGGTAGTTTAGTTAGAGATACTCGTAATCACGGCGAACTAACACTGCGCGAAATACTAAAGTACTCCTCAAATATGGGGGTTGCGAAGGTTACTCAGTTAGTGCCTAAAGATTACCTTGTTGGCTTATATCAAAAAGTAGGCTTTGGCAGTGACACCGGTACTGGAATGGTAGGTGAAAGCAGCGGTTTGTTTTATCCAAATCGTCGTTGGTCTGACTTTGAAATTGCCACTTTATCATTTGGTTATGCAATTTCGGTAAGTACTGCGCAAATGGCGCGCTTTTATACCATGTTAGGCGCTGGTGGAGTTAATCGACCACTGACTATTTTAAAGCAAGATAATATACCTGAAGGCGAACGTATTTTTAAACAAAAAGACGTAGAAGCCGTAGTCCACATGATGGAAAGTGTATTTGAAAAAGACGGTACTGCTCGCAACATAAAAGTTGATGGGTATCGTGCTGCCGGTAAAACAGGTACATCTAAAAAAGCCGTAGCAGGTGGTTATGGTGATGAATATGTAGGTTACTTTGCAGGTGTAGCACCGGCAAGTAATCCTCGTTTAGCCGTGGTAGTTATGATTAATGAACCAGGTGGTGATGTGTACTATGGAGGTGCCACCGCTGGCCCTGCATTTGCAGAAATCATCTCTAACGCATTAAGAATATTAAACGTAGCGCCTGACAAGGAAGAGGTTGCGTACGTACAAGGTAAAGATAACGATGCGTGATTTAAAGGATATTTTAAAATACATCGAAATAGATGCGCCCTCGCAACTGGTAAAGCATTTACGCCTTGATAGCCGTGAAGTAACGCCAGGTGATGTATTTGTTGCTATTAAAGGCCATACACTTGATGGCGGACAATTTATTGCTAAAGCAATTGAAAATGGCGCAATAGCTATCATTGCTGACAGATTATGTGAATTTGAAAGCAGTTTTGAGCCACTGTATTTAGTCTCAGAGCTTGATAAAAAGCTTCCAGAATTAGCTAGTCGCTTTTATAGCCAACCAAGTCAGACTCTTGATTTAATTGGTGTAACAGGTACAAATGGTAAATCGACTACCACAGCAATGATTGCCCACTTAGCGCAATTTTGTAGTACTGATTCGGCTATTATAGGCACTTTAGGTTATGGCCATCCTGATAACTTAATTCCACTGATAAACACTACGCCTTCAACAGTTGATTTACAGCATATTTTGAGCGATTTAAATTCGCAGCATAAAAAGCTGATAGCCATGGAAGTATCATCTCATGGGTTAGTGCAACAACGCGTTGCTAAATGTCAGTTTAAAGCGGCTGTGTTTACTAATCTTTCGCGCGATCACTTAGATTACCATGGTGATATGGCAAGTTACGGTGATGCGAAATTAATGCTTTTCCGTGATTTTGAGCCGCAAGTTGTAGTGCTCAATCAAGATGACTTTCAAGCTGAGCAATGGCTTGAAAAGTATGATTTTAATAACCTAATTTGTTATGGCCGCAAAAACTTAGCTCCTAAGAATGCCCGATACGTTTATTTTTCTGATGTTGAATATTCAAGTGAAGGTATTTCGGCGCAGTTGTCGACAAGTTGGGGTGATATTTCAATTAAATCGCCTCTGTTTGGCGAATTCAACTTATATAACTTAACGGCAGCGCTCGCTACATTACTAGGGCTAGGTTATCCGCTTGAACAACTAGTTGCTGGTTGTGCGCAGTTACAGCCAGTCGCTGGTCGAATGCAAGCTTTTAGTCAAGCTGGCATGCCAACGTGTGTTGTTGATTACGCCCATACACCCGATGCACTTGCACTTGCATTACAAGCATTGCAGTTGCATGTGCCAGGTGGTGTAAGTTGTGTATTTGGTTGCGGTGGCGACAGAGACAAAGGTAAGCGCGCATTAATGGCGCAAGCTGCAGAGCAAAACGCTAATAAAGTGATTATTACCAGCGATAACCCTCGAACAGAAAATCCTGATGACATTATTGCAGATGTAGCAGGCGGTCTAACCCATCCTCAAAATGCACATCTAGAGGCTGATAGAGCAACTGCAATTCGTTTTGCTATAGAAAACGCTACAGCTGATGATGTTATTTTGATTGCAGGTAAAGGCCACGAAGATTATCAAATTATAGGCGATAAGCGCATCGACTTTTGCGATCGCCGCTATGTACAAGAACAACTAAAAAAAGCAGTAAGAGGGATAACACAATGATCCCAATGGATTTTGATTGGTTAGCTAATGTGCTAACAACTGATTATCAAGGTGATAATCAACACGTGCTTAATATAAATACTGATACTCGCACAGTGTGCGATGGCGAAGTGTTTTTAGCACTTAAAGGGCCAAATTTTGATGGCCATAAATTTATAGCTGAGGCTAAACAAAAAGGCGCTATAGGCGTTATTGTTCAGCACAAAGTTGATGTGGATATTCCACAATTTATAGTAAGCGATACACGTATTGCACTAGGTACAATTGGCACCGCTGTTATGGCCCAAGTGGCGCCTAAAACAATTGCAATTACAGGGAGTGTAGGCAAAACCACCGTAAAAGAAATGTGTGCAGCAATTTTGTCGGTTCACGGTGATGTATTAGCTACTAAAGGTAATTTTAACAACGATATTGGCGTCCCTCTTACGTTATTGCGCTTAGAGCCTCAACATCGTTTTGCTGTTATTGAGCTAGGTGCAAATCACTTAGGTGAAATTGCTTACACAACGGCAATGACAAAACCAGATGTGGCCGTTGTATGTAATGTTGCAGCAGCTCACTTGGAAGGTTTTGGTAGCTTAATGGGCGTTGCAAAAGCTAAAGGTGAGATTTTTGATGGCCTAAAAGATGACGGCGTTGCCATTGTTAATTGCGATAGTGAATTTAGCCAGTATTGGTTAGATAAACTTGAAGGGCGTAATGTTAAACGCTTTTCTACAACCGAAAAACTAGACATTTGGGCAGAGAACATCACGCTTGATGCCAATGCACGTGCAAGCTTTACGCTTTGCACTAAAAACAAGCAAGTGCCTGTTACTTTGGCACTACCTGGTAAGCATAATATTAGTAATGCACTTATCGCTGCGGCGCTGACCAGTGAATTTGATGTAACCCTTGAAGAAATAGCCAATGCACTTGCCACAATGGGTGATGTAAAAGGGCGCGTTAATTTAATTGAAGTGTCTGATTTACTTACCGTGGTTGATGACACCTATAATGCCAATGTTAAGTCGGTAAAGGCTGCGATTGACTTGTTAAGTGATATGCAAGGTCACCGCATTTTAGCACTCGGAGATATGGGTGAGCTTGGTGAAGATGCACGTAAGTACCATCAAGAAGTTGGCGAGTATGCACTTGAACAAGGGATTGATGAGTTATTTACATTAGGCGTGTTAAGTAAATACGCAAGTGATGTGTTTGAACTCCCTAATCGTCACTTTTCGAGCCGCGAACAGATGCAGCAAAAAATTCAAGAAAGTATTAATAAAGTGAATAAAAAAACAACAATAGTAGTGAAAGGATCGCGCAGTTCTCGCATGGAATTATTAGTAACCGATTTAGTTAATGGCCAGCAACAAGCCATCAATGGAGTATCATAATGTTAGTTTGGCTGGCAGAGTATTTAACACAGTATTTTAGTGGTTTTCATGTTTTTTCGTATTTAACGCTACGTGCCATTTTAGGTATTTTAACTGCGCTAATTATGTCTCTTTATTTGGGGCCTAAGTTAATTCGTGGTTTGCAACGTATGCAAATAGGTCAAACAGTTCGCGACGATGGCCCGCAATCGCATTTGTCTAAATCGGGTACACCGACTATGGGTGGCTTACTTATTTTAGCGGCTATTTTTACCAGCACGCTACTTTGGGCCGATTTATCAAATAAATATGTGTGGGCAACACTGTTTGTAATTGGCTCATTAGGTATTGTTGGCTTTATTGATGATTACCGTAAAGTTATTCGTAAAGACCCAAAAGGTTTAATTGCTAAGTGGAAGTACTTTTGGCAATCGGTCATTGCATTAGTTGTAGCTACTGCTTTGTACTTTACCAGTGCACAAGCATCTGAGACATCACTTGTTGTTCCATTTTTTAAAGACGTATTACCGCAATTAGGTTTGTTTTATATTGTGCTTACGTACTTTGCGATAGTAGGTACATCAAACGCAGTAAACCTGACCGATGGTTTAGATGGCTTGGCGATTGTGCCAATTATTTTGGTGGCTGCAGCATTGGCAATTATTGCTTACTTAACAGGTAATATTAACTTTTCGGCTTACTTACATATTCCACATTTACCGCTAGCGAGTGAGCTTGTAGTTGTGTGTACTGCCATTGTGGGTGCAGGGCTTGGCTTTTTATGGTTTAACACTTACCCAGCACAAGTATTTATGGGTGATGTTGGCTCATTAGCACTTGGTGGCGCATTAGGTATTATTGCTGTTTTAGTACGCCAAGAGTTACTACTTATTATTATGGGCGGTGTATTTGTAATGGAAGCACTATCGGTAATATTACAAGTGGGGTCGTATAAATTGCGCGGACAACGCATTTTTAGAATGGCGCCGATTCATCATCATTATGAATTAAAAGGTTGGCCAGAGCCTCGCGTTATTGTGCGCTTTTGGATTATTTCTGTTGTGCTAGTGCTTGCTGGCTTAGCTACTTTAAAGATTCGATAAATGCAGTATTTAAACGAGATAAAAAACAAACAAATAACAGTGCTCGGACTCGGTGTAACCGGTCTGGGCATTGTGCGTTTTCTATTATCTCATGGCCTCGCCCCCAAGGTCGTTGATAGCCGAGCAACCCCGCCGGGGATTGATTGGTTAAAAGAGCACGCGCCAACTCTAGATACCCACTTTGGTAATTTGGATGACGCAGAGCTTTGTTCAAGCGATATGATTATTATAAGCCCTGGGCTTAGCTTAAAAATACCAGCTGTTGCAAATGCAATTAACGCAGGTGTTGAAGTGATTGGTGACGTTGAGTTATTTGCACGCATTAATACAAAACCGGTTGTTGCTGTTACGGGCTCTAACGGTAAGTCAACCGTGGTTACGCTCGCTTATGAAGTGTTAAAAGAAGCCGGCTATAAAGTTGCTTTGGGTGGGAATATTGGCACAGCGGTACTTGATTTACTCAATGATGATTTTGATGTGTATGTACTTGAGTTATCGAGTTTTCAGTTAGATACCACAACGAGTTTAAAACCTGTAAGTGCAACGGTATTAAATGTGTCAGAAGATCACCTTGACCGATACGACAGTTACCAAGCTTATATAGACTCAAAGCTAAGTATTTATGGCGGTGCAGAGCTTATTGTTGTCAATGCAGACGATATTCAAACACATCCAGTTGAGCGCGGTACAACCCCCCTAATCAGCTTTGGTGCTCAACAAGGTGATTACCATTTAGCGCAGCATAATGGCGAAACTCATTTTATGCTTAAAGGCGATGCCTTTTTACCTGTTGATACGCTTGCGGTAGTGGGTAAACACAATTATTTAAATACGCTTGCAGTAATGGCGCTTTTAAGTCCGTTTGAAGTAAGTAAAGATCAATATAAGAACGCGTTAGGTCAATTTAATGGGTTGGCTCATCGCTGCCAATTTGTAGCTGAGCTTAACGGTGTAAAGTATTTTAACGATTCAAAGGCAACGAATGTTGGAGCGACCATTGCTGCAATAGATAGTTTGGCTAGTAATGGTGAAAACCTGATTGTTATTGCAGGTGGCGATGCTAAAGGCGCTGATTTAAACGCACTTAAACCCTACATAGAACAGCATGTAAAAGCATTAATTTGTTTTGGTAAAGATGCAAGTGACTTAGCTGCGATTACCAATAAGAGCTATTTAACTAACAACATGGAAGAAGCCGTTGCTTTGGCCAACGTACTTAGTAGTACAGGCAATATTGTTTTGTTAGCACCTGCATGTGCCAGCATTGATATGTATAACAACTATATGCAACGTGGTGATGACTTTATTCAATGTGTTATGGCAGGGCAACTATGATTGCTTTTGCCGATATAAGAGATGCATTAACACCAAAACCTTCAGGTCAGTTGTATGATGTACCGCTGTTGTACTGCGTAATTATGTTAATTGGTGTTGGTTTTATCATGGTAACCAGCGCTTCAATGCCGACCGCTGAGCGGTTATTTGATGACCCATACCATATTACTATTCGCCACAGCATGTTTTTGGCAATGTCTTTTGTGCTTTTTTGGATAAGTGTTTGTGTGCCAATGGATTGGTGGAAACGATCCAACCCTTATTTATTAATACTAGGTATGGTGCTGTTAATAGCGGTATTAATTGTTGGGCGTGAAGTGAATGGTGCTAAACGATGGATACCTATTGGTCCTGTTGGTTTTCAGGTTGCTGAGGCCGCTAAATTATACTTTTTTAGTTATATTGCGGGTTATTTGGTAAGAAAACGCGAAGAAGTACAAGAAAATATTAAAGGCTTTGCAAAGCCAATAGCTGTATTTGCAGTATATGCGCTACTTATTTTGCTGCAACCTGATTTAGGCACAGTGGTTGTTATGTTTGTAACAACGGTTGGTTTACTGTTTTTAGCTGGCGCTAAATTATGGCAGTTCTTTGTGCTTATTCTAACTGGCGTCGGTTTAGTTGTATTACTGATTATTGTTGAACCATATCGAATGGCGCGTGTTGTCGGCTTTTTGGACCCTTGGGATGATCCTTTTGGTAAAGGTTATCAGTTAGTTCAATCGCTAATGGCTTATAGCCAAGGTGGTTGGTTTGGCCAAGGCTTAGGTAACAGTGTACAAAAACTGCAATATTTACCTGAAGCGCATAACGATTTTATTTTTGCTGTAATAGGTGAAGAACTTGGTTTAATAGGCGTTGTAAGTATTTTAATGGTATTAGCTACTTTAGTATTTAGAGCGTTATTAATAGGCCAACAAGCGCTTAAATGTGGCAAAGAATACGAAGGCTATTTTTCGTTTGCCATTGGTATTTGGTTTGCATTTCAAACCATGGTGAATGTGGGTGCGAGCGCGGGTATTTTGCCAACTAAGGGTTTAACCCTGCCATTTATTTCTTATGGTGGTTCAAGCTTGTTAATTATGACCATTGCCACAGGCATTTTATTGCGCGTAGATTTTGAAACCAAAATGGCAACCAAACAAGCCACCTCACGTGGAGGCAAGCGATGAGTAAAAAATTAGTAGTAGTGGCTGGTGGAACTGGCGGACACATTTTTCCTGGTATTGCAGTGGCTGATTATTTAAAACAGCAGGGCTGGCAAGTTAGCTGGATTGGCACACCAGATCGAATGGAAGCAAGCGTTGTACCTAAGCATAATATAGATATTGATTTTATTAATGTAAAAGGTGTTCGTGGTAACGGATTAAAACGTCTTATTAAAGCCCCATTCATGGTAGTTAATGCAGTATTGCAAGCGCGTAAGGTATTGAAAGAACAGCGTCCTGATGTAGTACTCGCAATGGGCGGTTATGTTACGGGACCCACGGGAATTGCCGCAAAGAGTTTAGGTATTCCGTTAGTTATTCACGAGCAAAACGCTGTAGCGGGTATGAGTAATAAACTGCTAGCTAAGGTGGCTACACGTGTATTAGCAGCATTTCCAAGTGCTTTTGCACAGGGTCAAGCCGAGCTAGTAGGTAACCCAGTTCGCCAAAGCGTTATGAATATAGCCAAACGCGATGTATCAAGCCCTATTAATATTTTAGTAGTGGGCGGCTCGCTTGGTGCACAAGTGCTTAATCAAACATTACCAGAAGCATTTAAAGTACTAAATAACACAGCTCCTATAAGCGTATGGCATCAAACAGGTAAAGGTCATTTATCTACTGTAGAAACAGCTTATAAAATGCATGGCTTTGCGGATGGTAGTACAAAAATAGCTGAATTTATTGATGATATGGACGCGGCGTATAGCTGGGCTGATATTGTTGTTTGCCGTGCTGGTGCGTTAACTGTTAGCGAAATTGCAGCAGCAGGTAAAATGGCTGTTTTTGTCCCTTTTCCACATGCTGTGGACGACCATCAAACAGCAAACGCACAATATTTAGTGATGGCTAATGGCGCATTATTAATGCCACAAGGGCAGTTTAATAAACAATCAATTGTTGAACTATTAAGCCCATATTTAGCCCAACCTTTATTAATTACTGAAATGGCTACAAATGCAAAAAAACAAGCCATTTTAGATGCCACAGCAAGCGTAGCAACGCACTGTGAGCAAGTAACAAATAAGAGAAAATAAGTGAAAGAAACGTCAGTACAAGAAAAACACACGCGCCCAGCAATGCGCCGAATAGAAACCATTCACTTTATTGGTATTGGTGGAGCCGGTATGGGCGGTATTGCTGAAGTACTCGCTTTTGAAGGCTACCGTATTACAGGTTCTGACATTGCTCATAGCGCTATGACAGATCGCTTAATTAAAGTCGGTGCTGAGGTATTTATTGGCCATCATGAAAATAACGTGAAAGATGCCAATGTAGTGGTTGTTTCAAGCGCGATTGATGAAACAAATCCTGAAATTATTGCAGCTAAAGCCGCAAGAATCCCTGTTGTGCGCCGCGCAGAAATGCTCGCAGAGCTAATGCGTTTTCGCCACGGTATAGCGATTGCGGGAACGCATGGTAAAACAACGACAACAAGCCTAATTGCAAGTATTTATGGACAAGCAGGGCTCGATCCAACTTTTATTATTGGTGGCTTGTTAAATAGCGCAGGTAGTAACGCAAAAGTAGGTAAAAGTGATTTTTTAATAGCAGAAGCTGATGAAAGCGATGCGTCGTTTTTACACTTGCAGCCAATGGTCTCGGTCATCACAAATATTGAAGAAGATCACATGGATACTTATGGCGGCAGTCTTGAAAAAATGAAAGACACGTATGTCGATTTCATTCATAACTTGCCGTTTTATGGTTTAGCTGTTGTATGTATTGACTCTGAAGTTGCAGCTGAGCTTATCCCGCGCTTTGGTCGCCCAGTTATTACGTATGGCGAATCGAAGGATGCTGATTATCGCATGAGCGACTTTAGCCAATCAGCTAATACGTGCACATTTACAGTAACTAACAAGCAAGGTGAGTGTTTAACTGCCACGTTGAATATGCCAGGTAGACACAACGCACTTAATGCAACCGCTGCGATTGCTGTGGCAAAAGATCAAAATATTGCGAATCATGCAATTTTAGAAGCGCTGCAGAAGTTTGAAGGTATTGGTCGTCGTTTTCAGCACTATGGTGAATTTGAAAACGAGCGTGGCAATGTGATGTTAGTTGATGATTACGGGCATCATCCTTCAGAAGTTGCAGCAACAATTGCAGCAGTACGTGAAGGTTGGCCTGATAAGCGTTTAGTAATGGTATATCAACCTCATAGGTTTTCTCGTACACGCGACTTATACGAAGATTTTGTAAAAGTTCTTGCTGATGTAGATCAGTTACTATTGCTTGATGTGTATAGCGCAGGTGAAGATCCTATTGTAGGGGCCGACAGCAAAAGCTTATGTCGTAGCCTTCGTCAACGTGGCAAAGAGCCGCTGCACGTAGCAACAAATGCTGAGCTTGCAGGTGTTTTGGCCGCAAATTTACAAAACAATGATTTAGTATTAACCCAAGGCGCTGGTAATATAGGTCAGTTAGTTAAAACATTAGCTGCAACGGGTATGTCGATAGAAAAACTTAAGCAAGGTGAAGTATGACTCAGGTAAACACACAATTTGGTAAAGTAGCGGTACTGCTAGGTGGTAACTCAGCAGAGCGTGAAGTGTCTTTACGATCGGGTCAGGCTGTTTTAAATGCGCTGCAAAATAGTGGTATTGATGCAATTGCATTTGACCCACAAAGTCGTTCTTTGTGGGAGTTAAAAGAATTAAATGTAGATCGCGTTTTTATCGCTTTGCATGGCCGTGGTGGCGAAGACGGCACAGTGCAGGGAGCACTTGAATTTATGGACTTGCCTTACACGGGCAGTAATGTACTAGGTTCAGCACTTGCTATGGATAAAGTACGTTGTAAGCACTTATTTAAATCAGCGGGTTTAAGCACAGCACCTTATACCGTAGTTGATGCTAAAAAAGGCTTTGATGCTAAAGCCATTATGGATGAATTTAAAAAGGTCATGGTTAAGCCATCGCATGAAGGTTCAAGCATAGGTATGGCGCAAGCAAGTACAACACAAGAGCTTGAAGATGCACTAGCTAATGCATTTAAGTTTGATAACCAAGTACTTGTAGAGCAGTGGATCACTGGTCGTGAATTTACAATCACGGTGCTAGGCGAGGATGTACAACCAGTCATTGAGATGACGACACCTAATGGCTTTTACGATTACCAAGCTAAGTATCAATCAAATACAACCCAGTATCATTGCCCTGCAGATTTATCAGAGCAAGATACTAAGTACTTACAAGCCATATCGCTAGATGCGTTTGATTTAGTGGGTGCAAGTGGTTGGGGTCGTGTTGATGCTATGCAAGACGAGCAAGGGAATTTTTACCTGCTAGAAGTAAATACAGTACCAGGCATGACTGAAAAGTCACTAGTACCGATGGCTGCAAAAGCGAACGGGGCAACTTTTGAGCAATTAGTTGTTCGCATTTTAGAGCAAACGCTTTAATATGCATCCCCTTTTAGAAAAAGCTCAACAATTAAAACAGCAACTTAACTTTAATTGGTCGCTGATTTTTGGAGTGAGTTTTTTTCTGGTTGTGGTTATAGGCTTAGTACAAATAACCACAGGTGTATCTGATTGGTTAGTTGAAAATAAAGATGCTCAAATTAAGCACCTTACAGTGCAAGGGCATCCCAAATACACAGATGAAACGGCAATTATAAAAGCAATTAAAAAAGCCGATTTAAGTAGTTTTTTTGAACTTGATGTTAAGCACGTGCAGCAGCTAGTTCAAGACTTGCCTTGGGTTGCTACCGCTTCGGTACGTAAACAATGGCCTGATACTATACAGGTGTATGTAGTTGAACATGAAGTAGTTGCTCACTGGAATAGCGACTTGTTGCTCAACCAAAGTGGCCAAGCATTTCAAGCCAGCAGCGATAAGTTAGATGATAACTTACCGCAGTTATATGGCCCAGAAGGTAGCGAAGAAGAGGCGTGGGTTGCTTTTAAGCAATTTGATGAAATGCTCAGAGTTAATGGTTTAACATTAACAAGTTTGGCATTATCGGAGCGTTTTTCGTGGCAACTTTGGCTAGATAACGGAATTCGCTTAAATTTAGGGCGTAAAGATAAAGCCAAGCGTGTACAACGTTTTATAGACGTTTATCCACGAATGGAACAACGTGCAGATGCACAAGTAGATACAATCGATTTACGGTATGATACCGGCCTTGCAGTAAGCTTTAAGCCAATGCAAGAAGAACAATTACAAAATAAGAGTAAGGCATGACTAAGTCAGCAGAAAGAAACCTAGTAATAGGATTAGACGTTGGCACCTCGAAAGTGGTTGCCACGGTAGGTGAAATCACCGCAGATAACAAGCTCAGCATTGTTGGTGTGGGCAGCCAAGTATCTCATGGTATGGATAAAGGCGGCGTTAACGATTTAAACTTAGTGTCTGAGTCTATTCGACGAGCAATAGACGAGGCCGAGTTAATGGCTGATTGTCGTATAAGCTCTGTGTATTTGGGTATTTCTGGCAAACATATACAGTGTCAAAACGAAAGTGGTGTGGTGGCAATTAATAACACCGAAGTCACTGACGAAGACATTGAAAACGTAATACATATTGCGCGTTCTGTGCCTATTTCAGCAGAGCGTAAAATGCTACATGCATTGCCGCAAGAATACAGCATCGATATGCAAGAGGGCATTAAAAACCCACTAGGCATGAGCGGCGTTCGTATGGAAGCGCGTGCACATATCATTACGTGCTCAAACGACATGGCAAAAAATATCGAAAAATGTGTAGAACGCTGTGGTCTTGAAGTCGATCAACTTATCTTTACTGCCCTTGCGTCTTGCTATTCTGTACTAACAGATGACGAAAAAGAGCTAGGTGTTGCAGTACTTGATATTGGTGGCGGTACTATGGATATCACCATTTATATCAATGGTGCACTTCGTCACTCCGCGGTTATTCCAGTGGCGGGTAACCAAGTTACTGGTGATATTGCAAAAATATTTCGCACACCTATATCACATGCCGAGTCACTCAAAGTACAATACGCATGTGCTAGTAGCCAAATGGCAAGTAGCGAAGACACAATTGAAGTACCAAGTGTAGGCGGACGACCAGCAAGATTAATGTCGCGCCATACATTATCTGAGGTGGTAGAGCCTCGTTTTAGAGAATTATTTGAGCTTGCGATGGAAGAAATTCGTCGTTCAGGCTTAGAAGACCAAATTGCGGCAGGTCTCGTTATAACAGGCGGAACCGCTAAAATGACTGGCGCTATGGAAGTGGCAGAAGACATCTTCCAAATGCCAGTAAGAATAGGCAAACCAATCGGGATGGTTGGTTTGACAGACTATGTAGATGATCCTTCGTACGCAACCGCTGTTGGTTTGTTACAATACGGGCGTACCATGCAATCGATGAATGCACAAAAGTCGAAAGCAGAGGATAACAATAATTGGTGGAACCGCATTACTAAATGGTTCCAAGGCGAGTTTTAAGACTCAAGTCGGAGAGTAAACATGTTTGATATAATGGAACAACACAGCGAAGAAGCTGTAATAAAAGTAATCGGCGTGGGCGGTGGTGGCGGTAACGCTGTTGAGCACATGGTAAAACAACAAATAGAAGGCGTGCGTTTTATAGCCGCTAATACGGATGCGCAAGCATTACGTAACTCTGCTGCCGATATTACAGTTCAGCTAGGCACGCAAATAACCTCTGGGTTAGGTGCGGGCGCAAACCCTGAAGTAGGCCGTAAGTCGGCTGAAGAAGATGCAGATACAATTCGTGCCAGCCTTGAAGGCGCCGATATGGTATTTATTGCAGCCGGTATGGGCGGTGGTACAGGTACTGGTGCTGCACCGGTAGTTGCTAAAATTGCTAAAGAACTCGGTATTTTAACCGTTGCAGTTGTAACACGTCCTTTTGATTTTGAAGGTAAAAAACGTGCAGCAGCCGCTGAACAAGGCATTAATGAATTGTCAGAAATTGTAGATTCACTTATTACAATTCCTAACAATAAATTGCTTAAAGTTTTAGGGAAAGGGACTACACTTCTAGATGCCTTCGCTAAAGCTAATGACGTATTATTTGGTGCGGTACAAGGTATAGCAGAGCTAATTACACGTTCTGGTTTAATTAACGTGGATTTCGCCGATGTTAGAACAGTAATGTCTGCAATGGGTACTGCAATGATGGGAACGGCGTCTGCGTCAGGTCCTGATCGTGCACAAGAAGCTGCAGAAGCCGCTATCTCAAGCCCACTACTAGAAGACGTTGATTTAACAGGTGCTAAAGGTATCTTAGTTAATATTACCGCTGGTATGGACATTGCGATTGAAGAATTTGAAATTGTTGGTAATCACGTTAAAGCACTTGCGTCAGAAAACGCAACGGTTGTTGTTGGTGCGGTAATCGACCCAGAGATGACTGATGAGCTACGTGTAACGGTTGTTGCAACTGGTTTAGGCGGCGATCGCCGTCCACAGTTTGGTATTGTTGATAACGGCTTTAAAAAAGCATCAGGTTCTGATGTTGCAAGCACATCAAACCAAACGAGCAGCATGTACGTGCCAAGCTTTGCAAGCCAAGATACAAACGCTGAAGAAAACACGACTAAAGAGCAAGCGCAAAGTAAAGAGAAAGCGCCTTCAACGAGTTCAAGTAGTTCAAGTTCTTCAGCGCAAAATAGTAAAAAAGCAGATAAATCAGAAGGTGGTGATTATTTTGATATTCCCGCTTTTTTACGTAAGCAGGCAGATTAACATTTAATAATACTTTTGTTTGAAATATGTACAAATATTGAAAGGCAAAAGGATTTATGTTAAACTCCGCCGTCTAACTGTAACTGATTTAAAAGTGAGCATACCTATGATTAAACAGCGTACGATTGCACAAGTAGTCAAAGCCATAGGAATTGGACTTCATAAAGGTGAGAAGGTCACAATAACTCTCCGACCTGCGAGCGCAAATACTGGGATTGTATTTCGTCGTGTCGACCTTGATCCGGTTGTTGATTTTGAAACAACACCTGAAGCCGTTGGTGATACGCAGTTGTGTACCTGTTTAATTAACAAAGATGGTGTTCGCTTATCAACTACTGAGCATCTTATTGCAGCTGTTGCTGCAATGGGCATTGATAATCTAATTGTAGAATTGGACAGCTCAGAAGTGCCGATTATGGATGGTAGTGCATTACCATTTATATATCTGTTACAAAAAGGCGGAATTGAAGAACAAAACGTTGCTAAACGCTTTATCCGTATTAAAGAAAAAGTACGCATTGAAGAAGATGGTAAGTGGGCTGAAGTTGAACCATATGATGGTTTTCATATCGACTTTGAGATTGCATTTAACCACCCAGCTATCAATGAAAGTCGCCAACGTATTGGGTTGGATATAACAACGCAAAGCTTTATTGAAGAAATTAGCCGTGCGCGTACTTTTGGATTTATGAAAGATATTGAATACATGCATGCAAACAACCTAGCGCTAGGTGGTAGCATGGATAGTGCTGTGGTACTTGATGAATTCAAAGTTTTAAATCCTAATGGCTTACGTTATAGCGATGAGTTTGTTAAGCACAAGATATTAGACTGTGTTGGTGACATGTTTATGACAGGTCATAACCTTTTGGGTAAAGTAACTGCATTTAAATCGGGTCATGATTTAAATAATAAATTACTACGTAAAATTATGGCTACAGAGTCAGCATGGGAGTGGGCAACATTTGAAACGCCTGTGACGATGCCTGCACCCGGTCTTGAGTTAGCTCCAGCCTAAAAGCAGTAAAAGAACAGCTCACAAACAGTTATAAAAAATGACGCTAATTAGCGTCATTTTTTTGCGTAAAATTTACTCTATTATAACTCTAAAAGAGCTTGTAACTGATTTAAATGAGTTACTGTATAGGTTGGTTTTATTCCATCGGCTAATTGCTCACCAGGGTGTTGTAACCAGCAGGTATCGATACCTGCATTGTTGCCGCCAAGTATGTCACTTGCAGCAGTATCACCCACCATAAGTATCTCGCTTTTATCTGGGTTACCCATTAGCTCAAATGTGTGCTCAAAAATCGCTTTATTTGGTTTTGCTATACCCACAAGTTCAGATATTACTAACCATTCAAACATATCTTTTAAGCCAGTATGCTCAAGGCGTACGGTTTGTAAGCGGGCAAATCCGTTAGTAATAATACCTAATCGAGCATTTGGCTTAAGTTTATTTAAAAGCTCAATAGCACCAGGTAATGGCTCGCAAATTTGCGCCATAGCATCTAAAAAAGCATCGTTTAGCTCTTTTGCGGGCACATTGAGTTTTGAAGCCCATTCATTAAAGCGTGTTACTTGTAAGTAATCTGCGCTAATAGTGCCATTTTGATAATCAACCCACAGCTGCTTATTGGTTTTTTGATAATGAATATAGTCGTCTTGGCTAAAATCTACGTTGTAAGCTTTAAACATGCGAGTCATGCCCGCTAAAATATCAAACCTAAATAAGGTTTCGTCTGCATCAAACAATACATAGTTGTATTTCATTAAACTTCCTAAATTAATTTGTTTGGCTGTAGAGATCTACGTGTAGAAAGGGCGCCATAGCTAAAGTGAGTGCTTGTGTATAGGTGCTTTCGCGCGTGGCGTGATTGTTTGTAAGTAACCCAATAGCGCCCCCTTTTTGTTTAACGTTGGTGGTATTAAATGCTTTGTCCATTACATCGCCAAGCTCTTCGCCGTTAAGTAATGCGTTATAAAGCACTTGAGGCAAGGGGAGGTTGCTGCTGCGCCCTACAACCTGATTTAAGGCATTATCAATAACTACGTAAGCAAAGGTTGCTGCACCATAGCTAAATTGCTCTGCACCGCCTTCCATTGCCACGTAGTAGTGAGCTTGGTAATGCTCTTTGCAATAATTAACACGGTTTTGTGCGCCAACACGTGTTTCTTCTTCGCCAATAGGTTGATCTGGCACATTGGATAGGGCATCAACACCTTGGCAATCAATTTCATGTTCAGGGAAATACATTGCAAAAATATGTTTAGCCGCGTTAATTTTTACAGGGTTTTTAGAACCCACAATAATTTTTAATGAGTACAACACAATGTCCCTTATTGTTAATAAAATCAGCAGTGTACGTGAGAGAGCTCAATCTTAGAAGAGGAGTTAAATAGGTATATCCAAAGGTGCTAAGTTTTCCAGTGCACGCTTTTTCAAAATAATATCTTTAATAAGTGGAGTAAGAACCAGCTCCATAGCTAAGCCCATTTTGCCCCCTGGTACTACAAGCGTATTAATACGAGACATAAAACTGCCTTCGATCATCCGTAAATAATAAGGAAAATCAACATCATCAATCCCCCTAAAGCGAATAACTACAAAGCTTTCATCAAGAGATGGAATATCTTTGGCGCTAAATGGGTTTGATGTATCAACGGTCGGCACGCGTTGAAAATTAATATGGGTACGAGAAAACTGCGGGGTAATATGATTTATATAGTCATCCATACTGCGCACAATAGAGCCCATAACCGCTTCGCGAGAATGGCCTCGTTCGGATGTATCGCGTATTAATTTTTGAATCCATTCAAGGTTAATAATTGGAACCATGCCTATTAATAAATCGACATGCTTTGCAACGTCTACATCTTGATCAACTACACCACCGTGTAACCCTTCATAAAACAAAATGTCAGTATTATGGTCAAGATCTTGCCAAGGTGTAAATGTACCAGGTAATTGATTGTACGGAACGGCTTCATCAAAGGTATGTAAGTAGCGGCGTAACTTTCCTTGACCTGTTTCGCTATAGTTTTCAAACAGCGTTTTTAAAGCGCCAAAGTCATTGGCCTCTCGGCCAAAGTAACTAATATGTTTACCTTCTTGTTGTGCTTCTCGAACTTTTTTATCCATTTCGGGGCGAGTGTAACGATGAAAGCTATCTCCTTCGACAAAAGCCGCTTGAATATTAAGGCTACGGAAAATATGTTTAATTGCATTCGTTGTGGTGGTTGTACCCGCACCAGATGAACCCGTAATCGCAATAATAGGATTTTTAGCTGACATGTTAATTCTCTTTTTTAGGACCAGGTTTTATAACCAGACTAAACTTAACATTATTTTAAGTCGTTTGGGTATCTTAAGAGTTGACTGACTTAGCTCAAGTGACGCCATCAGCAAATAACGTTATCATGAGGTGCTTAAAATTAAAACGAGAGAAAGCATGAAACTTATTAAACCATTACTTGGATTATTTTCTATAGCAGCGCTGAGCCCAATAGTGGTGCAGGCTAGCATGCCAAAAAGCCAAGTATTACTTGCTGATTTAAATACACCTTTCGGGGTACAAGTTAGTATTGTGAGCGATAAAAATAGTTATAACAACCAACCGCACTTAACAAGTACAGGTTTATACTTTACTCATGAAGTAATTAATAAAGGGCAAAGCCAAACTGATATTGCTTATTATGATTTCACGTCAAAAAAAGTTACCAATATAACTAACTCTCCCGTAAGCGAATACTCACCAACAGTTATGCCAAGTGGTGATGCGATATCAGCGATTGTTGTAGAAGCTGACGGTAAGCAAAAATTGTGGCAATACCCACTCAAAAATGAAGATGCGCCACGTCGTATTTTTGATTGGATTGAACCTGTTGGATACCATGCATGGGGTGTCCAAAATGATTTAGTGATGTTTATTTTAGGAAAGCCTCACACGCTTCAATATACTTCAGTTGCACAAGCGAAGGGGGAAATAGCTGCCAGTAATATTGGCCGAACGCTTATTTATAACAACTCAATGGCTGCATTTTTATTTAGTTACACTAAAAACGAGCAACACATTTTAGCGAGTTTTAATCCACAAGATAAACAAGTTGAAGACCTATTAAGGTTACCGGCTCAAGTTCAAGATTTTATTTTAAAAGATAATGCGACTATTGCTTATGCTATTAAAAACCGCGTTTATCAGCGTAAACTTGATGGAAGTGATGAAGTATCGCAATGGCTTAATTTAAGCACCTACTGCGAAACAAATATAACAAGAATGAGTTACAACAATGAAAAACTCGCTTTTGTATGTGATATAACAAAGTGAAGCAGACAAATAAATTCAGATTTTATTGTGTGTATGCGTTAATCTAATACGCAAATTAACTAATAGGGATTACACGTGGCTTATAGTGCAGACGAGCTGACAGAACAGCTCATTAAATTACAGTGCAGAAGTAATTTTAAGATTAAAAATATTGCAGAGTACATGTTAGTAAACTCTAAAGAAGCATTTTATACCCACAGCGAAAGCGGCAAGGGTAAAATAGTAATTCGCCCAGCATTTGAAGTGTTTAGCGATGATTTTAATGATATTGATGGCGTGACGCGTGCGCAAGGGTACTTCCATAGCAGTGAGATGACACGCTTTCCTACGCGCATTTTTAAAAGCGCTCAACCTATTCACTACGGTGTTGCGTTTAAAATAAATTCTGAGCAAGCAGCCAAAGATTTTATAGCCAAGCTAACTATGATTATTGGTAATTAATAAAGCAAAAATATAAACGTAAAAAGCCGCTGAATTTATTTTCAGCGGCTTTTGTATTTTTATAGCTCAATAAACCTAATAATTACTTACTTTTTAAAAAGCTATTAACCGATTCAAGTTCACGTGTTTTAAGCGCGATACAATCGTTTGTGCTTTCTTCAAGCTTACTTAATGTACGAGCGTAACCAGCTACATCAGCTACTTTTTCGTTAAAGAAGGTTTTTGTTGTCGCTAAACTTTCTGCATCACAGCTTGCAGTTGTAAAGTACGGCAAGTTAGGTATAAAGAACGGCGGTAAGCTTGCTGTTACTTTATCGTAGTTACTGTAAACCCAATCAATAAATAATGCTTGGCGCTCATCTGTGTAACTTTGACCTGACAAAATAGTACGCATGTCAGATGCCGTTACTTCATCCGTTAAGCTATAAGCTAATACCGCTTTTTGTAACTCAGGTTTACCAAAAAAGCCCATAGCTGCAAGCATGTTTGTGCGTACTTGCGGATCTTTAGTCGTTTTAAACGTTGTCATGAATTGATCAAGCAGCGCTTTGTCACCATGAAAAGCAGCAAGAGTTAAGTACGTACCCGCTAAGTATGGGTCTACCTTTTGTGGATCATTTAAATAAACCTGCGTTTGTTCTTTGGCTTTATTGATAACGTTTTGATCTTCACCATCAAAACCTAAGCGTGATACAACGGCTGCACGAAGTTGTGCAATAGCACCATCTTCACCCGCTTTTGCTTCTAAACCATATTTTTTAGCAGCAGGCGTTACTGCACCGCGAATAAATTCAGGCCATAGGTCTTTATTGCTATCGTCTTTAAAAGTGCGCTGTTGCGACACTAAGTAACCTAGTGCGGTATTTGCTACGCGAGGGTGGCTATCGCTTACGAACACTTCAAGTGTTTGCATTAACTTAGCAGCAGATATAACACCAGCATCAAGTAGCGCATCAGTAGCAGATAGTAACGCTAAGCGTTCACGGTCACTAAGTACGCTTGGCGCCTTTTTAACAAGTGCGCTAAATTGTGCATCATCCATTACCCAGCGGTAGTAGCCTAATGCACCTTGGTCGGGATAAATCCACTCTGGTTCAAAGTCTAAATCTAGTGTTTGGCTTTGTTTATTAAGTAATACGTTTGCTGTTTTTACTTTATCGCCAGCACCATATTTAATTGCAACTGGTACATTCCATAGCTGCTCTGGCGCATCAACGCCTGCGTTTACAAAGCGGCTTTGTGAAATAGTTAATTTGCTACCTTGTTGAGTTACTTTAATTAGTGGGAAAGAAGATTGCTCAATAAACGATTTTAAAACACTCGCTACGTCTTTATTTGACGCTTTACCAAGTGCTTCCCATAAGTCGGCCGCTTCAGCATTTTTATATGAAAACTCTTTTAAGTAGCTTTGAATACCTTTTTGAAATGCATCTTCGCCAATCCAGTTTTCAACCATAGCAAGTACTGAACTACCTTTACTGTAAGCAAGACCTAAACCGTCCATAATGTCGGCTTCGGTTTTAATTGGCTTACGAATAGGCTTGGTGCTTAGGCGTGCATCAAGTGCCATTACGTTGTTTTGTGGCAGGTCTAAGTGCGATTCAAACTCAGGGTTAAGCTGCTTAGTAATTTTTGCAGCCATCCAGCTAGCAAATGCTTCGTTTAACCATAAGTCGTTCCACCATTTCATGGTTACTAAATTACCGTACCATTGGTGAGCAAGTTCATGAGCAATAATTGATACATTACGCTGTTTTTTACTGCGTGTTGCTGCAGCTAAATCAACTAATAAAATATCTTCTCGGTAGGTTACTAAGCCTGAGTTTTCCATTGCGCCAAATGGAAACTCTGGTACCGCTACTGAGTCTAATTTTTTGTAAACGTAAGGAATACCAAAATACGCTTCAAGTGCGCCCAGTACTTTTGGCATGTTTTCTTTTGCGTATTGGGCTAAGTGAATTTTACCTTGAGGGGTAATTACACGACCAGGAATTGGCATGCCTTTAATATCTAATTCTTCAAATGGGCCAACAGCCATCGCGACTAAGTATGAAGGAATTGGCGGCGTTTTATCAAAAAAGTGTGTGGTCATATCGCCATCAACCGTTGTTTTAAGCTCAGGCGTATTTGAATATACTTTTTGTGATGTAGGCGCGGTAATCGTTAACTGAAATGGAATTTTGTAACTTGGCTCATCAAAAACAGGAAATGCACGGCGTGCATCACTCATTTCAAATTGAGTAAATAAGTAAGGTGTGCCTTGGTCTAACGTTTTGTATAAACCAACACTTTGACGGTTATATGGCGCTGAAAAATCAACTTTAAGGGTGTATTTACCTGGTTGAATTTGCTCATCACAGCTAAATTTAACTTTACCTGTTTTAAGCATTTCGTTGTTTAAGTCACAGTTTTCGTCGCCAAGCAGTTGCGCCATTTTAACAGCGTAAGCTACGCCATTTAATTCAATGTATTTTGTTGGTTTTAGTACTTCTAGGGAAATCTCAGTCATCCCTGTGAATGTATCTTGGCTCGGATCGAGTGTTAACGATACCTGTTGTGAACTTGGTTTTGCGAGTTTTTCAATAACGAATTCGTTAGCGTTTGCAGCACCCATTGCCAAAGCAACGCTCACTGTTAAGAGGCTTTTAAGAAACATAGTGATCCCTAGATTGTTGTTGTTAGAAACTACCCTAAATAGGCTTTTTTATGCTCATATTATTAGGGGGTTAGATATCCTAACAGTTTTTTTTAATAGAGTAATTGATTATAACGATGACTTTAAGGGGAAATAGTAACAAAGTTTGTCAGTGGCTTTCGCGTCTTATAAAACGCTGCCAATGCAGGTGTGGGTTAATAATACGTATTTTTTGGATCACGTTATTTAATAAAAGCACGTCCTTAAATTCATTATGTGGGTATTCGTTAAATCCCATGAGATAATTAAAGGCGTCTTTAGAGTTGGCTTGCAGAGCATGTATACGCACTTGTTGCTCAAAGTTAAGACGAAGACTGCTTATGGCTGTTTTCATACCGAGTTGATCAACGTTTGGTATATCACACTTTTGTAAATAGCCGGCTCGCTCACCTTCACCTGAAAACCAAATACGGACTTTTTCACTGTATCTGCCAGTTTTAGCGGGTAAGTCGAACATTAATCGTTGTTGATTTTGTGATTTTATGAATGCTAAATATTCATTAAACCCGGCATCTATAAGTGCCTGATGCACTGGAACTAAGCGAGGTTTTATCTTACCGTGAGTATGAAAATTAAAACATAAGACATCTTTTTCAAGGGACAGATCATCAAGCGTTAGATAGCCAATTTCATCGCTATATGCACCACTGTAGTATGCAATTAGAGGAAGCCAAAAATGCCAGTGTTTTGGTTGCTCACGTGCAACTTTAAAATCACCGTATATATATCCATTATAAAGAGTGTGCAGTTCCATGGCTGAAAAGGGCCGGCGACCAAGATGGGTTTTCAACGTAATACCTTGAAAATAATGATGTGTTTTATTTTATACCCAACTAGCAGTAGATGCTAGTCGGGTTTTATCCGCTCTTAAAATAAAGCGTATAAAGTATTACTCACTTAAAGCGCGAGCTAAACCAGTAGGTTCAATCTCTGTACATACTTGGTCATCATTCCAGTTAATGCCAACAAGTGCGTTATCTTCATTTAAATCTTCAACCCATGCATCTAAAAATTCATCAAGATTGATTTCTACAGGGCTGTAGTCTTTCCACTCTTCTTTACATTGCGCTTTAGCTGCTTCTTCACTTTCCCAAAGCAGTAGTACGTCAGTTTCGTCAAATTGGTTAGAATCGCACACTACAAAGCCATTATCTTCTGCACCAAGTGCCCAAATTACTTCGCTAACACGTACTTTTTCTACAAAGTTAACTAGTTGTGATTCAATTTCGATATCGCTCATGTGTTTACCTTTTTAAATTAGTGACGAGGATTAGTATCTATTGCTGCTTGACGCTTGCCATATTGCTTCTGAAAAGCAACAAGCTCTGAATACTGACTAAAGTCAGTTAATTCACGAAAGCAAATCCAATCAAGCAGGCAGTATAAACTGATGTTGAGGTATTCACAGCTTTTAAATTCTTCATCGCTTAAATGGGTATTTAAAAAGCTTAATGTTTGTTCAATTCGTTCGTTTTGCAAATTAAAAAAGAGTTTATCGCTTTTGGTGTCAAATCCAGAGCGTTTACATAGCAGCATTTCTACTAGCGAATCGTTACAGGCATTTATAGTCGTAAGTAAGTGCTCTTGCGGCCACGTTAGTTTTGGTTGACCTGTTTTTTCAAGTAAATAGCGCAATATAGAATTAGAGTCACTAAGTGTTAAGTCGCCATCTACCAGAATGGGAATCTTTCGAGCTGGATTTTTACTGGCCATAGTAGGGCGATCTTGCTCAGAAAATATATCAAGACTCACAAGCTCTAGTTTACAGTTGTTTTGTTGTGCCCAAATTCTAATTCGGCGCACGTAAGGTGAAGGTACAGAACCAATTAATTGCATAATTACTCCATAAAAAAGCCGCATAAGCGGCTTTTATAAAACGTTACTTACGATACAGTTAAATTTATTCTGAACGGCTAGTAACTTCAAGTAAATGATAACCAAATTGAGTTTGCACAGGGCCTTGTACTTGGTTAATTGGAGCTGAAAACACAACTTTATCAAACTCTGGAACCATCATACCAGGACCAAACTCACCAAGAGCACCGCCATCTTGACCTGATGGGCAGTTTGAATGCGCTTTGGCTAATTCAGCAAAGTCTTCGCCTTGCTCAATTTTTGTTTTTAAGTCTAAGCATTGTGCTTCACTGTCTACAAGTATATGTCGTGCGCTTGCTACTGTCATAAAATCTCCCGAGTATAGTGTGGTGTTTTTTTAACCGAATTAAAATATCATTCTAGTTAGTTTCAACTAATTGTACCAGTATAAACTTATTTATCAGAAAGCACAGTTTCAATTGCAGCAATCATTTGTTCTGAATCAGGTGCTGCTTTGCTGTTAAACCGTAAAACCGTCTCACGATCAGCAGACACTAAATACTTATAAAAGTTCCAATTTGGAGAGCTAGTTTGCTCATTCAAATATTTAAAAATTGGATTCGCTTTACTACCACGCACTTCGCTTGTAGCAAACATAGGAAAGGTTACACCATAATTTACAAAGCATACTTTTGCAGTTTCTTTTTCACTATCCTCTTCTTGAAAAAAATCATCAGAAGGGAACCCTAATACGACTAAACCTTGTTCTTTGTATCGTTGATATAGCGCTTCAAGGCCTTTAAATTGGGGTGTAAAACCACAGTTGCTTGCCGTGTTTACTATTAATAAAGGCTTATTTTTAAATTGGCATAAATTAATAGATTCTTTTGAGCGAAGCTTTCGAACATCGACATTGGTAAAATCTTGACAGTCTTGGGTAGAGGTTTGGTTAATAGTTAATGATGTTTCAGCGTGGAGTGGGGCATTAATAAATAAAGCCATTAATCCTATTATAATTTTTTTTAGCATTACATTACCTAAACTTTTCAATTGTTTGATTGGATAATCATACGCTAATATGAAACAAATTGATCAACCTTTGAATGACCTATGACAACCCGTTTAGCAACTATTGATGATCTTAATGAAATTGTAGCCATTTATAACGAAACCATTGCAGGGCGAATGGTAACTGCAGATACCGAAGAAGTTACTGTTGACGAAAAGCGTGACTGGTTTAATAGCCATAACGATAAAAGGCCTATTTATGTTTACTGCGAAAATAACCAAGTACTTGCTTGGGTAAGTTATAAATCGTTTTATGGGCGTCCTGCTTACGATGGCACAGTAGAGATGAGCATTTACATTACCCGTAAAGCACAAGGTAAAGGGCTTGGTAAAAAGCTAATGATATTTGCTCAAACACAAGCTAAGCAATTAAATATTAAAGTATTGCTTGGTTTTATTTTTAATCATAATTTACCCAGTGTTAAATTATTTAAGCATTTTGATTTTGAAATATGGGGCGAGTTACCAAGCGTTGCCATAATGGATAACAAGCCCTACAGCCTGACTATTTTTGGAAAGCATCTTAAATAAACTGTTTTTTGAAAGCTTGTAATATTTTTTTACAAAATAACGATAGGGCTTTATGCCAATTAAATAAAAATAGACTACGCTATTAGGATATTAAGTTTATTAATTTGAAGTGTGGCTTGATGATTCGAAAAATATTAATTATTGATAGTAGTAGTGTCATCGCGATGCGTGTGAAAGTGCTTTTAGAATTAATAGGGTGTGAGGTCGAATTAATTCATTTCAGCATGCTAGACATGTATACCAATATAGGCGATTACGACTTAGTTGTTGTTGCCCATGGTGTGCCTGTTGATTCTATAAAACCGCTTGTAAGCGAAGTAGCGCAAGAGCGCTTTATGCTGCTTGCGCCAAAAGCACAAAGCGGTGAACAACTAACTGCGTTTAGCGAGCTAAATCATATTGCGCCTGACGCAACCGTGGTCTACCCATTTTTTTCTAATAAAGAAATTACTTCTCTTTTAGAGAGCCTATTAGAATTAGGCTCTAACCATATTTTGCAATTACCTACTATTTTACTCGTCGACCATGTTCCTGAACGTCTCGAAAAAATGAAAAATAGCTTAATCGGTGCTCATATCGAGACTCATACTGCAACAACCTCCGCAGAAGCTTTAGAAATTAGTAAAGAAAAGCAAATAGATATACTGATAAGCGATTTTATTTTAGATGACGGAACAGGTTTAGGAATTTTTTCAAATTTAAAAGTAACCCAACCGCATTGCCGCTGTTTGTTATTTACCTCACGCCCTGATCAAGTTTCAATGATCGACGCAATTCGTCAAGGTGTAGAAGACGTACTTATTAAACCTTTAAACGATAGCTCACTATTACAATCAATACATAAATTATGGCAAACAGAGTTATTAAAACGTCATAACGCAGAGCTTGTAGAAAGGCTACAAGATACGGTTGATGCCCTAATTGAAAAAGACAGCCTACTTCAGGTTATTTATAAACATACGCCCGATGCAATTATGTTATTTGAAAAGTGCGGTAGAGTGATAGAAGCTAATGATGCTTGCTTGAGACTATTTAACTTACCGTTTAATGAACTCGAAGGTAAATCAGTATTTGATTTTTTAGATGATGATTCAATTTTAGGTATTAAAGATAAGATTTCGACATTAAATAGTAATCGACAATTTAGCTGCGATTTACGTTTATCTAAAACAGCAGGAGGTTATATACCCTTAGTTGGCTCTTTTAATGAGATAGATCACCATGGCGAAATAGCACTTGCGGTCATATTTAAAAATGTAACCCATCTTAAGCAAAAAGAGGATTTATTACTTGAAGCAAAAGATGTTCTTGAAGAGCAAGTAAGAGCACGTACTTCACAACTCGAGCATGCTAAAAATGTGGCTGAGGCTGCAAACTTAAGTAAATCAGAATTTTTAGCAAACATGTCGCATGAACTTCGAACACCTATGCACTCTATTTTAAGCTTTTCTCGTTTTGGTTTAAGTAAATTAGAAGCTGGAGATTTTGCAAAAGAAAAACTCATTAAGTATTTATCGCGAATAGAGAGTAGTGGTGAGCGTTTACTGTCGTTACTAAATAATTTACTCGACCTATCTAAGCTAGATGTAGGCAAGTTTCCATTTAACCCTCGTCCCTATAATTTAGCGAATATTATTAAAACAAGTATTGATGATGTGTCTGGTACGGCAATGGAAAAAGAAATTGAGATTATATTTACCGCACAGCCATTACCTGTAATTGCACAATGTGATGAAGAGCAAATAAACCAGTTACTTCGAAACGTACTAGGTAACGCACTTAAATTTAGCGAACCTAAAAGTAAAATACGGGTAAATTTAGAGTCAGATAATAAGCTTGCTACTATAGAGGTTACCGATAATGGGGTCGGTATACCAGAAGATGAGTTGGAGCATATTTTTACTAAGTTTGTGCAAAGCAGTAAAACAAATAGTGGTGCTGGTGGCACAGGGTTAGGCCTTGCATTGTGTAGAGAGTTTGTATCTTTACACCAAGGTGAAATCACTGCACGTAACAACGAAAATGGTGGTGCAACTATATCTATACAAGTGCCATTAGAAATAAACTTAGACGAGCATTTAGCTGAAGATCAGTTAATACAACACACTAATTAATTGTTTTTTGGCATACCAAGTAACTTTTTAAAGAATTTGAATGGATGATAAATTATGGCCTTAACTAAAATACTTGCCGTTGATGACGAACCCTTTAACCTTGAAATTATTGAGGAAATTTTAGAGGAGCTTGATTTTGAATTACAAGTAGCAACAAATGGTCCTGAGTGTTTAAACATGGTTGAAGGTTATATGCCTCAGGTTATATTACTCGACGTAAGTATGCCGCAAATGAACGGCTATGAAGTATGTAAAGCACTTAAAGCAAATCCAAATACCGCACACATTATTGTTATGTTTGTTTCTGCTCGCGGCACTGTTGAAGAACGCATGGAAGGCTATTCTGTTGGCGCAGAAGATTATATTGTAAAACCTTTTGGCCATGACGAACTTAAATCTAAGCTTAAAAATTTAAATCAAGTACTCGTTGAAAAGCAAAGCCTAGAAAAGCAAGTTGAAGATGCAACATCAACTGCATTTAATGCAATGGCCAATAGCAGTGAAATGGGGCAAATAGTTAACTACGTTGAAAACATAGGCTTTATTAACGATCCTCAAGAGCTAGGTAAAGCGCTTGTAGATTGCCTTCAGTCTTTTGATTTACAAAGCAATGTAGAATTTAGAGAAAATAATGAAATTAGCCACTTTGCGCTAAACGGCGTGTGTTCACCTATTGTGGTGGAGCTATTTGAAATGCTGAAAAACAAAGGGCGCTTACATGAGTTTTCGCACCGAATTTTAGTTAACTATGAATTGATTAGCTTACTCATTTTAAATATGCCCGATCATGACCCTGATAAGCATGGTCGTATACGCGACCACGTATGTTTTATTGTCAGTGTTACCGAGCAGCAGCTACGCGCCATCATGACCAAGAAAATGCTTGAATCACAACGAGCGAAACTTAATGCCGTAGCAAGTACTGTTCATAGTAAGTTTCATAGCTTAATTAGCTTGTTGAATGAAAACCGTCAAAACAACGAAAAAGTGTTTAAACAGTTACAAGAAGAGCTCGAAGAACGTATCCCATCAATGGGACTGGATGAAGATCAGGAGGTGTTTATTTATAAAAAAGTAGATGAAACTATCCAAAACTCAGTAGCAAGAGAAGAGTCTGTTAAACAAGTCAAAGCAGCCTTTACAGAGATAGAACAAGATCTATCGTTACTTTTGAAAAACTAGTTACTTCGCAATATAAAGGTTTACTTAAGCGGTGCTATGCATCCCTTGGTAAGCCTTTTTCTACAATTCTAATTAACCTAGCTGTTTTACGAATTTGTAATCGTTGTTTATCGTTTTGCTGAGCAAGTGCCCATTCAATATGCTCTAAAACAAGTTCGCTGCATATTTGGCTTTTATCTTGTAGGGCATTAATAATAGCGGGGCTGAACTCTGCATTACCTAAACCAACTGCTAAATTACGTAACCAACGTTCGTGGCCAATGCGACGAATAGGACTGCCTTCGGTGTTTTTTAAAAATGTAGGCTCATCCCAAGCAAACAGCTCAAGTAAATCTTTATCTTTTAATTGAGTGCGAGGATGAAAGTCATTTTCGTCAGTTATTTGTCCATAACGATTCCAAGGACATACCAACTGGCAATCATCACAACCATAAACACGATTGCCTAATAAAGTTCGGTACTGCTCTGGTATTGTCCCTTGGTGTTCTATGGTTAAATACGATATACATTTACGTGCATCAACAACGTAGGGCTCTACAATTGCACCTGTTGGGCAAAGAGTAATACAAGCAACGCATTTACCGCAGCCTTCAAAGGTGTTTTTTGCATCAATTGGTAGAGGTAAATCAATAAATAGCTCGCCTAAAAAAAACCACGACCCAGCTTCTTGGTTAATTAATAACGAATGCTTACCACGCCACCCTAAGCCCGCTTTTTCGGCAAGTTGACGCTCAAGTACAGGAGCTGAATCTACAAAGGGTCTAAAGCCATACTCGCCAATTTCTTGCTCTATTTTTTGGCCGAGTTTTTTTAAACGATTACGCATTAATTTATGGTAATCACGACCTAATGCATAGCGGCTTATATATGCTTTTTCTTTATTTTTTAAGGTTTTTGCAAAGCCAGCATCGGGAGGGAGATAATTCATTTTTACGGATATAACACGCTGTGTACCAGGCACTAATTCAGCAGGGCGGGCGCGTTTCATACCGTGGGCAGCCATATAATCCATCGAGCCGTGGTAGCCTGCATCAAGCCAACGTTGCAATTGGGCTTCGTGCTTAGATAAGTCAATATCAGTAATGCCCACTTCGCTAAAGCCAAGCTCTTGCCCCCAGGTTTTTATTTGCAGGGCTAATTTTTCATAGTCTGGGGTAGGGTTGCTCACACGCTTTACACACTTAAATTAATAGCTGCGTAATTTACCATATTTATCTGAGCCCGAAAACGCTTCTTAGTGCACAAAGCGCTTTAACTGTTGTTGGGTTTGTAAGCTAAGCTGTTGAGATTGCTCGCTATCGGCTAATGCCGTATCTATTTGTTGTTTAGCTTGCTCCCCTAAAGCTACGATTTGCTCTACCGATTGGTGAGTCGTACTTTGGGTGCCCTCAAGCAAATGTACAGCACTGGCTATTTGTTGCAGCTGCTGCTGGTTGTGCTCAAACTCACTAAGCATTTTAGTAAAGCCATCACAGGTTGCACTAATTGAGCTTTGTGCGTTATTAGAGTGAGTCATTAATTGCTCTGACTCTTTATTTGTCTCGTTTACCAAATCATTCATCTGACTTATAAAGTCGCTAATCTGCCTAGTTGCGCCACTTACCTTTATTGAAAGCGTGCGTACTTCGTCTGCAACTACGGCAAATCCTCTGCCAGCTTCACCCGCTCTAGCTGCTTCTATTGCGGCGTTGAGGGCTAACAAATTAGTTTGATCAGAAAACTCTTCAACCATTTTTAAAATACTACGAATGTTTTCACTGTTCTCTTTTAGTCCCGCAATTGTATTTGAAAAGCTACCTAGCATATTAGTAATAAGTTTTACCTGCTCTACTAAAGCAGCGAGTTCTGACGCAGATAGTTTTACAAAGTTAAGGTGTTCATTATTAACGTTATGTACGCTATCTGTATTATTTACTATGTCTTGTAAGCTTTGGGTTATTTGCATACTGGCATTAATAATACTGTGGCTTAACTGTATTTGTTGCTCACTTGATTGCTCAGTATTTTTCATTGATTCAGTGACTTGTGTATTGCTGCGTGCACTCGCTTGAGCACTGTTATATGTTGTGCTGAGTAACTCACTTAAATGGGCAGTAAATATATTGTATTGTGAACTTAAATCTTTAAATTCGTCATACGAAAAGTGGGGAAGTTTTGCTGCTAAATTTGCATCTTGTTGGTTTATTTCTATCAAAGTATCGCGCATAGCAGTAACAGGGCGAACAATTAAAAAACGCATATAAAAAAGAGTAAAAATAAAACCAGATATAATCACAAGCGTAAGCAGCCAAAATAGCCCTGTACTTTGCTGTTGTTCGCTTAAACTCTGATGCAGCCAAAATAACGTAATTGCTTGGAACAATAATACAAAACTTAAATTACCGACTATTTTACGGGTTAACGTAAAAAAGAATGTTTGCTCTATATAGTTATAAATTTTCATGAAACCACTCATTATGCTCAAGCCCTACGATTGTTATTTAAGTGAGGGGAATGTAAGTTAGCCTTTTTGTAACGACAACAAGTAAGCTTTGGTTCGCGCTGGGTAATTTGTAAAAATTCCGTCTATGCCATACCCAAGCATTAGCGCTATATCTTCTTCCCTATCGACTGTATAAGCATAAATCTTTAGGCCTCTTTTTTTTGCATCCTCTGCAAAGGCCTTATTTATAAAGGTTTTATCTGCATGTACGCTATAAGCGTTTAAATCACTAGCAAACTTTGCATAGTTAATTGGAATAGAAGAAGTAAGGGCGCCTATTTTAAGCCATGGTAGCTTGTTTTTAAGCCACTGTAGTTGATGATGATCAAACGATGATACTAAAATATTGGTTTTCGATATTTTTTTAGCTTCAATGTTTTGTTCTAATTGAGCCACAAACCTTTCTAGTGCAAACGTGTGTTTAAGCTCAATATTTAATAAAGATTTATTGTTATTCCAATCAAACAGCTGCTGAAGGGTAGGAATTTTTTCACCATTTCCAGCATCAAGCTTAGAGAGCTCATGAGCGGTAAAGTTACTCACCCTGCCTTTACCGCTGGTGGTTCTATCAAGCCATGAATCGTGTATTACCATGTAATCATCGAAGGAACTTTGAATATCTACTTCAATACCATCAACACCTACTTTTAACGCTTCTAAAATAGCGCTTTTGGTGTTTTCAGGAAAATCCCCACTGGCACCACGGTGTGCAAATACTTTCATTGTCGAGCCTTTTTAGTGATTGACCACGTTTCAAAACAAGCGGCACTCACTATGAGTGATCCACCAACTAACGTCATAACAGTAGGACGTTCATGAATAATTACTATAGCCAGTATGGTGCCATAAAGTGGCTGCAAGCAAGAAATTAACCCCGCAGTTGCCGCTGATAAATGCTTTAAACTTGCTGCAAATAACGAGTGCGGTGTAGCTGTAAATATAACACCCGCTACAGCAATTAAAATCAGGTCATGATTACTAACCTCATACACTGGTACTTCTATAAATGCACACAACATAATGCTTGCCACTAAGGTTTGATAAAACATCGTTTGCGGCCCGCCATATTGGCTAAAGTAGCGCTTATGAGTAATGTTTCTTATTGAAAAAAACAATGCTGATATCACACCTGTTATTACACCTAGGGTTACATCATCGCCCAAGTTTGCACTTGGTACTAATAAGTAAATACCTAAAACAACCACCGCTGCACTTATTATATCTTTTGCTTTTGGCCTGCTTTTATTAAATAAGGGTTCTAAAAACACCGTCATTACGGGGTAGCTAAAAAATGCCAGCATTCCAATAGTTATACCGGCCATTTGCATACCAGCAAAATAGGTAACCCAGTGAATACCCACCGCAACACCTAAAAATAACGCAATAAGATAGTCTTTAGGTTTGTTGAGTTTAATTTGTTTTTTTTGAAAATAAAGCATGGCTAAAATAGCCATTCCTGCAATTGCAGTTCTGTAAACGGTAATATCTAAAGCATTTAAACCAATAAGTTTGGCAAATAGAGCGGTCCCGCCAAAAAGTAATACCGCTATGTGTAAATAAATTAAACTTTGTTGCTGAGGCTGCATTTAGCTTCCTTGTTGTACTTTTTGAATATATTAACATTGCTTAAAAATTCTTAAGATGAATTTTTTACCGCATGACAAAAGTCATTAAAGTTGATGACACTTCACACTCTTATTATTTTTGTACGCGGGCATAGTTACCTTACTCAACAGGAGGTAATTATGAATTCTTTAATTTTAATCAGCTTAACTATTAATGAAGTGCTAGAGGCGTTAAGTTTTACTATTACGTACGCAGATTGCTTTATGCTGGTATGCATTTTTATGTTATTTATATTTATTAATAAAAATAGTGCTATAAGTAAAAATAATATGCCTGAGGTATTAGTATGAGCTCGTTAAGCAGCTTTTCTCAACAAAGTGATAAAGGTTTTTGGAAATATGGACATTTAATTTTTACCGGCTTTTATTTACTCCCGCTAATAATTAATTTTTCGAGCTTTACAGTTAACCAAATTGTTATGTCTTTAGCCTTCTATATTGCTTTTATTCTTTTGTATGTAAAAGCAATAAACTGTAAAAGTGCAGGGGTGACTAAGTTATTTGTAGCCATGCTCTTAATTTGTTTTTGCGCTACTTTTTACACCACAGGTACGCCTACTTTATTTGGTTTCGTAGCCTATATAGCAGGCTACTCTTACAGCTCCCGTCAAAGAATTTATGCTGCGATCGCAATTATATTCACGGTTTTATTAAGCACATATATTGGAGATATAGGTAAGGTTCAATACTTTTTAGGCGTTGCTTTGATTCTATGCGCCACATTATTTAGTTACGGTATTGCAGCAAAAAGAGAAAGCTTATACAAAAAGCGCGAACAAGAAAGCGCTAACCAACTAGAGCAATTAGCAGCTATTGCAGAGCGAGAACGAATAGCTCGCGACTTGCATGATATTTTAGGTCATTCACTTTCATCTATTGCTTTAAAAGCTGAGCTTGCTAATAAATTAAACCAAGGAGAGCGCTACGCTCAAGCAAATAGCGAAATTGCACAAGTGGCCGATTTGGCAAGGCAGTTACTTAGCGATGTAAGAAGCGCCGTAAGTGATTTAAAACAGCTTAATCTTGTCAGCCAAGTAGCACAGTTAAAGCAAAGGTTAATAGAGCAAGGATTTAACGTTTCATTTAATGTGGTTTTAAATGCTCTGCCCGCTAAAGTAGAGGGTATAGCAGGCCTTGTAATTAAAGAGGCAGTTACTAACTTATTACGCCATAGCAATACAAAAAATTGCGAAATAAATATAGAACAAACAGCGCAGCAGTTACTTATAACCGTAATTGACCATGGTCCGTGCAGTACATTGAATTCGGGCAATGGCCTAAATGGTATTAAAGAGCGAGCAGAGCAACTAAATGGCAGTGCAGTATTTGCCTGTGGCGATAACTTTACTTTAAAAGTAGTGCTTCCAATTACAGCTAAGGATTTATAATGATCAGAGTATATTTAGTGGAAGATCAGGCGCTTGTACGCGACGCAGTAGCAGCATTGTTAGGGCTTGATTTTAATATTGAGATTATTGGTCAAGCAAGTAACGGGCAAGATGCACTTAATGCAATTGAGGCGCTTGATAGTGATTTGCATCCCGATATAATTTTAACCGATATAGAAATGCCAACCATGAATGGTATAGAGCTTAGCGAAAAAATAGCCGCTAAATTTCCTGCTATAAAAATGGTTATTATGACTACATTTTCTCGTGCGGGTTATATTAGGCGAGCGCTTACGACTGGCGTAAAAGGTTTTATTTTAAAAGAAGCACCAAGTGAAGAGTTAATAAATGCGCTTAAAAAAGTAATGCAGGGACAAAAGGTAATTGACCCAGAACTTGCTATTAATGCATTAGACGACGCAGATCCACTTACGGATAAAGAACGAAAAGCCCTTAAACTTGCAAGCGATGGCCTTAAAACAAGCGACATAGCCAAGCAGCTATTTATTAGCGAAGGGACTACGCGTAACTACCTATCGGACGCCATTGCAAAATTAAACGCCACTAACCGCATAGATGCTGCGCGTATAGCTAAACAAAAAGGGTGGCTTTAATTAGTGGGTTTATAAATTATAAGCAAAGTATTACTATGATATGTAAAAGTAACGAACAGCGCTTAAAATTAGCTTAAAAAGCGCTAAAAGAGGTTTTAATGGCAAACTTAATAGAACTAACAACTAAAAATAATATCGCTATACTCACCATGAATACCGCTGAAAACCGCCACAACCCAGCGTTTTTGGCTGAGTTTAATTTACACCTAGACCACATTGAAGCAGAACAAAATATTAAGTCAGTTATTTTAACGTCTTCAAGTGATAAAAACTGGTCATTGGGTATCGACCTTCAATGGATGTCTAATCCAAGTATTTTACCTGCAGCAATTTCAGACTTTATGATTCAAATAAGTGACTTATTTAAACGTATAGTTACTTTTCCTATGCCTATTATTGCTGCGTTAAACGGGCATACTTATGGTAATGGTTCTGTACTTGCGTGTGCGTGCGACTTTAGATTTATGAAATCAGACAAAGGCTTTTTTTGTTTTCCTGAAGTGGATGTAATGGTGCCGTTTGTTCCATCGATGTTTCCTATAATTAATAAAGCAATTTCGCAAACATTCTTTAATCGCCTAGCTATGTCAGGAGAGCGGGTTGGTGCACAGCAGTTGCTAGAGAACAAAGTAGTTGAAGCTGTGTTTGCAAATAACGACGAACTACAAGCGGGTGTACTTGAGTTTGCCCAGCAGTTTAATAAAAATCGTTGGATTTACGCTCAAAATAAAACACAAATGAATAAGCAGATTTTACTTACGATGAAAGAAGAAGACCCAAGCTTTATTGATAATATAAGTAAACTGCTGTGGAAAAACCTACAAAAAAAATAGTATAGGTTTTAGCATTGCTACGAGATGACTAAACACTTTGCAGTTAAGGGATCGTTAAGCCCCATTGCGCTAGATTTTTAAACTATACAGCAAGGTAAACAGCAAGGTAAAAGTGCTTTCTTAAAAGTTTAATAGCTTTTACCTGTCTCATTATAACTATATGGGTTAAAATACCTACATAACCAACTAACAAGATAGTGAATGTCAAACCAAGATCCAAATCTCAGTCGAGAACAAGAAAAGTACGAAAACCCAGTCCCTAGTCGTGAGTTTATACTTACTCACCTTCAAGAGCGTTCAAAGCCTGCTAACTACGCGCAATTATGTGAAGAACTAGCAGTAAACGATGACGAACGCCAAATAGCATTTAAACGCCGCCTTCGCGCTATGGAGCGTGACGGACAGCTGTATTTCAATAAATTTAAATGCTACGCCCTAATTGACGAAGCCGGTTTAACCAAAGGCAAAGTAATAGGCCACAGAGACGGTTTCGGCTTTTTAGAAGTTGAAGGCGAGAGTAAAGATTGGTTTATTGCTAAGCACCAAATGAATATGGTGTTACATGGCGACATTGTACTAGCTAAAGGCACTAAACGTGGTTCTGGCTCAAAATGCGATGCACGTATTATAAAAGTGCTTACTAACGAGCGCGCGCCAATTGTTGGCCGTTACTTTGTTGAGCACGGTGTTGCTGTTGTAGTCGCTGAAGACCCGCGCATAACGCAAGATATAATGATTTTACCAGGCAACGAAAACGGTGCCCGCCATAACCAAATGGTGCAGGTTAAAATTACGCAAAACCCAAGCCGTAACATGAACGCGGTAGGTAAAGTTATAGATGTACTTGGTGAGCATTTAGCCCCAGGTATGGAAATTGAAGTTGCACTGCGCAATCACGATATTCCACATGTATGGCCAGAAGAAGTTGAAGCACAAGTTGCTCACCTAGGTGAATTTGTTGAAGAAGCTGACAAACAAGGTCGCGTAGATTTACGTGATTTGCCACTTGTAACTATTGATGGCGAAGATGCACGCGACTTTGATGACGCCGTATATTGTGAACCTAAAAAATCAGGTGGCTGGCGCTTATGGGTTGCTATTGCCGATGTATCGCATTACGTAGGAATGAACACGCCGCTTAACAAAGAAGCAATTTTGCGTGGTAACTCAGTGTATTTTCCTGAGCAAGTAATTCCGATGCTACCAAAAGTGCTTTCTAATGGATTATGTTCGCTTAATCCAAAAGTAGATCGCTTATGTATGGTTGCCGAAATGACCGTGTCGAGCGCGGGTAAACTTTCCGGTTATAAGTTTTACGAAGCGATAATGAACTCGCATGCACGTTTAACTTACACCAAAGTAAATGCCATTTTACAAAACGACGAAAAACTACGCGAAGAATACTCAGCCGTTGTGCCACATTTAACTGATTTACAGCAAATGTACATGGCACTTAAAGCTGCACGCCAAGACCGTGGTGCCATAGAGTTTGAAACCCTAGAAACACGTTTTGTATTTAACGCTCAGCGTAAAATAGAATCAATAGTGCCTGTTATTCGTAACGACGCGCACAAACTCATTGAAGAATGTATGATTTTAGCCAACGTATCAGCGGCTAAAATTCTTGAAAAGCACGAAGCAAGCGCGCTTTATCGCGTGCATGACGAACCAGACCAAGAAAAACTAGGTAACTTTACTAAGTTTTTAGGCGAGTTAGGTATTGAAAGTACATTAAGCGACGAGCCAACACCAAAAGAAATAACGCAAGTATTAGCGCGACTAGGTGACCGCCCAGAAGCAGAACTTATTCAAACTATGTTACTGCGTTCAATGAAACAAGCTGTATATCAGCCAGATAACATTGGTCACTTTGGTTTAGCGTTATCGGCTTACGCGCATTTTACATCGCCAATACGTCGTTACCCAGATTTAGTAGTGCATCGTGCTATTAAAGCAGTAATAAAAGCACAAGGTCAGCAAACGTCTGGCGAATACGCTTATACCGACGATGAAGTTGATCAACTAGGTGAGCAGTGTTCTACAACAGAGCGCCGCGCCGATGATGCAACTCGCGAAGTAGCTGATTGGCTTAAATGTGAGTTTATGCAAGACCATGTAGGTGAAGAGTTTGATGGTGTTATTTCATCGGTCACTAACTTTGGTTTGTTTATTCGTTTAGACGATTTACAAATTGATGGGCTTATTCACGTTACTAATTTAGGCGACGAGTTTTTTGCGCATGATGCTGCAAAACACACCCTAATAGGTGAGCACTCTCACAAAGTTTATCGCCTTGGCGATAAGGTAACAGTTAAAGTTGCGTCGGTTAGTTTAGACGATCGCCGTATAAACTTAACGCTTAAAGGCGATGTTGCACAAGACAGATACTCACGTCGTCGTGCACCAAAAAAAGGTTCAGGTAAGTCTGAGCATGCGCCAGCAAGTGTGCGTTCGCAATTAAAAGCAGGCAAAGTACCAGGTAAAAAGTCGCACAGCGATGACAAACCAAAAGGTAAAAAAAAGCCAGCAAATAAAGATAAAGGCAAGCCTGCAAATAAGTCTGCAACAAAACCTGCAGATAAAAAAGCAGCAGACTCTGCCGTAAAGAAAAAACCAAAGAAGAAGGCCGTTAAAAAGCCTAAAAGAGCAGGCAAAAATGCCCGCAAACGTACTAGCCCAGGAGCAGACAATACGTGAGTAATGAATTAATTTTTGGCTTTCATTCTGTTGAAGCAATTTTAGAAAGCGAACCAGAGCGCTTTTTAGAAATTTACGCCCTTAAAGGTCGTGACGACAAACGCTCAACTCCGATTATTGATGAAGCACGTAAATTTGGTATTTCAGTACAGTTTATGCAGCGTAAAGCCCTTGATAGCAAATCAAAAGGTGAGCAGCATCAAGGTATTATTGCTAACGTAAAAGCAGCGCCAACGTTTAATGAAAAAGATCTTGATGCGATAATCGCTCGTGAAGACACACCGTTTTTACTTGTGCTTGATGGTATTACCGATCCGCATAACTTAGGCGCATGCCTACGTAGTGCAGACGCGGCAGGTGTTCACGCTGTGATTGTACCTAAAGATAAGTCGGCTAAGCTTAACGGTACCGCACGTAAAGTAGCATGTGGCGCAGCCGAAACAGTTCCGCTTATTCAAGTGACTAACCTTGCACGTACGCTTCGCGAAATTAAAGATGCAGGCGTATGGGTTGTAGGTACCGCTGGCGAAACTGATAACCACGTATTTGATGCAAGCTTAACGGGGCCAATGGCTATTGTTATGGGCGCAGAAGGCGAGGGCATGCGACGCTTAACGCGTGAGCATTGCGATATGCTCGTTAAAATCCCAATGGCGGGTACTGTTTCAAGCTTAAACGTATCGGTAGCCACGGGTATTTGTTTGTTTGAAGTATTACGCCAACGTAACGCAAATAACTAATATATAAAACGATAAGTTTTATGTATTAAAAAGCCGAGATTGAAATTCAATCTCGGCTTTTTTGTGTCTGTAATTTCCGCTTTAACTTTGCACCAATTGTACTGAATTGATGCTCTATTATAGCGATAGGAAAATAACTCTATAGCAAGGCAAAAATAACGAAATATAGTTGTTCTTATATGAGTTATTTTTAACGCAGCTAGAGAGCTATTTAACTCGTTAGAATGAGTATGTGTAGCCCATCTGTACCGTACGCGGCTTACCTGGCTGAATGCCACCGTTTGAACGGTTAGCAACGTATGTTTTATCAAACAAGTTATCAACGTTTAGGTATACTTTTTGATTTTCATCGATTAAGTATTTAGCGGCTAAATCCCATACTACGCGGCTATCAATTGCGTTTAAGCCCGACTGCGTTAAGTTAGCATGCGCATCAGATACGTAACGTATTTGGCTGTTAACTACAAACGCAGAAAACTCAGCACCTAACGATAACGCTACTTGGTTTTCTGGTACGTAAGGCATTGCATCGCCTTTTTCTACCGCGCCCCAAATTTCTGAATCAAAATCGTTTTTAAACTCAGAGTCTGTGTAGGTGTACGTTAATTTAACTGGGAACATAGCTGTATCAGTTGCAAACGTACGTGCTGCACTAAATTCAAAGCCCGCTACTTCTACTTCACCGTAGTTGTATTGGTCGCCAATGTTGTCGTCGCTACAACCAACCGCTGCAGTACAGTTACCGTGCATGTTGTCGTAGTCTGAGTAAAAGGCAATTACTTCACCGCTAAAGCCATCCATATTAAAGCGAGAGCCAAACTCAATGTTTACACTTTCTTCTTCTTCTTGGTCAGCATTACCAGGTGCTGCTGGTGCATACCCTTTTTGAATGCCCGCAAGTAGCGTTACGCTTTCGTTAAGTGTGTAAGTAGCACCTAGTGACGGCACTAAAATTTCAGTGTCGTTCGACACATCTTTAGTTAAACCGTTGCTGCGTGTTGGATCTGATTTAGACCACTCTTCACGCGTAATAGTAATGTCTTCATAACGAAGACCTGCACTTACTACTAATGCATCAATTGTCCACTCGTCTTGAATAAACAAGGTACTTGCTTCTGCACTATCTACACGGTTGCTGTCTGAGCCCGGAACGCCTTGCTCTGTAAGTGTTAAGCTTAGGTCTTGATTAAGTGTGTATTTGTCTTCCCACTGAAAACGATCCATTTCGTCTTCGTGGTAACGTACGCCAACAGTCACATAGTGATCGCCTGCAGGAATATGTAATTCAGACTGAATACCTTTAGCTTGGTAGTCGCGGTTATTAGCTTTAACGCCAATACCTTCAATACCTTCGCTTGTAGGGTTTGCTTCAAAATCGCTGTACTGCTCAAGAGTACTTAAGCCTACGCTGCTGGCTTTATACCAGTTACGATGAAAATCGTTTAAGTAAGCCGTAGCTAAAAACTCATAGCCATCACCAAAACGGTACGCGTAGTTAAGTTGGTATGCGTTGTGGCGAGTATTCATTTCATCGTTTTGCGATGCAGCATAACGACGGTAAGGACTTTCTTGATAGTCTTCGTCAGTTAAGCCCATGTATGTTTCGTCTGATGTTTCGTCAGAGTACTTAATTTTTAGCTCAAGATTATGCGCATCGTTTTGACCAAACGTATGGCCAAACTTTAATAGTAAATCTGTTTTTTCAAAGCCGGTGTTGTCATTGCCTACTGGCAGCTCTTTAAAGCCGTCTGCGCCGTAAGTAAATACTTCAATTAAACCCGCTGTGTTATTTTTTTCTTTACCAAAGTAAGCGTGGCCTTTGTAGTAACCGTCGCTACCAAGGGCTGCATCTACCATACCTTTTGAGCTATTTGGCTCAGTTGGTAAACTGCGCGAAAGTAAGTTTAAAACACCACCTGTAGTACGCGGGCCGTACTTAACTGAGGCTGCGCCTTTTAATACTTCAATAGATTCCATACGACCCATAGTAGGGAAGTAGTATGCAGAAGGTGCTGAATATGGTGCTGGTGCAACTAATACACCGTCTTCCATTACTGATATTTTATCGTTACGGCCAGTACCTGTACCGCGCATACCAATATTAGGACGAAGGCCATAACCGTCTTCTTCTTGCACGTAAACGCCCGGAACAGACGCTAAAACGCGAGAAATATCGGTAAACTGGAATTTTTGAAGATCTTCTTCAGAAATAAACGTAGCCGAACCAGGAATATCGTTAATTGCTTGCTGAGAGCCAATAACAGTAATTTGTTCAAAGCGTTGTTCTTTATTGCTGGTGTCTTTTGCTATTGCAGTAGCACTAAAAGACAAAGCAACCGCAGTTGCTAAAGTAGATACTAAAAACTTAGGGTTCATTGTGTTCCTAATCATGTCAACTATCTTAATTGGCGCAATTTGAACACGTTAACGAATACGAATCAATGTTATTAACTATTTAATTATTCAGTTTAATAGAACTAAAAACACCTGCTTATGCAACTTAATTAACTAAATTGTTTCTTTTGTATTATTTTGTAATTGCTTTACTAGCTATAAAGGCTGAACGAATTATATGTGCTACGTAAGCGCTAGCCCAAGCGTAGAGCTATAAATTCAGCGAGTTTATCTACCGCATTTTCCGACTCACCCGAACTTTTAACCAAGCTAATACCAATATTACCAAGAGCTGGTAAATGCTTGGTTTGAACCTGATAGTTAAGCTCACTCGGTACTGTACTTTTGGCAAGTACCGTAATACCTAAGCCTTCTTTTAATGCAGCAATAAGGCCGGTTAAATCGGCGTTGCTATAAACTATTCGGTATTTAATGCCTGCACTTTTTAATGCATCAGTAGCACGGCGACGATAAATACATCCCTCTGGTGCGGTAACTAGGGTAACCACCTCATTATGCGCAAGTGACAGGTCGCCCACCCACACTAGTTCGTCTTGCATAAAAATAGGAAACTTATCAGAGTTGAGTCGCTCATTTAGCGCAAGTACTAAATCAAACTGATCTTGGCGAGAAGCCGAAAGCAAATGCTTACTTAAACGCGACTTAACCTCTAACGACACCTCAGGGTAGAGCGCCACAAAGTCGCCAATAATTGAGGGTAAAATACGCGCTGCAAATTCGCTCGGAATACCCAAGCGCACTTTACCTGCAATGTTTTCTGAGGTGAACTGCTGCAAAATAGCATCGTTGTGTTGCATCATTTGTTTTGCCATAGGCAATAATAGCTCGCCGTACTGGTTTAATACTTGGCGCTGCCCTTGTTTTTTAAATAGTTTATAGCCAAGCACGTCTTCTAAGCGCTTGATTTGCAAACTTACAGCAGGTTGCGACAGGCCAAGTAAATCGCCTGCTTTAGCAAAGCCACCTATTTCAACTACCATTACAAAAGTACGTAAACCGTCTGTTGATATGTTTTTCATATTTAAAATTAAAATTTATATAGCCATATATATAAGTATTATTTATCAATTGATAAATAATTACAATTTGTTGTTGATAGACGTGGGCAATATACTTTTGTAATCGAAAATACACAGGTGTTTGTTATGACTTTTAACCCAATAATGTTTGCCCACCACAGCAACGCAAGTAGTGCGGTTACTAACGCTTTGCAAACTAACAACAATCACGTTGTAATGGATTTTAGCGGAACCGAAACCAGTGTATTTTTAAGCACTATTTTAGGCCTTGATTTAACTAAGCTTACCGCCAGCGGTTTAGGCTTAAAAGGCACGCTTGATGGCGACTATAATTCTGACTACAGTTTTGCTGTTTATTACTTTAGCGAAACCGCCTTTAGATTCGTACTACCACACAACGCAAGCCTTCAACTACAAGCGCTTATAAACGAGCAGCAATTACGTTTTGATATTGATTATGTAGTACGCACCGACCTAGCAAGCTTTATTTTAAGTGGCGACAACGCATTTGATACCCTAGTTAATGCTTTTAAATTAACACCAGGTTTGCGCCTTTCTGACGCGCAACTTTGCTACGGTGCACAAAGCGGTGATGTATTTATTACCGCCATTGATAAAAACGACGAACAACACTTTGTATTAGTAGCTAAACAACAAGAATTACAAAAATGGCAAAGCTACATGCAAGCGCAAGGCTTTGCACTTATGCATAGTGAAGCCGCATAACGAATAAAAACAACAGGCGAGCATAACAATGTTTACCTGTTTTTATATCTATTTAAGCCACGCCCTAAACAGGGTTAATTTAAACGTGAAGGAATGTTATGACTTCTAAAACTGTACTACATGCTAAGCACCTAGAAGCGGGCGCAAAAATGGTTGATTTTCATGGCTGGGAAATGCCAATCAACTACGGCTCACAAATAGAAGAACACAATAGCGTACGTACCGACGCAGGTATGTTTGACGTATCACACATGACTATTGTTGATATTGAAGGGCCTCAAGCAAAAGCATTTTTACGTAAGCTAGTAGCTAACGACGTTGCAAAATTAACCGTACCAGGCAAAGCGCTTTACACAGGCATGCTTAACGAGCAAGGCGGTGTAATAGACGACTTAATTATTTATTTCTTTAGTGAAACGTTTTACCGCCTAGTTGTTAACTCAGCAACGCGCGAAAAAGACCTCGCGCATTTAGCTAACGTATCGAGCGACTTTGACGTAACTGTTACAGAGCGCCCAGAGTTTGCAATGATTGCAGTGCAAGGCCCTAACGCTAAAGCAAAAACAGCCACTCTTTTAAATGCTGAGCAACAAGCTGCTGTTGAAGGTATGAAGCCGTTTTTTGGTGTTCAAGTAGGTGATTTATTTATTGCCACAACGGGTTATACTGGCGAAGACGGTTACGAAATAGTAGTACCGAACGACCAAGCAGCCGATTTATGGCAACAACTGCTAGACGCAGGTGTTAAGCCTGCTGGTTTAGGTGCACGCGACACGCTACGTTTAGAAGCAGGTATGAACCTTTACGGCCTAGATATGGACGAAAGCGTATCACCACTTGCAGCTAACATGGCATGGACCATTGCATGGGAACCAGAAGATCGCGACTTTATTGGCCGTGACGTACTTGTTAAGCAACGCGCAGAAAAAAGCACTGACAAACTAGTTGGCTTAGTGTTTGAAGAAAAAGGCGTTTTGCGTAGCGGTTCTAAAGTAATTGTTGATGGTGGTGAAGGGGTTATTACCTCAGGTACTTTCTCACCAACACTTGGTTTTAGTGTAGCCCTTGCACGTGTACCACGTTCAACAGGCGATACAGCTCAAGTAGAAATGCGTAAAAAATTAGTAAACGTTAAAGTAGTAAAGCCTAGCTTTGTACGTAACGGTAAATCAATAATTTAAATAATTTGGTTATATCAATCAGTGTAATTACAGTGATTGATATCCTCCCAATATAAACCAAAGGACAAATAAAATGAGCAACATTCCTAGCGAGTTAAAATACGCACCTTCACACGAGTGGGTTCGTAACGAAGGCGACGGTACATTTACTGTTGGTATTTCTGAGCATGCACAAGAACTTCTTGGCGACATGGTATTTGTTGAATTACCAGAAGTTGGCGACGAAGTAGACGCTGGCGAAGACTGTGCAGTAGCAGAGTCAGTTAAAGCAGCATCAGACATTTACGCACCTATCAGTGGCGAAATTGTTGCTATTAACGAAGAACTTGAAGACTCACCTGAAACAGTAAACAACGACGCTTACGGCGACGGTTGGTTATTCCGTATTAAAGCATCTGACGAGTCTGAGCTAGACAACTTATTAGACGCTGAAGGTTACTCGCACACTATCGACGAAGAATAATTATTCTTTGTAGATAACTAAAAGCCCCGTGTGTTTTATTTAGATATCGGGGCTTTTATGATTTTACAGTTAACTTTTCCATACAAAGTAAGCTGTTAAATTATAAGAATTTTAAGTTATTGCTGTTTACCCATCAGCAGTAGCCACATTTTTTGGATCATAGGAATCTGGACACATGTCAAACGCCAAATCTCTTGAAGAACTAGAGCAAAAGCAAGATTTTATTCGCCGCCATATTGGGCCAAGCCCAGCACAAGTAAGCGATATGCTAAGTGCTTTAGAAGTATCGAGTGTGCAAGAGCTCATTGACCAAACTGTACCGGCTAGCATTCGTCTAGAGCAACCGCTAACAGTTGGACAAAGCCGTACTGAAGTTGAAACACTAAGCTACTTAAAATCAGTAGCCAGCAAAAATAAAGTTTTCAAATCGTACATTGGCCAAGGCTACCACCCAACTAACGTACCGCACGTAATTTTACGTAACGTACTAGAAAATCCAGGTTGGTATACAGCGTACACACCGTATCAGCCAGAGATTGCTCAAGGGCGTTTAGAATCATTATTAAACTTCCAAACTATGACCCTAGATTTAACCGGTCTTGATTTAGCAAGTGCGTCACTACTTGACGAATCAACAGCGGCTGCGGAGGCTATGGGCCTTGCAAAACGCGTATCAAAAGCTAAAAAAGCCAATGCCTTTTTTATTGCCGACGACGTACACACACAAACAATCGACGTAGTAACAACGCGTGCCGAGCAGTTTGGATTTGAAATAATTGTAGGTAAAGCAGAAGATGCCGTAAACCACGACATTTTTGGCGTATTGTTCCAATACCCAACTACATCAGGCGAAGTGGTAGACATAACTGACCTAATTGCTGGTGTACAAAGCAAAAAGGCGATTGCCTGTGTTGCTGCCGACATAATGAGTTTATTACTGTTAAAAGCGCCGGGTAAACTAGGTGCAGACGTAGTTCTTGGTTCGGCTCAACGTTTTGGCGTACCTATGGGTTACGGCGGTCCACACGCTGCATTTTTTGCAACACGTGACGCATACAAGCGTTCATTACCAGGTCGTATTATTGGTGTATCTAAAGACCGTTTAGGTAACGACGCACTACGTATGGCAATGCAAACGCGCGAACAACACATTCGCCGCGACAAAGCCAATTCAAACATTTGTACAGCACAAGTATTACTTGCCAACATGGCAGCGTTTTACGCGGTGTACCACGGCCCACAAGGCTTAAAAACTATCGCGCAGCGTATACATCGCTTTGCTGATATTTTAGCAAGTGGCCTTAAAGCTAAAGGCATCGCACTTAAGCACAGCACTTGGTTTGATACGCTAACAGTAGTAAGCGATAGCAAAGGCGACGTAATAGCGCGTGCAATTGCAAAAGGCGTAAACTTTGCAACAAACCACGAAGGCGAGTATTCAATTTCGGTATCAGAGACTACAACACGTGCAGATATCGCTGAGTTATTCGATATTATTTTAGGCGAAGGCCATGGCCTAAGTGTTGACGCTATTGCAGCAGACGTTGAAGCAAATGGCAGCGAGTCTATCCCTGCAAGTTTAGTACGTGACGACGAAGTACTAACGCATCCAAACTTTAACAGCTACCACAGCGAAACAGACATGCTTCGCTACATTAAGCGACTAGAAAGCAAAGACTTATCGCTTAATCACTCAATGATCTCGTTAGGCTCATGTACCATGAAACTAAACGCGACTGCTGAGATGATCCCAATTACGTGGCCTGAGTTTGCAAACCTTCACCCATTCTGCCCGCTAGATCAAGCAGAGGGTTACCAAATAATGATTGGCGAGCTACACGACTGGTTAGTAAACATTACCGGTTACGATGCAGTATCACTACAGCCAAACTCTGGCGCGCAAGGTGAATACGCAGGCTTAATCGCGATTCGTAAATACCACGAGTCACGCGGCGACGCACACCGTAATGTATGTTTAATCCCAAGCTCTGCGCACGGTACTAATCCTGCATCAGCGCAAATGGCGAGCATGAAAATTGTGGTAGTTAACTGCGACAAAAACGGTAACGTAGACATGAGCGACCTTAAAGCAAAAGCTGAGGAAGTGTCTGAAAACTTATCGTGCATCATGATCACATACCCGTCTACGCATGGCGTATACGAAGAAACAATTCGCGAAATTTGTGACATTATTCATGAGCACGGCGGCCAAGTTTACATGGACGGCGCAAACATGAACGCGCAAGTTGGCGTAACAAGCCCAGGCTTTATTGGCTCGGACGTGTCGCACTTAAACTTACATAAAACGTTTTGTATTCCACACGGTGGCGGTGGTCCAGGTGTTGGTCCAATTGGTGTTAAATCGCACCTTGCGCCATTTATGCCAAACCACAGCGTAATTAACGTACCAGGTACTAACATTGGTAACGGTGCGGTATCGGCAGCGCCTTACGGGTCAGCCGCTATTTTACCTATTTCATGGGCTTACATCACCATGATGGGCAGCGAGGGCTTAAAACAAGCCACTGAAATGGCAATTGTTAATGCTAACTACTTAACGCATGAGCTAAGCAAGCACTTCCCAATTTTATACCGTGGTCGTAACAACCGTGTTGCTCACGAATGTATTGTTGACCTGCGCCCGCTTAAAGAGCTATCAGGCATTACTGAAATGGACGTAGCTAAGCGCTTGCAAGATTACGGCTTCCATTCACCAACTATGTCGTTCCCAGTAGCTGGCACATTAATGATTGAGCCAACTGAGTCTGAATCAAAAGGTGAGATTGACCGCTTTATCGAAGCAATGGTGTCAATTAAAGGCGAAATTGAAAAAGTAATCTCTGGCGAATGGTCAATCGAAAACAACCCGCTAGTGTTTGCACCGCATACACAAGGCGACGTGTTAGGTAACGAATGGGACCGCGCATACGACCGTTTTTACGCTGCATTCCCAGTGCCTGCAGTAGCTAAAAACAAGTTCTGGCCAACCGTTACACGTATTGATGACGTATACGGCGACCGTAACTTAGTATGTTCATGCCCACCGGTTGAGACTTATCGCGACTAAGAGCAGAGACTAATTTTTGACCTTTAATGGGTAGTAAGCTCCATTATAGTTTGGGAATTTATCAAAATTAAAAAGCCGTTGCAGCAATGCAACGGCTTTTTTGTGCATAGTAATTCGTCATAAATAATATGCGCGTAGGTTGGGTAGAGTGAAACGAAACCCAACAAATCACAAATATAATTACTCGCTCAAAAGCCAAGAGTATGTGTTATTTATTGTAGGCGTTTAGCTTGCTGACGCGTTGATTGCTAAATCAAAATTCGGTATCCCTTAAATAAAATTGCACGCATGTAGCCTTTGGGCTACATTTGTTTAGCAAGTTGAATAAATTGGAGTAATTACTATGACGCTACAAACATCAGATTTTAACCCGTTTGACTATATGGAAACACAGCAAGAAATTAATACATTTTTAGAAGAGTGTTTAGCTGATGATGATCCAAATACCTTTATTGAAGCACTTGGCTTATTAGTAAAAAAACATGGCGTGAGTGATATTGCTAAAGCAACGGGGTTAAACCGTGAAAGCTTATATAAAGCAGTTAACGGTAAAACCAAGCCACGTTGGGAAACTATTTTTAAAGTGATGAAAGCACTTAACTTTCGCCTTACAACACAAGTTGCATAAGCTGGATTGAGTGAAACGAAACCCAACGAATCACAAATATACTTACTCGCTCAAAAGCCAAGAGTATGTGTTATTTATTGTAGGCGTTTAGATTGCTGACGCGCGGGCGGCAGCCCGAATAAGTATTTGAATAGATGTTTGAGGTTTATCATCACGGATAGCGCGAATACGTTGGGCACTTCTAGAAATTAGAAACCTTATTCAAGGTTTTTTGCCAGATTGCTGGCGGCAACCAAGGGGCGGCTACCGCCGACCGCCCCTTGGAACCCCACGACGCCCCGAGCATCACGCTTAATCCTTCAAATAATTAATTGATGTGAACGTAAACGGCGAAGATAGGCCATCCATGGCCTAGTTTCGCCTTATCGCGCATCCATGCGCGACATTACTCATCAATCGCTTATTTTCAGGGCGTGATGACGGGGAAGGGTGTTAAACGTGAGGTTGGTGTTTGGTCTTGGCAAGAAACAAGACCTGCACCTCTCTGTAGTTCCTCTAGGCTGGGTGGAGTGAAACGAAACCCAACGAATCACAAATATACTTACTCGCTCAAAAGCCAAGAGTATGTGTTATTTATTGTAGGCGTTTAGCTTGCTGACGCGCGGGCGGCAGCCCGAATAAGTATTTGAATAGATGTTTGAGGTTTATCATCACCGATAGCGCGAATACGTTTCGTACTTTTAAATATTAGAAACCTTATTCAAGGTTTTGTCGCGCTGGCGACGACAGCCAAAGAGGGGCTGCCGCTGGTCCCTCTCTGGACACTCTCAGCGCACCCGAGCATCACGCTATTTCCTTCAAATAATTAATTGAGGTGAACGTAAGCGCCATGAAAGCACATCCATGTGCAAGCATAGCTTTCATTTCATCCATGAAATGCATTACTCATCAATTGCTTATTTTCAGGGCGTGATGACGGGGAGGGTGTTAAACGTGAGATTGGTGTTTGGTCATAGCAAAATGCAATATTTATCAGCTAATACTTTAATGTATGAAGGCGAGATTTAACCCCTTCACAAAGACTGTAATAGAGCCTTAATTCAAGTGAGTAAGATAGAGGTGAAGCCTTTGCCAAAGTATAGATAATTTATACATATGAATTTTGAAATGTTGATGTTCTTGGTAAGTTATTTTTTGTTTCCAAAATGCCTGAAGTCAGAACTTAATTGAATAGTTATAGTTTTAGGCGAATCAACGCTGAGGTGTTGTTTTTATTTTTTTAACTAATTATTGAGGATATTATTATGTCAAAACCAAATTCATCAAAACCCGCTTCTAGTCATCCAGACCCTGGTGGTAACTGGCCATCTACTACAGGCAATAAATCAGGTGGAGATAGAGGTAATGCTGCTCCTAAAAGTGGCAAAAAATAATAAGGAACGGGCCCTTGAGGCCCTTTATTTAAATGGAAAATAATAAAGCTACATTTCCGACTATCGGTGATCTCGTTCGTGAGATTTTTAATATTACTGGGCTTCTGGCACAAAAGGATAGAAGTAATTCATTCTTGAGCGAGAGCAATAAGAAAAAGCTGCAAACCAAGTTAAAACGTTTGGCTGACGAAAGCTCGAAAATTGATGGTAAGCTTGAAGAGTTAATTGATTCACTTAGATTATTGCTTGAAAGTGCTTTAGGTGAAGAGAGAGTTATTTTTATGGTATTGGAAGCTGTCGAAGAGCTGCTCGTCACTTATAAAAGTGTTTTAGCTGATGATGGTACATATCTCAATAAAAGAAATTCTTCAAAATGGTTTATCCAACAATATTTATTAGATCGGGTCTTACTTTCTTTTTATAAGAACTACTTAAAAATAAATGTGCCAGCCTCAAAGCTCAATCTACCAAACTTAAAAGAGTGGGCTTTGCCCGATATTGAAGGGCAAAATATTAACTGGCCATTAAGAAAAGCATGGCAACTCATTTATGAGTCTTTATCTATTAGCCAATCATCATTTCACTACCCAGATAAAAGTGTGGATGATTACAGAGCAAACCAGAACTTAGAAAATGCTCAGCATTGGAGCACAACTGATCAAATTCCAAGTATTAGTTCACTGTTTAACAATTTAGAATATTCATTGTCGTTGTTGGAGTGTCCTTCTAATGGATCTTTAAGAAGGTTACTTAGTAAATCAGAAAAGCAGCGTTTAAAAATAATCTTATTTATTGGGCGGGTTTCTTCTTATTGTTTTAGAGAACTGGAAAGTAATTTTGGTCGTGAATTTTTAATTAGTTGCATTGATCATGTTAAAGGTCAATCTGGTAGGTTATACCGCATAAATTCAAAGTTAGATAAATCAATAAAGGGTTTAAAAAAATCTATCGGTTTCACAAGTGAAGTTGATATTAATCGGCGTTATTTTTATGAGGTTTCTAGGTATTGGGAGCATTATGCATTAGCTGTTAGGCACGGTACTGAGGTATTACAAAGTTATATAGCGCATGAATCTTTTCAAGAATTAAACAAAATAGAAAAGGCTAAATTAGTTTTAGCTCATGTTGGCTCTTTTACTGGTCACCAAGTACTAACACAACTGGCATTAACTCCAGCTATAAAAGAGATACCATCAAAATTTATTGAGTTGCTTAATGAAGGAATGTTACTAAAGAATAACTATGATTCTTTGAATAACATCGATAATTATCATAATAAATTGAAGCAAGCTGAGCTTGATAATGTTTTGGGGTGGTTATGTAATTGGTGTTATGCAAATTATTACTACCATCATAAATCATTCGAAAAATCTTATATGTATTATGAGCAAGCGTTTAATCAGGCTAAGTATAGTGCTGGTCGGAATCAATATCTGCTTGTTAACCAGTACATAGAGTCATGCGCCAAAAATGGTAAATTTAGAGAAATGAAAAAAGCAGTGGCTTGGGCACAATATTTGGGTATCGAAGTAAGGTGGTTGAGAGGTTGGGATGACCCAGAGTCAGAAGGTAATTTGAAAAGTTTGTACAATTTAATGGGTAATCATAATATGCAGTACGCTCAACTATAAATCTTAATGTATTCATAAGTTATCGAATATTAGTTGCAAACTATATTCAACAACCACAGCAGAGACTAATTTTTGATCTTTAATGGTGAGTAAGCTCTATTATAGTTTGGGAATTTATCAAAATTATAAAAGCCGTTGCAGCAATGTAACGGCTTTTTTGTGCGTGGTGATTCGCCATAAATAATATGGGCGCAGGTTGGATAGAGTGAAACGAAACCCAACGACTCACAAATATACTTACTCGCTCAAAAGCCAAGCGTATGTGTTATTTCTTGTAGGCGTACAGCTTGCTGACGCGCGGGCGGGAGCCCGAATCAGTATTTGAATAGGTGTTTGAGGTTATCATCACCGATAACGCGAATACGTTTCGTACCTTTTAAAGATTAGAAACCTTATTCAAGGTTTTGTCGCGCTGGCGACAGCAGCCAAAGAGGGGCTGCCGCTGGTCCCTCTCTGGACACTCTCAGCGCACCCGAGCATCACGCTATTTCCTTCAAATAATTAATTGATGTGAACGTAAGCGGCGAAGATAGGCCATCCATGGCCTAGTTTCGCCTTATCGCGCATCCATGCGCGACATTACTTATCAATTGCTTATTTTCAGGGCGTAATGACGGGGGGAGGGTGTTAAACGTGAGATTGGTGTTTGGTCTTGGCAATAAACAATAGCTGACCCTCTGTATTTTAAGATATTAGACAATGTCGCAGATCCTCTCCACATTCAAGAAGTGTTAGGCCATGCTAGCATTCTTACACCACAACTTTACACGCATGTTAGTCGTATAAAGCTCTCCGAAGTATATAAAGCAACTTACCCTTTTGCTGTTGGTAGAAGTGGGTTATTTTTAGCTCACATAGGACACTAACTTATTTTACAAAAATATATGGCATCATTACTAGTGAAATATTCCATTAAGTATTTGTAATACATGTATAAACTCTATAGTTTAGCAGAAAGAATTTTGATACGAAGTTAAGTGGTATATTTTAGTTATGAGTAAGCGAGATAGAGATAGAGTTGTATTTCACTCAATACACGACATGTCGAGTGGTCACTATTTATCAAAAGCAGAGCCTCTATTGAATAGCGAATTATTGGAAGATATCAAAGATATAAACGATATACTTGAACTGTACAATATATCGCTGTTTTTTGAAAAAGCGATATACCTTAAAAATTGGTCTGAAAAAGACATTGCTGCTTATAAAGAAAAAGTTAATGGTTTCAGAACTGTAATTGGTAAGTTTATAACTAATATTGATGATAGTAACTTCCTACCACATTTTGAAAGTATATTTCACGGTTACTATGAAAGCTTCTGGGTATTAATAAGTAATTATCAACAGTTTAAAAGAATATCACCATCTCAAATAGAAGAGGTTATAAAGAAAAACCCACATCAAATTAGGTACTTGTTGAGTCAAAAAAAATTGGTTAATAAATATAAGATTACCCTTTGCGAATATTTTAAAAGTGCCCAGCAAAGTGCTGAGATCCTTTTGTCTATATATGAAGTTGAAGATAGCTTTAATAAAACTCAATTGTACCTCCCTAGTTGTTTAACTGTTCAAGACAAAGAAAATATTATTTATTCGTACATCGACTCAGAGCATTGTAATACTAACTATCTGCCTATAATACAGAATGCTAAAAGACATAGTGACTTCCGCATCTCAGATAAAACTAAACTGGCGGCTAAGAGAAAATATCAACAGTCTATTAAAGACTTTTTCGATAATGGTTCTAGTTCATCATTTGAATACGGGGTAGCTATTAGTTATCCAGAAAATGCTTCTAAAATTAAACATGCTTGGATTGAGCAGGGTATAATCCATTACGAATTTAGCTTAGATTACATTAAAGAAAATAATCACCCATATATTCTGTATAGAAACTTCAAGACACTTTTTGAGTACGTGGATGAACAGAATATCGTATCTCTAACGAGCAAAGAAAATCAGCTTGGAATTTTTGAAAGAACTTTAGGAATTCGGTCAAAAACTGAATACGTTTATGGTGTTGCGTTCACACAATTAGAAATGGCATCTATGGCCCAAATTTATACATATTCTAATATACTAAAAGGGCTTAAATATTCATTAGAGGATATTCTAAAAACAGTTTTCATTGATACTTTACCGGAATTATTTGACTTACCGAGTAACGCCAATTTTACAGTCCCTACTCAAAATGCTTCTGCTTTAGAGAAAATAAGAACAATCGCACCTGAGTTTGAATCGATATTAAAGCAATATAAATTATTCGTAGAAAATGAATATATTGATTTTGAACTCCTGCAAATGTCATCTGGCCCTACAGCAATCAAAGATATTCCAAGCTTAAATAATAATAAGTACATATACATTAACAAAGGTAATCAAGAAGTTGATTCGCTAACCCATCTGCTATTTTCGGATCAGACTTTGTTGACTTATGTTGACCCTTTCAAAGATAAGCAATACAGAAATTTTGTTGATTTGTTGGTGAGTGAAGAAGAAATAAAGTTTGGAAATTATGAAGAACATCAGCATGAGCATTTAAATTATTTGATAGATAAGAATCATATATCTGTCGATGAAAATAATTGCGTTCAAGTCACAAATTGGAACCGAATATTAATATTAAGAGATATCTTTGAAAATGAGGTTGCCTCGTTTCACCATTATCCTGCCGATATTCAAGGCGAAGTTATGAATATGAGTAAGGATGGAATAGTGCTTTTTGGAAGTTCACTTTTCGCAATACCTGAGCAAAACTATTTCAATTACTACTTAAACAAAAGTGAGTTTACAAACGGGCACGACTTAAGAAATAGCTATTTACATGGTACACAGGCTAACCCAACTGAAGTTTATCTGCATGAAAATTCGTATTTACTTTACTTAAAGCTATTAATATTAGTTATTTTTAAAATAGAAGATGATCTTTTTATTTATAAAAAGCTTAAGGCTATCGAAGAATAACTGTTAACGGTCAAAAATCAGCAGGGTCAGGTCTTTCTTTTTGCCATTTGTGATTAAGGAAAAATGCAAAACCTGCCCTAGTAACCCCATTTAAAAAAGGGCAATATTATTGCCCTTTTTATGCGCTTAAACTAGTAGTTATAAACTATAGCGCTACTAAGCTTTGCTCTAGCATTGCCTTTATTTGTTTTACTATTTTAGCTTCTGTTTCAGGTTCGAACTGTTGTATACGTGGGGTGTGAATATGCCCTGTAGGTATACTTGAATTAAGCGCATCGCGTAGGCGAATACTTCGGTACGATATTTCGTTAGACAAGTAACCACCGCCGCCGCCATTTACCGCAATACTATTTTTAAGCTCGCCGTACGAACCCGCTTTATAGGTTTTTTCAAGCGTGGTGACTTCATGATTGTCGATAACTTTATAAGGGCCTTTGGCTTGTTGCATGTAAGTTACAGGCAAGCTAAATTTTACAAACTCGTTGCCTGGGAGTGGTCGGCCATTGAGTTTTGGTATTACTGGGCTTGTTTGCGTTCCACCATACACAATATTGGCATTATCGGGAGCGGTTACACTGCGGCGTTTACCCGGGAAGTGCTCTAAATCAAATTCTGTTCTGCCCATACTTACGGTTACTACCATGTCTACATTATTAAGTGCGTAGTATGGGGCAAGTAGCGACTCTATTATACCTTGATCAAAGTCTTCGTAGCGTACAGGCACCATAACAGTGTTAATTTCTGCGCTTATGCCGTTGTAATTAATAACTTGGCCGTCGAGTAATAACGCCGCAACACCTGAGGGGTTACTTTGGTTTATGTTTTTATCGAGTAAAAAAGGGTCAAAACCCGTTAGTAATATTTTTTTAGTACTGCCTGATGAAAAAGCAAGGTCGGTACGGCCTCTACTGCCTTCCTCAAGTAGGGTTAGTAAAGTATTTAGTTGAGTCTGCGTAATTGAAAATTTAGGTGACGTTGTGCGTATTACTTTGCTTGAAAGCAAGCGTGCCCAGTAAAGCTCTCGGTCGTCGTAGTTATTGGTTTTTGCTATGCGTTGTTTTGCGTTTTCCCATAGTTCAAAGCTAAAGTTTTGTACTAATGCTTTTGCACTTTTAAAGTTGTTAAGTTCTTTAAACTGTTGCTCAAAATTTGATACTTGTGAGGTAAATGCATTTAAAACATTTGGCATTGCCGATTGGGCTTTGTTGATACGCTGTTCTTCAACAGTTAAAGGATTACTTAAAGCAGCGAATGAAGAGGCAATTAAGCTGGTCGCTAATAATACTTTGATCATAATATTCCTAATATAAGGCTATTTTTTATGTGTAATTTACTATCCTATTATTACTAACTTAGGGCAACCGATTAACGTTGAATCGACTGAAATTTGCTTTTGCCGTGCATTAGTATTGTTTAACGGCCAATTAGTATCATCGGCTAATAAAAATCCCTGAGTCAAAAATTGATCTTTATAGGTTCTACTTTAAGTTCTCATAAAAGTAAAAAGCCGTTACAGCAATGCAACGGCTTTTCATTATGGTTTTATGCGCTTCGACGATACGAGCGAAAGGCTTTATAGTCCTTTAAAACCCTCTATTAATCATCTGGCCCTTTTAAGGTAAACACTAAATGTTTACGCATATCCTTTAAAATCACGCCTTTTTTAAGCATTGCGCCGCTTAAGCGTTTTTGCCATTTTAATAAATCTGGCTCTGCGGCTGCTAAGGCTTGCTCGTTTTCAAACTGAAAATACAGCAGTAGTGAACTTGGAAATAAGTGATATTCCACATCAAACCAGCATTGCAGCATGTCTGGGAGCTCAGCGCGGCCTTGCTCTTCTAATTTTTCAGCAGTATTGAGTACAAGCGCTTGCTGTTTTATTTGCACTGCAGAGAGTTTTTTCATTATTAAAATCCAAGTTAGCGGCTAAAAAATGCAGCCGGAATGTGGGCATTATACGCAAGCTTGTAGGCAGGCAACAACTTTGAAAGGGAGTTAATGTCCAATAGAGTGTATCTGCTTAAAATAAAGGGTCATATTGCAAGGCACCTCCAGTTTTTCAATCTATGTAGGTCGGATAAGTTGCGCAGCCGCGCCATCGGACTTTTTAAGTTTCATCACTGAACCCCGATTTGGGTATTAATCCATTTTTTAGCTCAATAGTTAAGTAACCTTAACCTAGGCTTTTGCCAAATTGCTTGCGACAACTGGGGAGTGGTTGTCGCAAGGCGCCTTGTAGAACCTTACCGTATTACGCTTAATACTTATAATAGGTATTAATTGGGTAGGTTTATTTGGAGCGGCGCTTGTCTAGTACGTAGCGTACGGCCATTCTTGCAACACCCGCACCAATACCTGAGACTACTGCCCATGTAACGGCCTCTTTAAGATCTGTTTCTTCGCTTGGCCTATCTTTTGGGGCTGGTTCGTTGGTAACCTTTTCCCACGATTTTTGTAAAGTTTTCCTTGTTAACATACCTGCTGATGCAGCGGCCAGACCTATACCTATCGTCGTAATTAGCTGTTTATTACTCATATTACCCTCGATTATTTAGTTGTAGCGTGAGTTACCAATATGTAACTCTTTAAGTAAGAACAGTAGTACCAGCAATTTACATACCGATAGACTCTGAAGACTTTAAATCAGGTTTTTTAAGCGGTTATTATTCTCTTTGTGCAATTTAGTCGTTTTAAAGCACACTTAAGCATCAGCTAAGTAACTAACGTAAAGCCTGTGCCACTGTGCTCAGGTCTATTTTTGAGGCATTTATTCTGCAAATTAACTTACCTTCTAGTCGGCTTGTCTGTACATATAGTAAACACCATCGCCCTATGCTTTAATATTAAAAAACAAGGGAGGGCGTTATGAGTAAAAATCGATTTTTATTTAATAAATACGTTTTGGTAATGGCTGTGTCGGGCACTTTGTTTGCACCGCTACCAGTGCTGAGCAACGATAAGGGGCCAGTAGTTGAGCAGCTTTGTGCTAGTTGCCATAGTTTAACTAACCTTGAGCGCAGCGCGGGTTATAGCCAGCAGGACTGGCAAACATTAATAAGCTATATGGTTGATGCGGGCGCAGATACTGCGCTTAATAAAGATATAAGCGCTTATTTAGCTGAGCATTATCCTGTTAACACTAAGCGCGAGTCTAAGGTTGTTACGGGCGATTTAAAGCTTAGCTTTAAGTACTGGCAAGTGCCAACGCTTGGGCAGCGCGCTCGCGATCCGGTGCAAGGTAAAAATGGCATTATTTGGTGGGTTGGCCAGTGGGGTAATATTTTAGGCAGGTTAGACCCTCAAACCGGCGATATGAAAGAGTACACACTGCCAAGTGGTACCTATGCGCACAGTGTATCGCTTGATAAAAATCAAACCCCTTGGTTTTTAGGCAATAAAAATGGCACGGTTGGATATTTAGACTTAAAAACCGAAAAATTTAAAGTGTTTAAAATGCCAAATAAAAATGCCCGCGACCCGCATACTGGTGTATTTGATGAAGCCGGAATATTTTGGTTTACCCTCCAGCATAGCAATATGATTGGCAAGCTAGACCCTACAACTGGCGATATTCAATTGGCTACTTTACCCACTAAAGGCTCGCGGCCATATGGTATTAAGCTTGATTCAAAAGGTACGCCGTGGGTGTCGTGTAATGGTAGTAACTGTTTGGTTAAAGTTGATAAAAATACCATGGAGCTTAGTGAGATAAAACTCCCAGGCGCTAAAACGCATACTAGGCGATTAGCCATTACGCCTGACGATATGGTTTTTTATGTTAACTCTGGTATGGGTAAACTTGGCCGCTATAACCCCAAAAACGGTAAAATAACGCAGTGGGATAATCCCAGTGGTGAAAACAGTCATCCGTATGCAATTGAATATGCCGATAACGCCATTTGGTTTAACGAGTCAGCCAAGCGTCCTGAAACCTTAGTAAGGTTCGACCTTAATACCGAAACTATGCAGAGCTGGCAAATTCCGAGTAAAGAAGGAGTTTACTCTGGCTTAATTAGGCATATGCGCATGGGGAATAATGGGCTGATCATTCATCAAACAGCAACTAACCAATTAGCTGAAATTACGTGGAGTAAGTAATAATTTATTTTGTGTTAAAGCTGCGTACTGCTTATTAGTAAGTTTTCTTATATTAGGTAGGAGTTTTTTACAAAGCTTAGCAACTTTTACCTTTTAAATAAGTAAATTGATACAATTATTTATTTAAGGTATTGATTTTTATTGGTTAAATTTGTGGTTTGGGTTTTGCTTGGTAGTAAGTGTATTTTCTTAAATAAAATAAAGGAGTTATTATGAGTACCGTTATTACTGGGTTATTTGAAAGTGCATCACAAGCAACACTCGCAATTTATAGATTAGAAGCTTTAGGTATTAATGAAGCTGACATAAGCATTGTAGCCAACGACTCATACGCAAAGGAAGATTTTGCTGTAGACGAAGGTACAAAAGCCGCTGAAGGTGGCCTTGTAGGCGCGGCTTCAGGTGGTATTCTTGCTGCAATTATTGGCGGTTTTACTGCAGTAGGTACTGTAGCAACAGGTGGTACGGGCTTATTAGTTGCCGGACCATTAGTCGCAGCATTTGCTGCTGGTGGCGCAGGCGCCGCAGTAGGTGGTACTTTAGGTGCTGCAATTGGTGCATTTATTCCTGAGCACGAAATTAAATATTATGAAGATGCCATTGAAAAGGGCTCTATATTAATTGGTGTTAAGTACGATAGTGACAACAAAAACGCTATTGAAGAAATACTTAACAATGCAGGCGCAAGTAACGTTTCTAAGGCTTAACGTTAACTAATTAGTTTCAAAATTAATTAAAAAGGTGAAACTTCGTTTCACCTTTTTTTTCGTTTTTAACGGCGGAGCAATCATAAATATTAACGTAATTTTTTGTCATTAAATAAACTCCATATATAAGTAAATTGGTTTTAAACATGCTTTAATTATAGAAAAGACTTATTTAGATAGGCGCTTTTTATTACATGTCGTAAGGCCCCCCTAACAACACCAACTCTCGAGACTACCGCCTATATAATAACGGCCTTTTTAATAGCTGCCTTTTAACTTGGCTTGTCTTTTTGGACTGGATCGTTGGTAGTCTTCTTTTATGAGTTTTGTAAAGTTGCCATTCTGTTTGTAAATATGCCTTGGTTTTTGTTTAACTTTTGGGTGAAAGTCAGTTTTTTTAATTAATTAGCTATTTATTTAAAATTAATAAAAATTATAAATTTACTTTTTAATCAATAGATTAAAAATAAATAATATATAAATTCATGTTTCCGCGTAGGGCTGGTATATACATTGAAGCTACTTATTTAATAGTCGCTTAATTTAGCGTTATTACTTTATTAATTTGATACTAAACGAGGAGATGATGATGAATTGTTTGCAGTTTGATTCAAACGCTAAAAGATCTTTAACCCGCGTTTTAAAACCAGCTTTTGCGATACTACTTACCGGTGTGTTACTACAAAATAGCGCACTGGCTAATGTAAAAGTTCAAATGCACCAAGTAACTAAGTCAGGCCAAGGGCAATCACTAGGTACTATTACACTAACAGAAAATGATAACGGCGTTGTTTTTACACCAAGTTTAAAAGGTTTAACACCGGGGCAGCATGGTTTTCATGTTCACCAATTTGCTAGTTGTGAACCCAAGAAAAAAGGCGAGAAAGTTGTGCCGGGGGGCGCCGCTGGTGGGCATTTCGATCCAAAAGCTAGCGAGCATCATGATGCTCCTTGGGGGGATGGCCATTTAGGCGATTTACCGGCGTTGTATGTAAATGAAAGTGGCCTAGCTAAATCGCCTGTTTTAGCGCCAAGGCTCACGCTTGAAAAACTTAAACAACACGCAGTAATGATTCACGAAGGAAGTGATAACTATGCAGATAAGCCAAAGCCATTAGGTGGCGGTGGCAAACGTGTTGCTTGTGGCGTAATTGAGTAAATCTAAGGAGGAAGTTATGCCATATAAAAATCGTGATGAATTACCTGAGTCGGTAAAAAGTAACTTACCTAAACATGCTCAAGAGATATATCAAGAGGCGTTTAATAGTGCGTGGGATACCTATAAGGACCCTAGCGATAGAAAAAACGATGATGACCGCGAAACAACAGCGCACAAAGTAGCTTGGTCGGCGGTTAAAAATAGTTATAGCAAAAATGATAATGGAAATTGGGTAAAGTCGAGTAACTAAACTAACAACAAAGCTTAAGCATTAAAAAGCCGCCATAGCTGATATAGCGGCTTTTTATATAGACGTTTTATAGTTGCGCTGTTTATACAATACTTTGCAGTCTGTTTGAGTAAAAACTGGTAAGCAAAACCATAAGTACTGCTTTAAACACGAATGTGAGTTTGGTTTAAATTTGCGTTATTATTTATTTGTATTAGCCAATCAGAGAACACTTTGAATTATTTAGCTCATCTTTATTTAGCGCAGCCCACAGCTGATTCTCACTTTGGGAACCTGTTGGGTGACTTTGGTGGAAAAAGACATGTAAAGCACTTACCAAACACAGTTAAAAATGGCCTCGATAACCATTATTTAGTTGATAAATTTACCGACTCTCACCGCGCAGTTAAACACGCTAAACAATACTTTTCACCCGAGCGTAAACGCTTTGCTGGTGTGGCCATTGATGTGGTGTTTGATCACTTTTTAATTGTGCATTGGCAACGATTTAGCAAGCAACCTTTAAGTGATTTTAAGTACACCAGCTATCAGCTTTTAAATAACCGTATACCTGTTATGCCAGCGCGAATGCAGCATGTTGTAACAAGTATGACTAAAAACGATTGGTTTAAAGAGTACGAAACCGTTGAGGGAGTAGGGCTTGCGCTTGATAATATAGCCAAACGCATTCGTTTTACGAACACTTTTGAGGGTGCGGCTGATGACATAGCACAGAATTACGATGAATTAGAAGCCGTGTTTTTAGCGTTCTTCCCGGAGCTAATTAAGCATGTGAATGAGTTTGACCTTGAAAGCCCCTCAAAAAATGGCATAAAGCGCATTATTTAAAGTTTTCATCAATTGTTAATCTTTTGTGATAAGTTAAGGTGAAAAAAACGCTACTCTAATACAAATTAATTTTTGAGTGTTTTTAATGAATCGCAATTACTTGGTTATTGTGGGCTTTGCTGTTTTAGCGGCATTTCAATCCGGTGCTGTATTGGCTTTCGACTTCGACTTAAAATCGGTACGCACAACTATTTCAAACCCAAGCACTAGCCACGCGCTAATATACGACGACTTGGCGCAGAGTAATCAAAAAACACTGTTTTCGTTAGAGCCCATAAATAACCAGCGTGTGGGTGTGTTTTTTGATATTAACGACATTGAAATTGGCTACTCTGCCGACATTTTTGAAGATGACGTTGAAACAAAAACACAGGATATACTGCTCTCGTATAGAAAATTTAAAAATTCTAAAATCACATTTAACTATCAAACGCTTGAAGGGCTGCAAAGCACGGCTAGCAATTTAAGCGGCAATCAAACGGATCAAATTTTCTCGCAAAATACACGTTCAACCAAGTTTGAGCTATCTGGCCAACACAACTTTTATACCTTCAATAATAAAGAGTCTTTGTTTGAGCATTTTTTTCTTAATAGGCCAAAGCTAAGTAACAAATTTGATATGTCGTTAAGTATTGTTGGCGCTTGGTCTTTCAAGCATGTATCCCTTGAGAATAAAGATAATATTGTATTTCAGGCTGATTTTTTAAATTCACCTGTGCCACAGGTCACTAAATTAATTTCTAATTCGTATGGGGCGAGTATTGGCTCGCTTTTATCATTTTCGTTACCGCATAATGTTCACGTATTTGCTGAGTACAAAGTAGGTAAAGGGCATATTCAAAACACAAACCCTGGGCTGGGGTTAAAAGATTCGGGCGCCGAAAAAGTTGAAGCATACGGCGGTGGAATTTCTTGGACTTCCGACAATAAAAAACTTATGGTCGTACTACGTGCGTGGGAGCAAACAGGCCGGCATATAGATACTTCTTTTGGTGATTTGTCAGTAATTAAGTTTTTTTAGTATTGATCACCAAAATAGTAAATTTACCAGGAATACTATGAGTAAGAATAACGCAGTACCTCAGGCTTATGTGAAGCAAGAGGAAGGTTACCGAATTAAAGCCTTAAGATTGTACCCTTGGGTATGCGGGCGTTGTGCTCGTGAGTTTGAGTACTCTAATTTACGAGAGTTAACGGTGCATCATATAGATCATAACCACAGTAATAATCCAGAGGATGGCAGTAACTGGGAGTTATTGTGTATTTATTGCCACGACAATGAGCACAATAAATACCACGAACATATTATGTATGGCGGGTCCGACTACAGAGCGAAAAGTTGAGGCTGCAACGCATTCTCCATTTGCCGATTTAAAAGCGATGCTTAATAAATCAAAGTAGCTTTAGAGAGAGCTATTTAGCAAGAGCGAAGCATTTTGTGCCTCGCTCAAATTTGTCGCTAAATTTTAATCGCCTCAGTGGGCGTTGTTGATAATCCACTAAAATACTTCATTACTAATTGGCCTTGGCTGTCTTTTTCTATTACTAAGTAATTGTTTGAATTAGGATAGTAAAAGCTATTTTTAGACATGGTAATTAGTTTTGTTTTATCGCCACCGGTGCGCTTAGAATACAAAACGTCATTTTCAAAAATTAGGCTGCGTAAGGTGTTTTTATCAATACGGTAATCACCCAATACGGGCGCTAACTGCTGCGCTGTTACATCTGCTTTTTTAAACTCGGGGAGCGCAATACCCAGTGCTTTGGCTGTGAGTTTTTCGTTGATAAAAATAGGGTTTATGTGGTTTGAATTAGCCAGTACTGCAACATATAGCTTTTGCTCTGGAATATAGCGTGCATGTGCTAAAAAGCCATTTATTCCGCCAGTGTGTTTAATTACGGTGTATTCATTCAAAGGCTTAATAATTAATCCGTAACCATAGGATGAAAAGCTGCCGTCATTGAGTTTAAAAGGGCTAACCATCTTCTCATAACTTGCCTTACTAATAAGCTTGCCAGACGATAATGCGCTAAACCAAATGTTTAAGTCGGTTGGGGTAGATATAAGCGCACCTGCGGCATAAGGCCAGTCCATATTAATATAACTTGTGTTTATAAAGCCTTGCTCTGTTTGCTCATACCCAGCTGCGCGGTGAGCAACAATTTCTTGCCCTTCATAGCTGCTTTGAGTCATCCCTAGTTTTTTAAATATATTTTGTTCAATAAAGTCTTTGTAAGATTGCCCACTCGCCACTTCAATTATTTTACCTAGCAGTGAATAGCCCGTGTTCGAATAAGCCATCGCTTCGCCGGGTTCAAACACCATTGGGTGTTTGGCAAATCTCTTGAGTGTATCGTCAACGCTGATGGGTACTTGTATTTCTTTATCGAATAAGTCGTCGTCATCTGTGTAGTTGGCTATGCCTGAGGTGTGGGTTAATAAGTTTTCGATTGTGACGAGGTTGCCCTCGGTGGGGAAGCTTGCAACATACTTATGAATATCATCGGTAACCGCTAGCTTACCTTGCTCTTGCAACATCATAATTGCAGCTGCAGTAAATTGTTTTGAAATAGAACCTAAACGTAAAACGCTTTGCTCATTAAGTGCAATGTTATGCTCAAGGTTGGCAAGCCCGCGCGTTCCTTTGAAAAGTACTTTGCCATTTTTGCTTATAATTACCGATACCCCGGGCTCGTTTTCAAATAGGCTCTCGTTAAGAATTTCCTGATATTGCGAGGCTGTCGGATTTGCTATTACAAGGCTGGGTGTTAATAGCAAGAGGGCTAACAAACAGCTAGCGTAAAATGGCTTAATCATATTCATCCTTTTAGTTTTTATACCAAACCTGTAAATAGGTTTAGCAATCCTTGTACTTATTAGTGAATTAATATTGCACAGCTAAAAAGTAAACACAATTATCAGATTTTATAGGGACTCAGTAATAGGTATAATCGCCGCGTTTATTGGTTTTATTATTTTCTTACAAGGAAGTTATTTATATGCCTGATATAACGGCTCTATTTTATATTGCGATTATGGCTTTTTATTTATTACACAAAAACGAAGAGGGCAAAATATTAGTGCCCATAATAGGTTTTTCTGCAATTCCTCTTTTTAGCAACGATTACTGGCTATGGTTTAAGGTAAGCGTAGGGTTAGGAATTTATGTATTGGTGGTGGAAAAAGCTAAAGCAGGGTATACCGGTGGCGGGGCTGTTTCAGCATTTGCTATGTTTTTTATGGTGGCTTTTTTAGTTAGTATTATTATAAAAACTATTTTTTCTGTTGCTATTAAATTTAGTTTTTAAACCTCATGTTTATTTAGTCAAAACTAAATTATCTCTACTTTCTCGCGCATACTTGTGGTTTATTATTTTTAATAAACCACAAGTAGCCCTTTAATTTAAATTAATGAGTTAAAAACATTCCAACATTAGTGCCAAAAACTAGTGGCACTGTATCTTTACCTATTTTGCCAAATTTTATTGAGTTACCCATTACTTCTCCCGCTAATGGGTAGCCTTGCCATATAATGTCACCTGTCTTTGTACTAACTTCAGAGATAAGACTTGATTGTGAATAATAATTATTGTCACTTGAGTTTGTGGTAATTAATACATTATCAGAATAGGGTAATTGTATTAGGCCTGTTACTTCACCATTAATTCGAGCTTTTAGTAATAGTTCTAAGTCTAATGAAAAAGTAACTAAATTACCCTGATATGAGTATTCAGGAGAAAAACATAAAACACTATCCGTTTGAGGTTGTGCATAAAGACTCTTACATTCCTCTGAGTTTACTGAACTGGAGCGCATGCTCAGTTTATTATTCTCAAAGGTAAGAGTTGTTAGGCTATCTCGAGTACTTAGTATTACTAATTTTTCCCCTAAAGTACTTGTTGTGGCAGTAATTGAGGTGATGGCACTGCTAGCTGTCCATGTAGCTAGAATATTATTGTTACTAATGTCGTGTACGGTAAGTGTTTCATATGTGGCTATTAATGCATCGTCATAGCCATCGTTATTAATATCAGTAACCTCTAAAGCATTATAATTAGAAGAGTCATCTTCTGTCGTTACTTGCCATTTAGAAATATCAGACTCTAATTCAATTACGTTTAGGGAAGGAGAGTAATTGCGAGTTCCAAATATAAATAATTCATCATAATTGTCTGAATCTATATCACCTATTGCTGCTAGGGCTGCTTCGAGAATATTTGATGAGCTATTATAATTAGGTGTAACTTCACCATCTTCATTCATAGTTAAGTATCGAGGGCGAATATAGCCACTATTTGTACTAGGAATTATATAAACTGCCGCCTCTTTTTCAGGGCTTATATTTGCCCACCCAGCTGCAATATAGGAATCGTATTGTGAAGGTGATTCTCTATTTGCGTTATGCCATAAAATTTCGGGATTTGGAGTAATACCAGCGACTACTAGTATATCTTTACCTGAACTGCTTAAGCCTGTCCCCCAAACAATTTCTTCTTTACCATCATTATTAATATCGCCAACAACCATCGCAGCGCTGCCATGATCTATAAGTGGCAGTGTCCACAGCTCTGCATGGGTATTATCAGTAATATCGTAGGCGTGAACTTGACCCCATTGGCAGTCGCCAATTATTATCTCATCGGCTGGGTCGTTATCTATATTTGCTGTGGCTACAGAACAATTATCCTGATTATTAATAGTTAGGATTTGAGAGCGATCATTAGCATTCCATACTGTTATCGAATTCCATCCTTCAGTGCTAATGATCTCATCTATACCATCGCTATTTACGTCACCTGTTGCCATAATTGGGCCAAAGCCGTCAGCGTTAAACCATTGACTGCTAGCACTTTGGATATCAAAAACTTCACCGTTTGAGAGTATTAATTCTAATGATGTGTCGCTATCGATATTGGCAACAGCTATTTCAATAGGAGAATCTCCCTCTAGAGAAAAGCTAAAAAGCTCTGTTTGAAAATTATTGTCGTAAACAACAGCTTCTTTAGCGCTATAGCTTTCACCGAAAATTACGATTAATTCAGGTTCGCTATCACTATCAATATTTTTTACCATAAAATTGTGGATAGTTTTACTTGTCGAAAATACACTGCGAGGGGGCTGTGTAAAACCACTTACTTGATAGATATTATTATTTGTTCCTACAAAGGTATTGTTTGCGCCATTATCTTCTTTAAATACAGATAGGCGCATTTCATTCTGATTACCGCCAAAAGAGTATGGGTAGCTGTAAATTGATTCGAATCCATCGCTTTTTTGAGATATAACAGACAGTCCACCTAATTTATCAAGCACCAACATTTCGTTATTTTCATCGCCAATGAAGTTACCAATTTGCATACCGTTAGATATATGGGTGAGCTCAATATCCTTTCGCATTGTAGGTGCTTTAAAGTTTGGTATTGTTACATTTATTTCACTAACTAATGGCTCAAGGGTTCTATCAGATGTAAAAGCAAATTTAACCGTATTTTGTTGCGTTATCATAGGCAATAGTGGGGTCCATTTTACTTCCCCTTTGCTTGATACCGTCATTCCAGTGGGTCCGTATAATAACTCGACTGGGGTGTCTGACTCAGCATCTTTATTTACATTGAATGTAACTTCTTCGCCTGCTTTTGCTTCAGTAGGTGCGCTTGATAAAGACAACGTTATTGCTCTATCAAGTGTAAAAATAGCACTGCCGCCAGTGCCTGATTCATACCATTGCATTTGTTGTTCATTAGGAAAACTAGCAAATAGCTCAAGGTTAGCCCCAACAATATAATCAAAAGAACTTTCACAGTCATACCCTTGATTTTGTTGCTCAAAGCTCAGGGTTAATGAGTGACGTTTACCGCTATCAACAGATGCATCAAATGAGTAGCTACCGGTTACATTCGACTGATTAGAATTGATTTCGAAACTACCATCTGTATTAAACTGAAATGTTTCTAAGCATTTATTTGGGTACTCGTAAAACCAAGTGGCACTAATTGATTTTGATGTTTCATTAACAGCAGTTACAGCGGAGTTTGGGGCGTCTTCACCCCCGCCACCGCAACCGGAAATGAAGCTCGTTGATAAAAATATTACAGAGAGTAGCTTTCGCATTACATCTTCCTTAATCTGAGCTTTGATAAGCCATATAAATAAACTGAAATATAAGATTAGCCATGACGCTGAGCATAACTAATGTATAAAAGTGAACGAATTGTGAATAAAAATAATCAGTAAATCTAGTTAAATCATAATTATTTGTAAACATAAGTAAATTGAACGACTGCTAAAGTGGTTGGTTTGAGATAATTAATAGTCGTACGGCTGTTGCGCATAGCCGGTACTAATTGAGCGTCCAAAAAAAAAGGCCGGTTAATACTTGGTAGTACGGCCTTTTAAAACTCTAGAATAGATTAGTAATTATAAAGTTTATTTTTTCTTTTCGCTTGGTGCTGGTTGGCCATAATTAGGTGAACGAGGTCCATATAATAAGCCGTTGTAAACATCTGAAGAAAGTAAGCGTGTTGAAGTCATTGCTGCGATTTCAAAGCCTTTATCGGTTACCGTTTCAGCAATTTGATTGATTGCTGCAATAACAAGCATACCTACAAGGCCACCACCGCCATTACTTTGTTGTTCAGCTGAAGAGGCTCTTGCTTTACCTTGCCATAATTGCTCGCCAGTGCGTAAATCAACTAGTGAGGCTGACACAGTTACAGCTGTTTCGCTAGAAATTACAACATAGCTAGTGCCGTATTCTTCAATAGTGATGTAAAGCGCAGAGTCTGCACCAAAAATTTCATGTAATTTATTCGCCGGTACTTGGTGTACGTCGCTTGCAACAGTGAGGCCATTACCTTTAAAGGTTTGATCAACTAAAGCAACAGGAAAAACATAAAAACCCGACTCAGCTATAGGCGCGACCATTTGAGTCATCACACTGTATGGTGCAATTACTTCAGGTGTATTATTTAGCGGAGGTAAAATAATAACTGAGTGAGGGTCTGCTTGTTTAAATGCTGTGTAGTCATGTGCTGGTGGAGGTGAAACACAACCAGCGAGTAATGCGACTAATGCGATCGCTGTGTATGATTTTAAATTAAGCATATTAAGCGCCTTTCGCAGATTTTAGAAGGAAGTCGATGTAATGAACTGATTCTGGGAAAAGTGATTTCTCAGTTTCGAAGTGAGTAGTGCCTAATGAAGGATTACCCGTTTCAAAGTGCAGCATACCTAGGTGAGCATGTAGGCCAGGTGCAACATTCTTACTTTTGTTTGCGGCATCGGCAATAATTTGCTCAAGCATACTAATTTGCTCTTCGGCTGTTACGTCATCTGCTTTTAAATAGGCGTATACGGCAGTGCTATAGTCACCGTAATAGTAAATAGGTTCTTTCGTTGAGTTACAACCCGTTAGGGCTATACAAACAAATGCTAAGGTAATTAGCTTTTTCATTATTTATTGCCCCATTGGCCAGCTTCAAGACCAGTAACTAACTTGTTAACGACTTCGCGAATAGCTAGGTCAAGTACTTTGCCATTTAATGTGGCATCGTATGAAGCTGTGCTACCAAAACCAATAACTTCACGTTCTGATAGGCTGTATTCACCAGCACCTTGCACTGAATAAATAACTTCTGATGTAGTAACATCAACAACATTAAGCGTTACTTTAGCATAAGCAATTTGCGATTTACCTTTACCCAATAAACCAAAAAGCTGGCGATCGCCAATGGCTTTACGGCCAAACTCTGTTACATCACCAGTTACAACAAATTTAGCACCGCTAAGAACTTGTTTTGTACCTGTTAACTTTGCTTCTTCTGCAAGGGCTGCCATATTGTCGCGATCAAGCACACTAAAGCGATTTGTTTGTTGTAAGTGGCTCATTAGTGTTGTTTTTGCTTGGCTGCCTAAACGGTCTTGGCCTGATGAAAATATACCATTTTGAAAGCTCGAACGGTTTACAAACTGACCTACGACTAGTTTGCTTTTTGTACCTGAGTAGGTTGTGTTATAGCTAGCAACAGTTGGTGTTTCTATTACTTTTGATGATGTTGTAGCACACCCAGCTAAAGAGGAAGCTGTAATTGCAGCGATTACAATTGTTTTAATGTGGCTTTGGTTAATTCGCATAAATTTTTGTCCATATAGATAATTGCAGAAGTTTTTATTGATAGGCGCTTGATTTTTATACTTATAAGTCAATTACTTATTTCAAGAGTCCATTCAACTTACTTTATAAACAAAAGTCGATGTAAATACAATGTTATTTATGTTTTATACAGATACACACAATAAAAAAGAATAAATTCTTTGTAATAACAATGCTAATTCATTAGTTTTTAAATTATTGAAAGCCTTTTTCTATAGTTGATATACAGGGACATTTATTGCGTGCTGAGTTGTTAATTAATAATTTTATTCAATTAACTTTAATTTTTAAAACCAATTGGCTGCAACTTGAAGTGGGGTAGGGTCGCCTTTTTTAGATACCCAAAACACTAAGGCTTGCTTTGTTGGCGATATTTTTTTAGCGCGAGGCAGGGTTAAGCCAGTTAATGATAATTGCTGCTTGGTCTGCATGTCATTTTGCTCGTAGCCAATAACAACAAAGTCGTGTTTTAACTTATGTCCTGCGTTTTCGCCGCTGTGTATTTGTGATTCTATGCCAAAGCCTAATAGAGCTACATGGGCTATTAAGTTTTGGTTAGTATTATCTTCGATATTAACAGTATCGTATTCGAGATTAATTTTACTGTTGTTTGTAGTCGCTTTTAAATTACCTAAATAACGGGCTTTAGCTACAGGAATAGCTTGTTTATAAAACCAACCTTGCCACCCTTTGCCGTTAACCATAAATCCTGGAGTAGCTACAATCCTACTTTTACCGAGTGCCTTATACGTGCGTTGTCTTTTACTAAAAACAGCAGAGGCAAACGGGTCTTTCCATCCTAAATAATCCCAATAAGTAACATGAAAATTAATAGGGATTAAATCAGTCCATAGTTTTTCATCATCTGTAAACGTTGAAATCCAGCGTTCTGCTGGTGGGCAGCTACTGCAACCTTGCGATGTGTAAAGCTCTAAAAAGGTAGTCTGATTAGCTGTACTGGAAATAGTTACTTGCTCAGCAGCTTGGCTTTGAAAGCAAAAAATTATTAACCCAACAAGTGAGATTAAAAATGGACCGGATAGTGCTTTAAAAGGCATGTTACTTCTCGCAAAGGCTGATATTGCATTCAGCCTAAATGATATTTACGAATGAAGTATCACGAAATACTCACAATTAAATCACGTTTTAACTGTGTATTTTACTTAGTTAAAACTTAATTTGAACACCCGCTCAAGTTGTGCTTTAATCGTTGCTCAATTATTGAGGAACTTTACATGATTAAATTTTATTTTCACCATACTCCTAACCCAATGAAGGTTGCACTCTTTTTAGAAGAAACAGGCTTACCGTTTGAACTTGTTCCTCTTGATACTTTAAAAGGTGAGCAACATACACCTGAATTTAAAGCAATTAATCCAAACGCTAAAGCGCCAGCAATTGTTGATGGTGAAACACGTGTGTTCGATTCGAATGCTATTTTAATGTACCTTTCTGAAAAATATGGAAAGCTAGAAGGTAAGAGCGATGACCGCGCTGAAATGCTGTCGTGGTTAATGTTTATCGCATCTGGTTTAGGTCCGTATTCAGGGCAAAGTGTTCACTTTAGACATATGGCACCAGAAGGGCTTGATTACGCGGTTAACCGTTATTTACGTGAAGCGCAGCGCCACTACGAAGTACTTGATACACATCTTGAAGGTCGTGACTTTATTGTGGGTGATACATACACTATTGCTGATGTTTCTGCTTGGGGCTGGATCGATAAAGCACCGGTTGTATTAGGCGAAGAAGGTTTAGCACCGTATCCAAATCTTAAGCGTTGGTTTGAAAGCATTGATAGCCGCCCAGCGGTTGCACGTGCACGCGTAATTGGTACTGATGTAGCATTTAAAAAAGAGTTTGATGAAGACGCTAAAAAAGCGTTTTTCCCTTCAAATTATCCTAAAGTATAAAAAGTACTTAATACAAACAGCAGAGCCAGCTAGCTGATCTGCTGTTTAGTATTTTATGGATGTGTGAGCGCCTCTTTATTTTCATCTGCCACGAATAAATTAACTTCCTCTGTATGCTGGCTTACGCTATTTCTTTTTAGGGCGATGTATAGGTCTGAGTGAATGTATATGCCCTCTGTTCCTGACTTCATACCGGCAATTTCAAACCATGAGAGCAGCTGGCGTTTTTTGCCTGCAAGTTCAAGCCTTATATCGCGCTTTTTAAATATAACGTCGAGGTCGGCAATGATTGGTATTTTCTTTTATGTGATTAAAGTGATTGCTAAATTAACTGGCATGAGGTTGAACACATGGTTCATCCACAGTAATTTAAGCATAGATCCAAAGAAATAAAAAACGGGCCTTCATGAAGTTATAAGTATTCAAATACAAATTATTTAGGCTAACTTAAAGCCATATATCCTCAAACTTGACTCCGAGGGTATGCTATTAATTTAACACCTTGTTGATAGCTAGGCTTATCAACAAGGCGATACTGAATTATTACTTTTTAGTTGCTTCGAGGTTTGAAATATTTTTTGTATATTCTACACGGTGATTTATATGGACATTAATTATTGTAGTGCAGAGTTCGCAACAAAAATAATAAGGTTAGAATAATCGATGAATTTAAATAGGTACTAAAAGTATTAAAAAACAAAGGATAACCCCTCCACCTCTAATTTACACGTAAGCTTATTTACTTTGGGAGTTGAGTTATTACTCGTCAATCAAGTTGGTGTTAGTCTTGCAACTGCTTTTATGATGATAAAGTGAATTTATTAGTCGTATTTTCAATTATCAATAATTTTTATTAATTAGTGTTAGTAGTTTTACTAAACCACTATTTATTTAATGCGGAGATAATAGCCATGAAAGCGAATATAAGCAGTGGAGATAAAGCCACTAAAGTGGGTGGTATTTTTGACAGCGAACATAAAGCTAAAGCAACCTTTGATATTTTAAATAATGACGAGAATTTTGTAAAACAAAGCATAAGGCTAATCCCACCTCACGATCAACATTACGATGAAAAGGTTGAGCCTGAAGATAAAAAAATTGCTAAAACTATGTTGAAATCACACTTAGTATTTGCCGTAGTTGGTCTTGTTGTTGGTGTGATTATTGCCAGTATACTCTTTTTATTAGAGTTTGAATTTTTACAACAACACATCCTAGAAACATATGTTTCGATAGGTATTCTTTGTACTTTTGTTGGTTTACTAATTGCTGGAGCTTTTTCGTTAAGGCCAGATCACGATGATTTGATCAATAATATAAGAGAAGCAACTCGCTCGGGTCTGTGGGCGATTGTTGTACATACCGATTCCCACGAGAAAATGGAAAAAGCAAAAGATCTTATGCAGCCACACGCTGTATCAATATCGACGACTTTATAATGCTAATTGACATAATAATTTAACCAACAAGGTTGTATAGTAGTGTTGTTGGTTAAACCGTATTATAACTTAGCTGCTCTATTGATGTGACTTCAATATCAGAAGCCTGTTAAGAATTTAGTTATTTTAGCCCATTAAATAGCTTATGTAGTGAATTGAAAATAACTTACAGGGCAATCAGGGGGCTTAGCTGTTTAACTAATCATAAAATACAGTTACTCTTTTTTATTTTATTGCCGTTTATAATTTACAACACGGCTAATTCTTCCTAATTGGTATGAGCTTCAAATAAGGCAACTTCGTCGGTAGGCTGGCTTACACTATTTTTTTGTAGCGCAACATATAGATCGGAGTGAATATATATACCTTCTTTTCCTGACTTCATTCCTGCAATATCAAACCACGAAAGTAGTTGGCGTTTTCTACCTGCAAGTTCAAGCCTTATATCGCGCTTTTTAAATATAACGTCGAGATCGGCAAGCATGGCCATTACACTTAAATCTAAGTGAGTAAAGCAAGGTACTGCATCAATTATTACGCATTGTGTATCGTCTTTTTGTCTTGCGTATTGCTCAAGTAATCTGCGTTTAAAGTAGCTGGCATTAAAATAAGTTAAAGGTGAATTAAAGCGATAGATAAACACGCCTTGCACTGCTTTTGCTTTATCTGTGGCGTCTAAACTTCTTACTACACCGTTAACATCTACGCCGAGTATATTGTCGGTTGGGCGCATAACAGTGCGAATAAATTGAAATAACCCCAGTAATACAGCAAGCGTAATACCTGGGATAACGCCTATAAATAACACCGCTAGTAAGGTAGCTAAGGCGAGATAAAATGCCTGCTTATCTTTTCGTTTTAGTTGCCAAACAGCTTTTAAATCGAGTAAGTGAACAGAGGCAATAATAAGTACAACACCCAGCGCTGCGCTTGGAATAAACTCAAGGGGAGCGGTTAAAAACATCGCTATGATAGCAATAATGGCCGCTGCTATTATTGATACTAACTGCGTTTTACCACCCGTTGCATCGTTAACTGCGGTGCGTGAGTCGGCGCCACTGACTGCAAAACCTTGCGAAAGAGCTGACGCTATATTGGCAATACCCAACGCTCTAAATTCTTTATCGGCGTCTATGTCGTAGCCATTTTTAGCAGCAAAGCTGCGGGCAGTTAGCATCATACTAACAAAGCTCACGATGGCTAAGTTAAGTGCGGGTACCACCAGCTCACGAATAATCCCTAAATCAAAAACAGGGGTATTAAAAACGGGAAGCCCGCCAGTTACGGTGCCAATAGTTTTTATATCAAATTGTTTTAAATCAAAAATCCATACCAAAAGCGCACCAAAGGTAATAGCAAACATAGATGCAGGCCACGTGGGCTTTATCCGTTTCATGGCAAAATAGACCGCCAGTGTAAACAAAGCCATTAATAAGGTGGGAACATGTGTTTGCGCTAGGTATGTGGGCACACCACCGAGGCGTTCAAGTAAGTAGCGCTCATCAAAAGTAAAACCAAATACTTTAGAAAATTGACCCACAATAATAGTGATAGCTACGCCGTTTAGTAAGCCCATTAAAATAGGTTTAGATAAAAAGTCAGCTAATACACCTAACTTAAATTTACTGGCTATAAAGCACCAAAAGCCGGTCATGGCGGTCATGGTGACAACAAGTTGCCAATGCTTAAAGCTGTCACCTGCAGCAAGAGGTGTTACTACAGCGGCAATAACGGCGCAGGTTGCGGCATCAGGGCCGACTATTAATTGTTTTGAAGTGCCGAAAAGTGCATATAGCATCATTGGCAGTATGCAAGAGTATAACCCTACGGCGGCGTTAACACCGGTTAGTTGTGCGTAAGCAATGGCAACAGGTAAAGCTACGGCAGCTACCGATAGCGCCGCCCTTACATCATCAGCAAACCATTGGCGTTCATAGTGCAGCAATGTATTTAAACCGGGCATAAAATTATATAAACGCGACAGCACCTTAGTTTTCCTGCTAATAGTTACAACGTTTTGATAGTAAATTTAATATTCAAATAAGTATAGCTAGGTGGGAGTGTTTTTTACGTAATATAAAGCCACTTTTTTATAGGCGTAAAAAAGCCTGCATAAAAGCAGGCTTTAGTTTCTAGGGAAAATTAAAATTTAGCGCGAATACCAAAGCTGTAACGGCGATCCGCTTCAGTGTACTTCCAAGCACCACCTAGTTCAGATAGGTAAATAGAAGGCTCACCCGTTAAGTTGGTCGCATTACCTACTAAGGTCACGTTTTCGTTAATATCCCAGCTTGCAGAGAAGTCTAACTGGCCTCTGTCGTCACGGTAGTTATTACCGTAAACAGTACCTTCTGCTGAAATACTGCCGTCTGAGTTAATATTTTCTACACGTTTCTCGTTTTCAGTATCTAAGAAACTGTCACGGTAGTTATAAGCTAGACGAGTAGAGAAACCTTCGTATTCCCAAAATACTTGTAAGTTATACGTATTTTTAGAAATATCTAATAACGGGTTACCGTTTGGTTGCTCGCTGTCTGCGTATGTGTAGTTTGCGTTAATGCCTAAGCCAGAAAATGCACCAGGTAGGTCTGTAAAGAACTGTTGATAACCAACTTCAAAGCCTTGTACTGAGCCGTTTTCACCGTTTACATTTTTAATAGTATCGATACCCGTTAGTCCTGCGTCACGTAAGCCTGCTACATGGTTAAAGCCATCAGCATCTACTGGGAAGTCAGTTGCATCCGAGTAAACTAGGTTGTCTTGTGAAACACCTGCAACGTCAAGCTGACATACTTGGTTCCATTGAGTTACGTTTTGACCTGTTGAAGTGCTTGATGCAGCTACACAGCTACTTTCGTTACTTAAGAAAGATTCAACATCTTTATAAAATACTGCGAAAGAAATTACGTTACCTTGGTCAAAGTAATGCTCTACAGATAAGTCGTATTGCGTTGCACGATATGGTTCTAAATCAATAGAGCCTTGCGTTGCACCTGTAATGTCGTTATTAACGTCAAATGCAGGGCTTAGTTCGCTAAAGTCAGCGCGGCGCATAACTTTTGCAGCAGCAAAGCGGAATAATGTTTCGTCTGAGTAGTTATACGTTACGTTTAAGCTTGGTAAAAAGTCGCTGTAGTCATTGTCGCCAGTTACTTTTTCGCCATTAAGAAATACGCTTGATTCTAAATCTGTAGTTACATAACGACCACCCACAATTGCAGTGATGTTATCAAAGTCTAAGTAGGCTGATATATACACGGCAGCAGTATCTTCAACTACGTTGCGGTATGCGCTTTCTTGGAACTCTTGATTATCTGAAAGACTACCTGTTGACGCTAGGTTAGTACCTGCAAGTAACTGCTGAAGCTGAGCGTAAGTATTGGCCGGGTTAGATAAACCGTTGTAGCTTAAAAAGGTTAGTAGGTCGTTTTGTCCCGAATGACCTAATTGGTCAAATGAGTTGTCGTGGCTAACTGTTGTAAAGCTATTTGAAAAAGCAGCGTTGTAGTCATCAACCCATAAAGTGGCTAACGAACCGTCTGAGTCGTTAAATGCATTTTTATAAATGTCTTTAATTTCTACTTTGTATTGCTCATATTCGTAATCGCGGTTAGTAACACGTACACCCGCTTTTACTTTAGATACCCAGCTTAAGCTGCTGAGTGGCTCAAACATTTCAACATCAAAACGAATAGCTGTTTCGTCATTGTCTGTTCTTCTATCTTCACTTTTAAACGTACGAAGTGCTAAGTTTTGTGGGTCAGTAAATGCATTAGGATCTGAATGAATGATGCTTGGTAATTTATTACCGTCTTGAGAAAATGCACCATCATATAAATGATTTGTTAGCTGAGTTCCACCACTTGCTTCAAATGTTGATTTTTCGATTGGGCGAAGTGTAAATTCAGAATCAGGTCTTACGCTTTCTGATGATGCTACCGCAATTTCACCAGAGATTTTGATACTGTCAGTAAGGTTCCACTCTGCACCAAGTGCATTTGAAAACGAGTCAGTTTCACGAAAGTCACTGTATGTTTTAGGAATACCAAACTCGTTTGTTAACGTGTAATTATTTACGCCGTTAGCATCTTGAGTTGTATTTGCATCTGTTGATAGTGAACCTGCGACACCTAAAATAGAGTTACCAGCTTGTTCACCTGAGCGCTTTGTGCCGCTTAAATCAAGATACACCATGCCATTACCAGATTGTGGTGCCCATTGAAGAGATAAATTTACAGCAGTTCGTTTACGCTGCTCTACGTATTGTTCAACACTGTGCTCGTCTCTTACGATAGCGTTGCCACTAGGTGTATTACCTTCTTGGCCATTAATTTCGATATCTTGAGGTTTAACACGGCTAGATGTTTCATCTTGGCGAATTTCTCGATCTTGGAATGAAAACATAGCAATGGCACCAAAGGTACCCATTTCATCAAAGTCCCAGTTGTTACCAATTGAACCACTAAAAATAGGAGCTACATTTTCTGTTTTATCAGCGTATTCGCCATCTAATGAAACTGCGCCAGTTAGTTTATCTAACTCTAATGGGCGAACTGTCTTTAAACTAACTGTTCCGCCTAATGCACCCTCAATCATATCGGCAGTAGGAGACTTAACTACTTCTACTGTTTTTAAGAAGCTTGATGGGTAATCTTGCAAGCTAATGCCGTCACGAGAGTCACCAATAGTAGAGCGACCATTTAATTCAACACGGTTTTGAGGTAAGCCACGAATCGAAACACTGTCACCCACACCAAAATCGGTATTAATAGATACGCCAGTAATACGTTGCAACGCTTCTGCAATATTATTATCTGGTAACTTACCAATGTCTTCAGCAACAATCGCATCTACAATACGTCCGTCAGTACGCTTAAGCATAGCGGCGGCTTTCATACTGCCTAGCATGCCTTTTACTTCAATAACTTCAATGTCTGCAGCTGCCGTTTCTGAAGCTGCGGGAGCCTCTTGCGCTGCAATATTTGAAGAAGCCATTAATAAAAGGGCTGCGGCACTGATTGTTGTAGAGCTACTTCTTTTATGCTTATTAATTAATGTTGAAGTAATTTGATTGAGTTTCATGTATCTCTCCCGTTTGGGTACGACTTGCGTCATTGTGTGTGTGTTGTTACTTGGTTTGGTTAACCAATTTAACTGTTTCTTTCCTGTAGTGTGTCATACAGGTGGTATGGTTGAAATTAATCCAATTCAACTTTATTTACAACCTTTGTTTACCAAAGTTTCACAATGTGTATTACAAAAACCTCTTTTATTTTTCTTATATTTAATAAATTTAATGGCTTATAGGGTGTTTTTATTTTTTTGTATTTTGAATGAATTTTATTGAAGTATCTTTACCAAAGGCATTTTTATATATTATTTGTACTATTTAATACATTTGTTAGTACTATTTTGAAATTTTATGTCGTACTTTTATACGTGTTTAGTTTACTTTTTAAGTGATATTGAATTGGAAGAGCGACCATTAAAAGTTCTAAATGATTTATAAATTTGCGAAATAGTGGAGAGGTTAAAATAATTAAAAATCATTTTGGTAATACCAATTTTCTATTGTTTTTATATTGATTTTGTACTAGCTGGGGTGGGGGCGGTAAGCTAGGTAGCGATAAATAGATTTTTACGCAAAAAAAAGCCCAGCATAATAATGCTGGGCTTTCTTACTTTAGATGTATTAGCTTTGTAATTCGCCTGTAGATGATTCTAAATGTGCTCGTATGAACCACTGAAATTGCTCTAAATCGGCTAGTTGGCTGGTGATCATATCTTCAGAGACCGGATCTAGCTCAGAAAGAGTCTCAATTGCTTTGCGGTGATCGGCATTAACGCCATTATATACTTTGTCAAGCGCAGCCAAATGTTCGGTTACTAGGCCTTTGCCTACTGAGTATTCGTCCCAAGTACGGCGATCTACAATTGATTTTGGTGTGCCAACAGGTACTGCACCAAGAGTCGCAATTCGCTCTGCAATTGTATCTGTCATTTCGCGTACAATGTCTACTTGCGGGTCTATCATTTCATGTACGCCAATAAAATTAGGTCCCACTACGTTCCAGTGAATATGCTTTAAAGTTAGTTGTAAGTCTATCAATGCAACCATGCGGTTATCGAGGGTAGCTATTGTTTTTTGGGCTAATTCGTCACTCATACCTGGCGCGGTAAATTTAGTTGTTTTGTTTGATTCGTTATTGTTACTCATAATTTCTCCTACATTAAGTAATGTGTTGCTCATATAATATGTTGCGTTATGAGCATGACTTAAACTTAATGAAGCAACTGTTATGCCGTAAGTTGCTTTATTTGAAAAGTGATTCAAAAACAATTGGTTATATTTTAAATTAAGGTTTCTAAGGCTGCAGAGGAGATTGGGTTTTTGAAAAGCCTGCATATATTTGTAAAATATGCAGACTTCGATTTAGTTACTCTTAGGTGTATTTAAACGTTGGCTATGTATTCGTGCGCTTTTAAAACATCGAGCGGCACTATTTCTAATGATTTTTTATTTGTAGCCTCAAGCACCACTGGTGGCGCAACGTTTGCTGAAATAGCATGAAGCCATCTTACTGCACACAAGCACCATTTATCACCGGCTTTTAAACCTTCGAAATCGTAAAGAGGGTTCGGGCTTATTAAATCGTTACCTTGTGATTTTGAAAATTGTAAAAATTCATCAGTCATAATTGCACACACACTGTGATTGCCAAGATCTGATTCTGGTACATAACAAAAACCTTCACGTGTGTAGCCACCATTACCGCAACATAGTTTTAAGCGTGTGCCGAGTACATTAAATTGATTCGCCATGAAATACCTTAATTTGTGGTGTTTAATAAATTTACTCTAACAGGAGTAACTCGCTTGAGATAGCTATAAAACTTAAAAGAGGGAAGGGCTACACAAACTTAAGCCCGCAGCAAATTGCGGGCTTAGTATTGTTTATTATTTAATACGCAGCGCCATACAATCGCTATGACCGTTTATGATCATGCTTTTATCAACACGCACGCCACCACCAGAGTATTTACCGGCGGCGGTAAAACTACATATTTGTACAAAGTAGTCATCTACTTTAGGCAGTGCAAATAGTTGTTGGTATATTTGGTCTTGCTCGGCAAAGTGCCCCATTGTTTTTTCTATAACTTGCTGATGCTCATCAATAAGTTGAATATTAGCGCCACAGCGTCCTACTATTGGTTTAACTACATAACCGGATTGTAATAACTCGTCGTTAAGCTCAAACGCGGTATTAAGTAAATATTTATGATTAGGGAATAAGCTCCACAGTATTGGCAAAATAGCCTTGTTACTTGGAATTAATGTCCACAGCGGTTCAAACACCATGACATTTTTACGCAGTAATACATCGACTAAGCGTGGCGTTTCACCAGCTTTGAATTGTGGTTCAAAGTTATCACCTAATGATTGGTCGGCTTCGCATTCTTCACGAATTTGATCAAGTGCGGTTTCCCACGACCAGGTTTTCCATACGTAACTCAGTTGTGCGCCATCAGTATCTACTATGTTGCCTGACTCATTCCAGCGAAGTGTGCTTAAGCCAATTACTAGCTTACATTCAAAGCCTGCGGCTTCAATAGCTTCTTTCATAAATAATGCGTGGTAATGTTCTTCTGGTTCATCATCTTGCAGAATATGAACAAGACCTTTTACCTCACTTTTTCGCCATGCTTTTACGAGATCTTTAAATAAATTTTGGCCTGCATCTACACCTGTTTTAACACTAAAGTGTTTTGCCCACTTTCCCTGAACTTTGCCGCTTTCCATGTAACACGATGCCGAATCGCAATTGTATTCGTAAACTTTTAAACCTGCTGCTGTTAAGGCAAAGTCAAACCGGCTGGTAATTAATTGGTTTAAGCGGTTATCCCACGATTGGCGAATTTTATTAAGCACAACATCGGGTAAATTAAACTTTTCTAATAACTCAGGGTGCTGCAATACATAGTCGGTTGCATGCATAAATAAGCCATGCAGCTCATTTGTTGCATGCTCAATGCTTTGCTGCGCCGTTTGAGATATTGCAAAGTAATTATGCTGATCCTCATCTACGGATGTAAGTTTATGGCCTTGCATCATTTCTACGTAGGCAGCTTCATCGTCATTCGCAATATTTAACCATGACTTGTTTGCTTGGCCTGTATCTACTGCTTTATGGGCTTCTATAGTAAATAAGTCAGTGTTTAGCTCAAACGTTGGCTCAGCATATTCTGTTTCATCAGTTTGTGTCATCCAACCTAAAATAGTGGCGTCGCTGTAAGAGCACTCAATCCAATAGTCGCCATCTTTAGTTACTTTTGCTTTTAGTTCACGGCACCAGTTTTGATTTGTTGGCCATATTTGATGCCCTACATTTTGCTCAGCAAGACGTATTTTATCTTCATGCACTTCAACAATGACAGCAACATGACCTGTTTCTTCAAACTCGCCGCCTTCTTCCCATATAAGTAAACTACCTACTTGAGGGGGATGTTTAGCACCATTTTTAAACGCGTTTAGTGGCAATCTGTTTTGGCTATTTACATCGCGCACTGAACGCAGCTCAAAAATATCGTAAGCCATGGCTATGTCATCAAAAATATAACCATGATTGAGGTACATCCATCTACGGGCAAATTCAACGCATTGCCATTTATAGCCCATGTAAATACCGTCTAGGTAACTACGATAGGCGCTACGATTAGGATAAATGCTTTCATCAGCCGTATCATAATCAGATGAGTAAACAGCAACATTACCAGGTGCATAACCTAATAAAGTACCAAAATCACTAGCAGAAGATTTCATAAACAAAGATGTTCAAAATAAGGTGTGATAATTTGCTGACTATATGAGCCAAACTGCGTTATAGCAAGATATAAAATATGCTTTTACGAAGGGGGATAAGTAAAAAATTACTCATTCATTAAAGAGTGGAAAGATGGGAGAGTACTCTTACTAATAGTATAAGGTTTGGTACCTTTTGACTTTTAGCTGGTTGAAAGTTAGCAATATTTTTGACGTAATTATTACTGTTTAAATCTCAACTAAAAAATGGAGAAGCTATAGGTAACTTCTCCACTTTTATTATTCATATTTAGTGTTTTTTATAATATGTAAAGCAGGTTAACGCGCTGCTAAATCATTTCAGCATCTATATGGCGTATTAGGTTTGATACCCAATTAACATATTGGCGGTGAATTTTTTTGCCGTTGTAGTTTAAGTTAATAGAGTCTTTATAGTTGATTGAGTATGCCGTTTTGTCATACGCAATATCGACAGTTAATTGATGTGTGCGAATATCCAGTACACCTTTTATTTTACCTTCACTCAAAGGCGTACACTTCCAACCAAGCTGAATACATGCCTTTAGAATACCTTTTTCTACGTCAGCTTCACTGTTGGTAATTGTTGATGTTTGCGGAATAGGGTTTTGTTCAAAGTCTCTTACTGAACAGATGTTGAACAACCAGCAAGTACAGTAAGTGCTACCGCTGTAACTAAAATTGAGTAATTTTTCATAATAATCCTTTGTTTTAATTTCATCCAATTGTGATGTCTCGCCAATATATGCGCGCTTAGGTGAGATTATCGGTAAATTTATAGATGAGTGCCAGCAATAATTAGAAAATTAAGAGAGTTAACCGAGGGTTATCTCGGGTATTAGCTTTATTTATGAACTAGTTAAAGTTTAATTATTTAAGCTATAAACCAAGGGGTAAAGCAAAATTATGTGTTGAAAGATTTACATGAGCGATGACATGTTTTGAGGGGAACGCTCTTTCGTTATGTTTTAAAATACTCCTATATTCGTACTTTAGTTAATTTTTTGTTAAACCATTGCGCTTGGCATAGCAAAACTAGCTAAAAGTTTTAAAACAGGAAAAACAATGGAAGACATAATAAACGACATTGATATTAATCAATATTTACCCGCTGCAATTACGTGGGCAACCAACATATTACTAGCAATTGCAATTTTACTTGCGGGCTTATGGTTAGCGGGCAAAGTACGCAATTTAATTATTGGCTTGTGTCATAAATACACTCATCTTGACGATACGTTTTTTCGCTTTTTAGGCAGCATGGCTCGCTACATCATATTAGCGTTCGTTATTATTGCTGTGTTAAATCGCTTTGGTGTACAAACAGCCTCTATTATTGCTTTACTCGGTGCTGCGGGACTTGCTATAGGCTTGGCGTTACAAGGTGCAATGTCGAACCTTGCCGCAGGCGTTATGTTGCTAATATTTAGACCTTATAAAGTGAATGACTTTATTGAGGCTGCAGGGCGTTTTGGTAAAGTAACAGAAGTAGATATGTTTACTACTATTTTACAAACGTTCGATAATCAACAGGTTATTATACCAAATAGTCAAATTTGGGGCGCGCAAATTATAAACCATTCACATCATCCAATTCGTGGTGTAGATATGCATTTTGGTGTTGCTTACGGTGAAGATACAACGGCTGTACGTAAAGTTATAGATGGGGTACTTGCAGCGCACCCACACATACTAAAAGATCCAGCGCCTTTTGTTGAAGTAGAAACTCTTAACAACAGCTCAGTAGACTTTTTAGTAAGGCCATTTTGTAAGGGCGAGCATTACTTCGATATTCTTTACACAGTGCCAGAGTTAATTAAAAAAGCACTTGATGAAAACAACATTGAAATACCTTTCCCACATCGTAAAGTTATTTTAGTTAACGAGAATAAAGATTAACTAAATTTAAAAATGCATAAACCTAAGAGCACTTTTAAGTGCTCTTTTTTTGTGTGAAAAAGTTACATACCTGTGTAACCTTTTCTTTTATAAATCACCTCAAATACTACATTGTTATCTGTACAGCCCTTTTTTACTAGGTTTGATGTCTGGTCTTTATTTTGCATTTGCATAGTCGCTTTTAGTTTTAAAGCTCATAAAAACTATCGACCCATTAAATCAAACTGTATGAAGGACTAAACATGGCTGAATCATTTAAATACTCAGGTAATAAAGGGCATGGCGGCGAATTGCATCAAAAAGCGTCGGATGAACACCCTACCATGACCACCGCGCAGGGCTGCCCTGTAAGTGACGATCAAAACTCATTACGTGCGGGCAAACGTGGCCCCGGATTATTAGAAGATCACATAATGCGCGAGAAGATCTTTCACTTTGATCATGAACGCATTCCTGAGCGTGTAGTGCACGCTAGAGGCTATGGTGCACACGGATATTTTGAAACTTACGACACGCTTGAAGATTTAACCTGTGCAGATATTTTTCAGCGAAAAGGTGAAAAAACGCCTGTGTTTACTCGCTTCTCTACGGTTGCAGGTAATAAAGGATCACCAGATTTAGCACGTGATGTACGCGGTTTTGCGGTAAAATTTTATACCCAAGAAGGAAACTGGGATTTAGTGGGTAACAATATACCGGTATTCTTTATTCAGGATGCAATGAAGTTTCCTGATTTAATTCATAGCGCTAAAGCCGAGCCTGATCGTGGTTTTCCGCAGGCGCAAACAGCACATGATAACTTTTGGGACTTTGTGAGTTTGTCACCTGAGTCAATGCACATGGTTATGTGGGCAATGTCTGATAGAGCTATTCCACGCTCTTTACGCTTTATGGAAGGTTTTGGTGTTCATACCTTTAAATTTATTAATGCCAAAGGTGATGAGAAATTTGTTAAATTTCATTGGAAACCAAAAGGCGGAATGCAATCTGTAGTATGGAACGAAGCACTTAAGCTAAACGGCGCGGACCCTGATTTTCATCGCAGAGACATGTGGGAATCTATTGGCAACGGCGACTTCCCTGAGTGGGAACTAGGTGTACAGGTGTTTGATCAGCAATTTGCTGATGAATTTGAATTTGATGTTTTTGATGCCACCAAGCTTATACCTGAAGAGCAAGTACCAGTGCAAATTGTTGGTCGTATGGTGCTTGACCGTGTTGTAGACAACTTTTTTGCAGAAACAGAGCAAGTAGCATTTTGTACTCAAAACATTGTACCGGGGCTCGACTTTACACCTGACCCGCTACTGCAAGGTCGTAACTTTTCATACTTAGATACCCAAACCAAGCGTTTAGGTGGTCCTAACTTTACGCATATTCCGGTCAATGCGCCTAAATGTCCAATGCGTCATTTTCAGCAAGATGGCCACATGGCAATGCACAATCCAAAAGGGCGTGTTAATTATGAGCCAAACTCATGGAGCGGCGACGAAAACAACCCGCGCGAATGCCCAGTACATGGCTTTAAAAGCTCAAAGGAACCTGAAGTAAGTGGCGGTGATAAACTGCGTTATCGCTCAGAAACATTCAGCGATCATTACAGTCAAGCTCGTCAATTTTATTTAAGTCAAACAGAGGTAGAGCAGGCGCATATTCAATCTGCGTACGTGTTTGAGCTGTCTAAAGTTGAGCATTTGCCAATACGAGAACGTTTGGTATCGCACTTGTTAAATATTGACGAAACCCTCGCAAATAAAGTTGCCGAAGGACTTGGCTTGCAAGAAATGCCAGATCCGGCAGAAGCTGCAATGCCAACACGTAAAGACTTACCTGTATCTGATGCGTTAAGTATTTTGAAAAATGCGCCCAACACCTTCAAAGGCCGTAAATTAGGTATTTTAGTAAGTGATGGCTTTAATGCAGAAATTTTTGAATCGGTTACCAATGCACTTAAAAGTGAAGGTGCAAACTTTGAAATTATTGCCCCGCAAGTTGGCGGTGCTAAATGCAGTAAAGGTAAACACTTTAAAGCTGATCAGGTTATTAATGGTGGTCCATCGGTTTTATACGATGCGGTACTTGTACTCACCACCGAAGATGGAGCTAAAAAACTAGCTGCCGTAGCAGAAGCTAAAGACTTTGTAAGTGATGCGTACGCACATATGAAATTTATAGGCTTTACAAATGAGGCTAAGCCTTTATTTAAAGCGGCAGGCCTTGATGGAAAAGTAGATGATGGTTGGATAGATTTAGAGGCACATTCAGCCGATAAATTTATAAATACATTGCGTAATTTAAGATATTGGGAGCGTTAGTAAGCTCAATAATTAAAAAAACCACAGCATGTAATTGTTGTGGTTTTTTTAGCTCACCTAGTTAAGGTATTAGTTCAAGCCAACAATAAATATTGGATATATTATGAAGCTTAATGGCGCTTGTCACTGTGGCAAAGTGGTATTTACGGTCAACTCAAAACACCCTTATCCTTACAATTTATGTTACTGCTCTATATGCCGTAAAACCGCAGGGAGCGGCGGGTTTGTTATTAATTTAAACGCGCAATACAGCACGCTTGAGGTTACAGGGCGTGAACACATAACTATTTATCATGCAAAAATAGGCGATAAAATCAGCCCTGCAGAGCGTCATTTTTGTAAGCATTGTAGTGCTAACTTGTGGTTATACGATGCACGTTGGCCTGAGCAAGTTCACCCCTTTGCTGGTGCAATAGATAGTGAGTTACCCATACCGCCAGAGCGCACTCATTTAATGCTTGGTAGTAAAGCAAATTGGGTAAATGCGCCCATTAATGAAGGTGACAAGCAGTTTGAAGAATACCCTGATGAAAGTATTGCTGCTTGGCATAAACGTTTAAACCTCGAAAAGTAACGCAATTTTTTGTATGAGCTAAGCTTAAATTTAGGGGCAATTAAACGCATATTTAGTTAATTAAATATTAAAAATCACCGCGTAAGTAAAGGAGAATATTATGGCAGTCTCAGCAATACCAAAAGGGTTTCATTCAGTTACACCTTATTTAATTATGAATGACGCACAAAAAGCGATAGATTTTTATTGTGATGCATTTAGTGCTGAACACGTAATGCAGATGCCTTTACCTGATGGTGGAATAGCCCATGCAGAAATAATAATTGGTGATTCGCATATTATGCTTTCAGATAATGGTTCTGAAGAGCATTTAAAAAACCCAAAAGAACTCGGTGGTACAGCGCTAAGCCTTATGCTTTATGTTGAAGATGTTGATACCGTGTTTAAAAAAGCAATTGAGCTTGGTGCAACACTAATAAGACCCGTACATGACCAGTTTTATGGTGATAGGACCGGCACACTACAAGACCCATTTGGTCATATATGGATCATTGGTACACACAAAGAAGATGTTAGTGACGAAGAGTTAAATAATCGAATTGGGGATATAACAAATCAAGAGCAAGACGCATAATTAGCGCGTGTTAACCTTTCGAGGTTAAATTTACGGCAGCGTGTTGGTGTTAACAAAGGTAAATAGTAGTAGGTCATACTGGAGTTAGTTGTTTAGTTACTTTTTACAAACTTGCGATAGCAACTTATAAATTTCAAACGTGCAGTGCCCGAAAGACTCTGCTAAAGGGCAATTAAATTGTCGTTAGATTGAATGATTTTCAATCTTCAAAGGCCAGCACGGTCTGATGATCTTGTATCTATTACAAATTAAAAAGCCGTAGTATTACTACAGCGGCTTTTAAATTAGTGGGTCCGTAATAAATTTTCAAGGCATCAACTTAATACGAATAAGCCCTAAATTTGTTTATCTATTAAGTTTCTTATTTCACTAAGGGTGGTTTCTTTAACTATTTTACCGTCTTCAAATACGACTTCTAATAACCCTTTTGCCTCTTCTTGTTCAGTTACATCATCAAATAAGGTGAGCTCGTTATTTACTCTGTCTATTTTTAAGAGCCCTTTTGCCGACTTTTTCTTTGAGTCAGTTTTTGGGTCTTTAAAAATAGCCAAACGTTCACCAGCTTTAACTACGCTAGTTGCTTTTACAGCAGAGCCATGCGTATCACGTGTTACGTATTGGTAGCTGTAAGAGCCAATACCAAGCACTACTTTTGATGCAAACCCTTTATCCATGAGGCGTTGTAAAATTTGGCGCTGACGGATTAGTGTTATTGCGTCGCCGTAAATAGCGCCAATATGATCATCAAGCAGTTTATAACCTTTTGATGTTGTTGTACCGCCAAATATATCCCATAGGCATTCTATAAGTCCTTTAACTTCACATTCCATCAGTTCAATGGTGTTGTTATCTTCAAGTCCATAATATTGACCGTTAAAGCGATATGCCTCAAAGCCATTTAGAATAGCCTCTTTTTCAGCCTCTTTTTGTGTTTCAAATAACTCTTTGTAATCAGATACCGGTGAAACTTTGTAGCCCGTTAATACTTTAACAGGGTCGCCTGAGTCAGGGCGTATAACTAGGGTGCCATCGCGCGCCATTATTTCGCTTTTTAACTGAGGCAAGTAGTCAGTAACAAGTGTCCAAAAATCCCATGTGTCAGATACAACACTTAAAATCCCTTTTGGTGATTGCTCTTTCATTAAGTACTTAAAAAACTCTATTTCACCTTCCATAATCCATGAGCAGGTAACCGAGTGTTCAGTTGCATCAACAGAGCAGCCAACTAGCTCTTTATCTGCATTTGCTCCGTAATATTTTTCTGCAAATAAAACAGCGGGAATGGTATCTGTGCCTACCAGCCCTGATGCTAGATGGCCAAAGCCACTCATTGCCGCAGCGTGTTTGCCAAACATACCTCTAAAGCTAAAGTCATGCCCTTGAAACGGCACAAATTCCATAGGCATTCCTGTTTTTTGTGCAAATTCTTTGAATACTTTTAAATATGCAACAGAAGTTGTAGTACTGGTTTGTATTGGCCAGTTTTCACAGCTCAATACTGTTTCAATCATATTTGTTAACCATTGAAAGCCAGCTTTAGTATTTACTATCGTCATAGGAGGTACTAAATAAGGGACTAGCGTTCCTTCCGGTAATGCTTTAATTTTTAATGGCAAGTAACCTAAATCGTGTAAGTCTTCTAAATACTTTACATCAACTGTATAGCCAAGCATTGAGCTCATAATACGTTTGTGATTAGCAACTGCGGTTTCTTTATCAGCTTTAAAAAACTCACTCCATTCTTCTAAAAGATAACTTTTAATAAAGTATTGAAGGCCAACAAACGCAACTTTATCGTTATTTTCTATATTGCTAAGTTTTCCGCTTCTTGATGTGAAGTTTGCATAAACCTCACTTACGTCAGGATGATAAGCGCGGCTATGGAATTCTTTATAAACATCTTTTTGCATACTTGCAGCTGTAATAGTCATGGTGTTTTCCTTACATCTCAATTATTTGTAAACTAATAGTGTTACTATTTTTAAACTCATTAGCCGGTTTAAACGAATCTGTTGTATAAATACGGTCTATCAGGCCCTCAAAAACATCAAGCCCCTTTGAAAAAATACCGTGAGTAATAAAAAGAGAAATTTCAACCGCGCCATTACTTTTTAGTACCTTGGCAAGTTCGATAAAGGTTCTTCCGCCGTCACAAATATCATCGGCAATAAGCACGCTTTTACCTTTAACATCGCCAATAATTTCGGTTTTAATTATTTCGCCTGTTTTTAAGTTCCTCACTTTTTGAGCTTGTATAACCTCAGGTATGCCATTGAACTTTTCTGAAATTTTAATGGTTTTTTTACTTGCTCCCGCATCTGGAGAGATGAGTGTTAATTCGCCTTGCAAGAGTCTTTGGCTTAGTTCTTCAGAGCGCTCAAGTAACGAAATTTGTTCAACATTGGTTACCTTATTAATTAAAGCTGGGGATACATCGCTATGGGCATCCCAAATAGTAACCTTTGAAAAATTTAAGCTATTAATAAAGTTAGCCATAACAGCAGCGCCTAAAGCTTCTCCTTCAACGCAAACACGGTCTTGGCGTGCATAAGGAAAGTAGGGAATAACAAGTTCGATAGGCGTGCTGTCATTTGTTAATCTTTTTAACGCATCTACAGCAATCATTAATCTAACCATTTTTGAAGAGGTGGTTAGTCGTTCAAAAATCTCTATTTTTATAGAGCCTGAAAAATTAGCGGCGTTAAATCTGATATGCTCTTCACCACCAGAAAAAGTGAAATTTTCATAATCAACTAACGATTTACTTCCTGTTGAGTCATAGCTAAATACTTTCATTTTTTGTCCTTTTAATGTTTGTGTCCTAGCGACACAATTAAATTATCAAATGTTCCTATAGTAATCAAGTTATTTTTTAAACTAACTAGCTGAACTTGTGTATTGTCTGTAATTTTACTGTAGGTTGAAATTGAGATGTGTTTAATCTACTGTGTCACTAAGACATTAATATTGCATGGGTATGCAATGACTAATCATTACGATATTACCGAATACAAAAACCCATTATTTACAGTCGACAGTGTGCTATTTACTGTTAAGAATGACGCTCTAAAAGTACTGATGGTTAAGCGAGCGAACGAACCTTTTTCTGGTCGATGGGGACTACCAGGTGGGTTTGTCGACGTAGATATTGACGATAGCGTGAGTATGACTGCGCTTAGAAAACTTAAAGAAAAAACCAGTGTAGCGCCTCAATATTTAGAGCAGTTACAAACATATTCTGGCATTAATCGAGATCCGAGAGGGTTTAGTGTCACTTTAGTTTATTTTGCATTAATTGCAGAGGCGCAAGTATCAACCCACATAGAAACAGTTGATGATGCGAAGTGGATTGATGTTGAACAAGTTAATGATTTACCAGTGGCTTTTGATCACAAGTATATTATTGAACAAGCTAAAGCGCGTTTAAAACAAAAAGCGTTGTACTCAATGGCGCCGGTTTATTGTTTGCCAGAGCATTTTACCGTAGGGCAATTTAAGTCAGTCATTGAAACCATTATAGGTAAACCTGTTCAGCGTAAAAGTATAATTAGACGTATTGAAGCTGCTGACATGTTTGAAACACTGGGTGAAAAAGTTAAATCTGGCGGGCGCTTAGCGCAGTTATATAAAGTAAAAGCCGGTGTTGATATTGTAAACTTTGAACGTAATTTAAGTGTCTAGTAAATTAAATAAACGCTCTTAAAGTAATCATAAGAGCGCTTTTTTACTTCAGGTAAGTGCTATTAAAGTAAGTTCTTAAGCTATTGAAGTTATTCAGATGAAGTTATTCAGAGCTATCTGCAGTAATAAAGCCTTTTAGAAACTCACTTAACGTTTCAGCCTCGTAAATGGCACTTTGTTCATCTGCGCCAAATGATATTACTTGACCTGATGTGCCTTTGGTATTTGGTGCAAAATCCAATGCTATAAAATTCCCTCCTCCCAGATTAAAAAATGGCACCCAATAAGGGGTAAAATACATAGGTAAGGTTTTTACATTGTTTTCACTATCGGTATCAAATAACTCTTCTTGAGTCCATTCATTATAAATAGACTGCCAGTCGCGCCACTCTTTTAAAATGCGTTGAGCATCCATAAATGCTGTATTTTCGACACCATCATGGAGTGTCAAAAACGATTTTAGTATAGCTGGCAATGCAAAGCCGGCTTCGTTTTCAAATTCAGCATAAATAGCATCGTTGTTTTTGGGCTCAATAACATTGAGGTTATTTTGTTTTACCAACGCTTTAAAATATTGTTCAATTAGTTCAAAGTTATCAGATGCATTAAGCTCAATAAATGGCGTTAAAAAGTCCGCTTTTTCTTTGGTTAACTTTTCAGCAATAAAGCTGTTTGGAACTTGGCTACAAATAAACTCTCCCATACCTTTATGAGTGAGTTCTTTTTCGTTGTTAAAAAGGGAGCGACTTGAGCTGCTATTACTTGTAAACGTATATACTTTAGGTGTTGAGGCATCGTCATTAATTGAGCTAAACCACTGATTAAATAGAGGCGTTGCTTCTACTTGCATGGTTAAAATTTCTTTGTCCTGTAAAAAAGCAATACCATACGCTTTTTCTGACGTTGGATCTGGGGTAATAATGAGTAACTTTAACGTACTCTTTGCTGTTAGATTATATATTTCTTTAAAAATAGCTTCGCTAAAAATATCCATAGCATCAAAGCCATCTAAATTTTCAAACCCTGGCAGTGTATTTATTTTTATTAAATCAAAGTTAAAATCAACCCAATTATTTTCTTTTAAATTTTCAGTGTAAGTTATTATGTTTTCCATTTTATAAAGTCCATTTTAAAGGTGACACACTCACCGCTACATTACATATTTTTTGTCATGAAACAGGGGGGAGTGAAGAATAGTTATTGGAGGTAACAACGTTTATCTAAAAAACCTAGATATTTTAACATTGTATTTAGGGTTTATTTAGTCCTGGGCTTTAAATAGTTATACATTCTTTCAAATGTTAATGGTTGCCTAATTGTTAAGCGGTTGATCGCGCTAATGTCATAAAACGCTTGCCGCTAACCTTATTGTTTGTATAATGCTTGGCATAGAGACAAAGGCACATAAATAATCCTTAGCTCTAAAGTGGTTTTTCTTTATCTTCTCGTGTTTAGAAGGTTAAAGAAAAATGACGCCAGCGTGATGAAATTGGTAGACATGGGGGATTCAAAATCCCCTTCCGAAAGGAGTGGCGGTTCGAGTCCGCCCGCTGGTACCACTTTTTATAACCCCAACCAAATTGGTTGGGGTTTTTTTATGCCTAAGATTAATGGTCATAGTTATATTTTTAGGTATCAAGCTACTAAATTTAGAAGTCGCCCAAGAGTTGGGTAGTAAATATGAAGCAAAGGAAGAGTAATGAAAAAAGTAATTGGTTTGTTGGTTGGTGCAATGGCTTTATCTGGTTGTACTCACCGTATTGGTGATTTTACAATTGCCTCTACAAAAAATATGAATCATACAAATAGCAATCACAAAGTTGATTATGACACACGTGTGGTTGGTAAGGATGTTAAACATACTGTTTTAATTTTCCCAACAGGAATATCTAACATGAAAGAGGCTATGGATAATGCTATCGAGCAAACGCCTTCGGCGGTGGGTCTTTCAAATGTTACCGTTAAAGTTGTGCAGTGGTATATCCCATTAATTTATGGACAGTCTTACTTTGAAGTTGAAGGTAATCCAATCTATGAGGTGGATAATACGAAAACTAAGTAGTTTTTAGTTTTAAATAGCTGCCAACGGTAGCTATTTAACTATCAATTTCTAACATGCATTTGATTAAGGTATGATAGTAATTAATAGATTACTCTAAAATAAATAATAATCATGACCCAATTAACTGCCAAACAGAACATTCAATCGATTGTTAAAGCAATTAAGGCAGAGGAAGCATCACTTCGTCAAAAGCACCCGTTACTTGCACATCAAAATACCTTAGGGTTAATTATTTTATTGCTATCGCTTAGCGCATTAATTGGTGTTGGTGTTTTATATTATTTAGCCATCATACCTGCTTGGGTGTGTATAGTGCTTGCGGCTATTGCTGCGTCTATTTCCCATGAGTTAGAGCACGACCTTATACATAAACAATACTTTAGCAATCAGCCTTTCATGCATAACTTTATGATGTTAGCAGTATGGTTAATGCGGCCAAATACTATTAGCCCATGGTACCGACGTAAAATGCATTTACACCATCACAAAACCTCAGGCACACAACAAGACCTAGAAGAACGCTTGGTGGGAAACGGTATTAAAAATCCATTTTTACGTGCGCTAGTTATTGTAGATGGGTTATTAGGGTTAGTTATTTCTACTAAACGTTTTAAAAAAGAAATTAATGGCTTTAGTTTTTCGAGTGTTTTTAATGCGGGATTTCCGATAGCGACTGCGTATTTTGCTGTTTTATATAGCGTTATTATATTTCATATTGTTGATTTATTTATACCACTTTCGCTAAATTCACCTAGTTGGTTGTTAAGTACAATGGATGTGTTTGAATTTTTAATGGTTGTGCTCATTGTGCCTAATATTATTCGTTCAAGTTCGCTTAATTTTGTTACCTCAAGCATGCATTACTATGGTGGCGTTAATAACATACTTGAACAAACTCATGTACTAACGAGTCGTTTATTCATGCCGTTTCACTTGTTTTGTTTTAACTTTGGTAAAACGCATACCATTCATCATTTTGTGCCAAATCAGCCGTTTTATTTACGCCAAATGCTAAGTAAAAAAATACTTAGAGTAATGGCGCAGCACAACGTGCGCTTTAATGATTTTGACAGCATTAAAAATGCGAATGCATATAAATAATTACCCCCAACATAAGGGAGGTTCTACATTGCTATTCTTATTTTATAGTTTGAATAGCGATTATGTGCCAAGCCCATTACCCGTGAATTTACTCTATCCATCGCAACGTTTATTAAGCCCAACTGTCCGCGCTTTGGTGGACTATTTAGTGCCATTTTTAAATCAACAAAAGCAAAAGTGGTAGGCTTAATTAGCGCTAAAACTTTAAACTAAAAATAGATAAAACCAGTGAAAAGCGAAGTGGCCCTTCATAGTTGGGCATCTAGCTTAAATGGGATTGATTATTGTAGAGCCTTCAGTAATAGTGGTTATAGAGCAAACTAATTATATTCTCAATAATACATAAGGGCTCGTGCTCATCAATATTATAAAACCAATAAATATAATAAGGACAAACAGGATGAAAAAATCACTAATTTCAATAGCGTTGGGCTTTGCTGCCCTTAGTGCGTTTAATGCCAATGCAAACATTGATCAGCAAGTTAAAAAGATAGAGCAACAGGTTATTGATTGGCGACGTGATTTTCATCAAAACCCTGAGCTTGGAAATCGCGAAACCCGCACAGCAGGTATTGTCGCTAAGCACTTAAAGTCGCTGGGTATGGAAGTACAAACAGGGATTGCTTATACAGGTGTTGTGGGGCTATTAAAAGGCGCAAAGCCAGGCCCAACAGTAATGCTACGCGCAGATATGGACGCGCTGCCAGTTACTGAAAAAGCAGATGTTGATTTTAAATCAACTAAAACCACTAATTACCGTGGTGTAGATGTAGGCATAATGCATGCTTGTGGGCACGACACGCACGTGGCTATGCTAATGGGCGCTGCACAAGTGCTTGCAAACATGAAAGATGAGCTACACGGTAATATTATGTTTGTATTTCAGCCTGCAGAAGAAGGCGCACCTGAGGGGGAAGAGGGGGGCGCTGAGTTAATGCTTAAAGAAGGCATATTTAAACAATACAAACCAGAAGCTGCTTTTGGGTTACACATAACATCTAGTTTGCACAGCGGTAAAATTGGCTATAGAAGTGGCCCTGCAATGGCCAGTGCAGACCGGTTTGAAATAACAGTACATGGCAAGCAGGCACACGGCTCTGCACCGTGGACTGGGGTTGACCCCATTGCCGCAGCTGCGCAAATAGTAACAGGCGTAAATCATATTGTTAGTCGCCAAATCAACATTACCAAAGAGCCTGCTATTGTCTCGTTTGGTAAGATAGCGGGTGGGGTACGTAATAATATTATTCCTGAAGAAGTCGAAATGGTAGGTACAATTCGTAACTTTGATATGGATAACCGAGCACAAATATTTGAAAAAATAAAAACCACAGCCACGCACATTGCTAAATCGTCAGGTGCTACTGCAGATGTACATATTCACGAAGGTTATCCGGTAACGATTAATAACCCAAAGTTAACTGCGCAAATGTTACCTAGCCTTAAAAAAGCAGCAGGTAATGAAAACGTAGTTGAAATGGGAAAAATAACCGGCGCAGAAGACTTTTCGTTTTACGCATTAGAAGTGCCGAGTGTATTTGTATTTTTAGGCGGCACACCAAGTGAGCAAGATTTAAATACAGTGGCTAGTAATCACTCACCTTATTTTTATGCCGACGAATCATCGTTTAAAGTAGGCACTAAGGCGCTCAGCCTGTTAGCTGTTGATTATTTAAACGCACATAAAAGATAGCTTAAACACACCACGTTACGCTATTAGCTTAACGTGGTATTGCTGTTTTATTTAAAACATCGCATCATGTTTGTAGCACTTGCTCAATTTTGAAAAAATCACTCTCAAAAATTAAAAACCTAACCGAATATACAAATGAACCGGCGAGCAATTTTTTATATTTTAAAAATAATGAATCGATACTGCCGGTCTTATATCTCGATTCAATCTTCATAAGCATTAAGGATTTAAATAATGGAAATTACTGGAAGCTGTTACTGTGGTGAAATTAAATACCAGGCAAAGTCTCAAAATAACAATGCACTTGTTTGCCATTGTAGCGATTGCCAACGTATGTCGAGCGGCCCATTTAGAGCCGTTATAATTGCAGAGCCAAATTCGGTAGTATTTACCCAAGGTGAGCCAAAAGAGTTTGTTAAAACAGCGCAAAGTGGTAACAAGCGTGCGCAAGGTTTTTGTGGCACATGTGGTACAACACTTTATGCAACTAACGAAGCTAAAGCTGACCGTGTATATGGCTTGCGTATTGGTGCGGTTGATCAGCGTGATCAGTTTACGCCAACAGCACAAATTTGGGCTAAATCAACATTGAGCTGGTTGAGCGGCTTACACGAAGTACCTGCGTTTGATACAACCCCACAAAACTAGTTATTTGGGGTTATCAGTATTACTTTTTTAGTAAGCGGTTTGAAATTTATTTAACCAAATGACTGTCTACTTATAAGTCAGTCATTTGGAGAATAATATGTGTAGTTCACCTAAAAGCAGCCGAGCAGTGAAAAAAACAGCCATTAGTTTTAATGATGAGCTTACTCAAGAGCAGCGCTTGCGTTTTACTGCAAAAGCTAATTTAGCACAAGAGCGCCGTGAACAGCGCGAAGTAACGAATAAACGCTATGAGCAAAAGCACGCGAGTAGTAAACCTTCGTCTGGTTTATTTTCGTGGTTACAGCAGCTAGTTAGCTGATTTAGCTAAAGTGGTGTTTTTACCACTACCTAAACCACATAAAGCACACAGTACTCCGGCAATAGCGCACAGCCATAATGGCGCACTCCAACTTCCCGTAGTCGTGTGTAATGCACCAGCTAGCATAGGACCAATAGCCGCGAGCAAATAACCTACGCTTTGCGACATACCTGAAAGCGACGCTGCTTGTTGCGAATCGTCAGTTCGTAAACTAATAAACGACAGCCCCAATATAAAACATGCCCCAGAGCAAAAGCCCAGCATTAGGGTCCAAACAAAAGCAAAGCTAGGCATGTAAAGCAGCCCCAATGCACTGAGTGCACTCAACATGGCTAAAATAAAGCTAAGCGCGCTTTGATCTTTTAATTTGGCAAGTAACGGAATTAATATTAAACCCGGTAATGCAGTCGCTATTTGAAAAGCACCATGATAAGCACCTGCTTGGGTAGCTGAGTGACCAGTTTCGGTTAATATGCTTGGTAACCACGTAATAATTATATAATTTAAAAACGAGTTTAAGCCCAGCAGTAGGGTAATTTGCCATGCTAGTAAATAACGCCATACACTTTTTGACGTGTCAGTGTGTTGAGCAATACTCGCGGGTTTAGTGTGCTTACTTAATTGCGACATCCATACAATAATACTCGCCAGAGTAATAAGAGCTAATGACCCCAGCGCAAGTTGCCATCCTAATCCGTTTAACTGACTAAGCGGAAATACTAAAGTAGAAAATCCACCTGATACCACGCCCATAGTAAGCACGTAGGCTGAGGTCATTAACGCAACCTTTGCAGGAAAGTCGCGCTTAATTAAGCTTGGTAATAATACGTTTGCTATAGCAATACCTACACCAATAATAGCGGTACCCACAAACAGCATGGCTGAGGTATTTATTACCCGCGCTGCAACCCCTGCAAGTATAAATAACAAAGCCACAAACAAGGTGCGCTCTAACCCTTGCTTTTTAGCAAGAGTTGCCGCCATTGGCGATACAACGGCAAAGGCAATGAGTGGCAGTGTTGTTAAAAAACCAGCTTGCGATGCGCTAAGCCCAAAGTGATTAATAATTTGTTCAAGCACAGGTGCAATACCTGTGAATGTGGCGCGTAAATTTGCGGCAATAAGTAATATGCCAAGCACAAGTAATATGCCAGCAAAGCGTGATTTAGGTGTGTTATTTAACAAAAGGGAAGACCATTAAAGCTAATACTTAATGGGCGCTAGTATAAAGGCTTAGCAAAAACTATAATTTAGAGATAATGACATTAAATAACTAAAAACAGACAAAACTATGTTTGATGCAATTGGTTGGGACGACATTAAAAATTTTGAAACTATGGCGCAGCCCATAATAGCCAAAATAGAGCATGCCCATGCAAGTCACGAAATACCACTGCATACCCATCCAAAAGGGCAATTAATTTTAGCGCTACATGGTTATGTAACGTGTGAAGTGTCGGCAAAAATGTGGATGGTGCCTACGCACAGTGCAATTTGGATCCCAGCACAAAAGGTGCATAGCAATAGGGCGTCTGATAACGCGCAGCTTTGTCATTTATTTATTGATAGTAGTAAAAACGGTATGCCGTTAAATACCTGCACGTTAGCCATTACGCCGCTGGTTAAAGAGCTAATGTGTGAGTTGGCTGGGCATAATCAGCACTATACTTTAAATAGTAAAACAGCGCGTTTAGCGCAGGTGTTATTTGATCAACTTATTGATATGCCCGTACAACCACTGGATTTTGTATTATCTAAAAACGAGGTAATTCAAACCATGAGCGATCAGCTTATAAACAAGCCAAACAACCGAAAAACACTACCACAATGGGCTAAGCAGTTTGCATTAACTGAGCGCACATTAGCGCGGTTAATTAAAAAAGAAACCGGCATGACATTTGGAAAATGGCGTACGCAATTGCATATAATTACAGCCTTAAAAGCGCTTTCTGATAAGCAAAGTGTGCAGCAGGTGTCGGAGTTATTAGGGTATGAGTCGGTGAGTGCATTTATTACTATGTTTAAAAAGGTAATGAAAAAGTCGCCCATGAAATACATGAGCGACTTAAATCAGCTTAGCCCTTAAATAAGCACTACCACGTGTAAGTTGCCGAAAGCATCGCGTTACGAGGCCTACCCGGGAAGTATCTGTCACCGGTGAAACTGGTGTAATCGGCGCGCTCCGCATAGGCCTCATCAGTTAAGTTAATAATACGAGCAAGTAGCTCAAGATTACTAGTAACTTGCCACTGTGCGCGTAGGCTTAAAACATCATGCCCTTGGTATTTATTTAAGTTTTCTGGGTCGGTGTAGTAGTTACCAACGCGGTGCCACTGCAAAGCAAATTGCGCGTTGTTTAATGCCTGCCATGTTAAATCGAGATTAGCAATATTACGCGGCGCGGTATCTATGTCGTTGCCGTTTATATTTAAACCGTTAAGTATTTGGTTGTTAGTGTAAGTATGCTTTGCGTGAGTGCCAGCAAAGTTAAGCGCAAGCGACTTAGTGAGCTGGTAGTCAAGCTCAAGCTCAATACCACGATGGCGAGAGCTGCCATTATTTACCGTAAAAAAGTCACTATCGCGGTAAATCGTATTGTGTTTACTCATAGCGTAAACCGACACGCCATAACGTAGTTTTTCGTAAATTCCTTTAATACCCAGCTCTGCGTTATTGGCTATTTCGGCGCTTAAATTTGCAGTAGTTTGCTCGCGTTGTAATTGGTATAGTTCAGCCGCTTGTGGCGCTCTGTAACCGCGAGAAAAGTTTGCATAAAGCGTGTTATTTGTATTGTACTGATAACTAACCCCAAGCTTTGGCGATAGATTACTAAAACTATTTTTCCCACTCTCAGGGCGGCTGTATCGGCAGCCACCAAAGCCGCATTCTGTGCCATCGTCTTTTGTTCTACCTGCTAGCATATTATTGGTGTAGTCGTACTGCATATGCTCGTAGCGCACACCTGCGGTAAGTAACCATTTATTTAATTGCCAATCAACCGATGCAAAAGGGGCATAAAGCGTGGCGTTTACATCGTAATCGTAATGCTTACCTTGTGGTACTGTAGCAACTAAAAATGCAGAACCTTGAGTGGGCTCGTTTTGGCTTTGAGTAAAGTCGGCTTGCGTGTATTCGCCATCAAGCCCTAGGTTTATTTTTATATTACTTTGTAAATTATGTTGATAAAGCGATTGCACACCAAAACCTGTTTGGCTGTTTTTTTCAAGCGGTGTGCCGGGTAAAAAATGCTTAAAAAAGTCCATGCTTTGGTCACGAAAATATAACGTAGTAGAGAGCACATCATCGTTATTTAATTGCCATGTTGCATTGCTCCATGCTCTAAATGCGCGTGCTTTTCTAAATGCGTCAGGGTCAAAGTTTTTTTGCGCGAGGTCTTCGTTTTTATAGCTTTCAAAGCCTGTAATAAATCCCGCAGTTTGCTGATCAAGATTTGTATAAGTAAGGCCTGAGGTAAGTAATAAATTATTATTTGAATAGCGATGGCGAATATTTACTTTTTGTTGCTCTACGCTTTCGTCGTCGCGGTAACCGCTATCGTCGGTAACACTTGCGTTAATGCCGATACCGCTGTTGCCGTAATCTTGCCCTGCGCGTAATTTGTAGCGAGTATAACCGTACGAGCCATAATCTAAACCAACTAAGCCACCGCCTTGTGTGGTGTCGGGCGTTATTACATTAATAACACCATGCACAGCGTTTGAGCCATAAAGTGCAGAGCCAGGGCCTTTTAGTACTTCAATGCGCTGCGCCATTTCGCTGTGCGCCTCAAATAGCTCGTTTATGTTACAAAACCCAGCGGCTCTCAGTGGTATGCCATCCTCCAAAGTCAATATGCCACCACAAGCGCCAGCGCCCGAAAGTACGGGGGAGCGAAGTGCGGGTAAATATTCTTGGCCATTTCCGCGTTGAATATTAGCTCCTGCTACACGTTGCAGGGCTTCTTCAATATGGGTAGGCGCTATGCTATTTAGCTGCGCTTCGCTGAGTGTACTTATTGATAAAGGCATTGGGGTCGATAGCGCTTCAATACGTGATGCCGTAGTTGTTATGGTTTCTATTGCATCATTATTTTGATTATTGGCAAACGCAGTGTGGCTAAAGGGTAATATCAGCGGCAGAAAATAAGGTTTCATACATTCCTTGAAAGTAATCTATATTGCATTGCCTCTATAATATGCGGTTTTAATATGCATTTAAACTTGTTGCGTTAAAGCGTACGTAACCTATAAATCCGATACGTAATTGATAAAACAAAACAAGCCACAGCAGGAAATACCAAAGCCAGCACTAAGTAATGCTTAAATAAAACGTAGCCGGTTATACCGCCTAGTAAAAAGCCTGCAATAATGAGTAAAAACATAACGCCTTTACGGGTATCAAATTGCTCACCTTTAAGCGCTTTACCTAGCATTAAACCAAGGTCAGTAAAAATACCGGTTAAATGTGTCGTACGTATAACAGCACCACTGTAATTAGTTGCTAGCGCATTTTGTAACCCACACGCAGCAGACGTTAAAACAATGCCGTAAACGAATGTGTTTTTGAGTAAATAAGCACTCGCAAGCAGTAGCAATCCTTCAATAAAAAGCAAAGTGTCGTAATGACGACCAAGTTTTAATGAGCCACCAGAGAGCAAAAAGCCCGACAGTGCCGAACCCAACATAAAGCTAACAATTATTGAAAGTAACAATAAGGCAGTACTGGGATTAGTTATTGCTTTAATACCAAGTAAAGTAACAGAGCCAGATACATGCGAAATAGCCTGGTGCTCAAATCCTAATAAGCCTACAGCGTTTACTATGCCCGCTATAAATGCGAGCGTAAACGCGCCATATTCAACCCACTTTGGTAGTTTTGTAAACATTGGTTATCTCTTAACGTGTACAGTGTTAATTATTGAGTTTGTGCTTTAAAGCGCTTTATTTGCTCATCAACTAATTTTGTATCTATTACGCCACGCTTAAAAGCAATGTAAGTAGGAAACGTAAACTCATTGAACTGCCTAGCGTATACGTTTTGATATTCCTTTGAGTACCACAAACCTGCTTGATAGTTAGTTATTGCGTATTCAACGCGTTTTTTTTCTAGCAGCTCAAAAGTGTCTTTAGTTGAAAGTGAGCGAAGTAGATTACTCTCATCAAGTTTATACTTTTTAGCAATAACCTCAGGCACAGCAACACCGCGTAGCATTGCTATTGGGGTATTTGATAAATCGTCAGTGAGCAGTTTATCTTTGTTTAAAGCAAATAAACCATACTTAGTAGTATGCAAGGGCACGCTTGTAAAATCTAAATACTTTGCTCGTTCCTCTGTATTGGCCAAAGAGAAATAGCAGTCGTAGTAGCCCAGCGCCATTTCTTTTTTAACGCGCGCCCATGGAAGATGAATTACGTCAATCTTAAGATTCAAATTACGCTCAATAAAGGTTAAGTATTCAATATCTAAACCTGTGAACGTATCGCTTTTCTCATCAAATATAGTAAAAGGCGGGTAGTGAGTTGTTACGCAGCGCAAAGTCTTACTTGGCGCTGCAAGCAATAATGAAGGTAAAGTTAAAGCTAAAAACAGAAATATTGCGCGCATAAATAAAAATTCGATATCTTTTAAAATACATAAATTGAACGCCAATTATACAGTTACTGAGCTTAATTGCATTGATCTAAGTATTTTTACCTAGCGTATAAGTTAAATTTTGTGAGATATACCATGTTTAACGCAGAGCAGCAGTCACGCATTATCGAAATGGCGTGGGAAGATAGAACCCCTTTTGAGGCAATAGAGCAGTTATACGGATTAAAATACCCGCAGCTGGTGGTATTTATGCGCGAACATATTTCAAAAGGCAGTTTTAAAGTGTGGCGTAAACGCCATGCTGGTCGTAAAACAAAACACTTAAAATTACGCGATCCCGCTATTATGCGAAGCCACTGTAAAACACAATATAAACAACGTTAAATAAGTGTAAGTTGTTTCATATGATGTTCAGCCGTGTTTGTTAACCTTTAGCTATAAATTACGCTAGAGATTATTTATGAGAGCACTAACATACACAGCACTAATAGCATTGGCTTTATGTTCAATAAGCGCAGACGCAAAACCGCATAAAGATAAGCATGGTCATAAACACGGCCATAATAAGCATCATTCACATAAACACAACGACAATGACTACCAAGAGGCTAAGCAGTTAATTCGCGCAGGTTGGACGCCACCAGGGCTAAGTAAAAGCTACCACAGAGGCGACTATTTAGATCGTGATTTATATAAACGAGGTAGAGTGATTGAACGCTCTAGAGATAATGGTACAGTGAGTATAGAAATAGACCGTACAGTTATCCATATGGTGCACGACACCCGAGAAATACTTTCAATTTTAAGTCGCTAAATTAACTTTATAAGGATATTAAAATGCTTATTGCGCTGGCTATAATTATTGGATTTTTTTTACTGGTTACCTTGTTGCCTATGTCGTACAGCCAGCATTACTTAGTGCGTAGCTGCGACTTTGTGCGCTTGCAAGTATTTTATATTGCCAGTTTTGTAGCCGTTACATCGCTGTTTTTATTATGGCAAAGTAGCGCAATAGGCTACGTGTTTATAGCCTTAACCTCATTACTTATAATGATTTTACAAGGTAAATGGATTTACCCGTATACGTGGCTTGCTAAAAAAGAAGTGCAAAGCGCACCAAAGCATATAGACCACAGCGTACGAATTATGTCGGCAAATGTACTGATGTCGAACCATAAAAGCGAGCAGCTAATTAGCCTTGTAGATGAGCACCAACCCGACCTACTTATTACGCTTGAGAGCGATAGCTGGTGGGAAAATAAATTATCAGTCATTAAAAAAAATTACCCGTATTACATAGAATGCCCTAAAGATAATCGTTATGGCATGCACTTATACAGCAAGTTTAAAATACTCGATGCACAAATATGTGAGCTAATAGAAGAAGATATTCCCTCAATTCATATTTTGTTTGAAAACGATGAAGGCCTGCAAATGCAAGGGCACTTTATTCACCCCGCACCACCAAGCCCGACTGAGGAAGACTCATCACGTCCGCGCGACTCAGAGCTAATAATGGTGGCTAAAGCACTTAAAAACCCAACACGACCTACCATAGTTGCCGGTGATTTAAACGACGTAGCATGGTCGCGTAGCACCCGTTTGTTTATGCAAATAAGTGGCTTTTTAGACCCTCGAAAAGGCCGTGGTTTTTATAACACCTTTCATGCAAGCTACTTTTTTATGCGTTGGCCGCTCGATCACTTATTTCACAGCGAAGGCTTTAAAGTAAAGCGTATTAAGCGCTTAGCTAAGTATGGCTCTGATCACTTTGCACTCCTTACTGAGCTTTCTTACGAAAACGCTAATCAGGAGTCACTAGAAGATAAACCCGATGAGCTTAAGCAAGAAGAAATTCAAGAGCTTGCTATGAATAAGGCAGATAAGCGAAAAGTGCCGAGGTTTGAGGAAAAGTTATAGCTATTAGGCAGTGCAGGTCGGATAAGTGTCGAAGCCACGCCATCCGACAAAAATAATGAATTGGCTAGCAACAACACGACTACCACGTTTATGTTGTCGAGTGGCTAGAAAGTGCCATGAGCGGATGCTCATAACCTAAGTCACTTGTTATACGCGTTTCTCAACTTTCCAAGGAGGATTTAAGCGGTTTTCACCTGCCCAGTAAAGTTTGATTTTATTACCAGACGGATCTTTAAGTATTGCTTCTTTCCACAAGTACCGTTGCTCTGTCGGCTGTTGTTCAAACTGAAAACCTTTTTTGGTCAACTCAGCACACAGTTCATCAAGTTTTTCATGCTCGAAGTAAATCACAGAACTGTTTTCAAATTCACTGGATTCGAGTGATAAGGAAAAAGTAGAATTCCCATCTGGGCAAGAAAACCTTGTGTAATGGGGCGTATCGACAATTTGAGTGAAGCCGAGTTTTAGATAAAAGTTAACAGTAACATCCATATCTTTTACTGGTAAAGTAACCTGGTTAAGTTCCATTTAAACTCCTAGCGTATAACTTTTCAATAACGGGCGCAGGCACATAAGCATAATAGCGAAGCCGCCCTGCGTGTATGCGTCCCAGCGAACGTAGTGAGCGAGTTTACTGAGTTGTTATGCATGTTTATATACAGAGTGAGTTGTGTTTTTAAAACAGTGTAAGGCGATAAAGGCCCCTAAAGTTAAACTAGCCACACTGCACAAATAATTTAAGCCATAGATTATCGTTTCCATTCGGCTCTCACTGTCGAGAAAAACATAACACGAGGAAATTATGTAAAGTAAAGCTATAACAGAGCTCCCAATTTTATAGGAAATCTTTGACGTGTTAAAAGCAGCGAACAGCAATGCTACTGAAAAAAACACACTTGAAAATGCTCCGATGTAATAAGCTGAATCTTGGAATTGATAACCTAATTCTTCATTTCGTAACATGACAAAAGGGGATATGAAACCGATTAATTCGGCTAGAATTGGTCCACTAAATAGTCCAAAAATTAAAATTTTAAGAGCACGGATCACTACACCTCCTTCTAAATGTATAACAACTTTATCAGAGGACACCTCCCTATTTTAGCGCGAAGACATCCTTATTTTGTGAACTTATATTAATAGCAAATACTATAAGTTATTGCCAGCTATAAATATTATGCTTACTGTAGCTTATATAAATATGTAAAAAGGGGAAAGTTTCCATTTATTATTACTAAGTTAATGGCGACTCACCCGAACGACCGGTTATCGCTCATTGTTGCCTGTCAGGTTAAGTCTAGTGAAATAGATTGCATTGCATTGCATAGTTAAAGTTTTTATATTGTTCGGCAATATTTTATTTGGTGCTAATAAAGCACTGCGTGCAAAGGAAAGCATGTGAATTATAAAAAAATATACTACCCAGTTAAGGCGCTTGCTGTTTTATCTTTAGTTGCTGTTGCTATTAAGTACTGGATGCCAACTGAAATTGGCTTTGCGTTTATGCTGTTGCCTTATTTGCTTCTATATTTTTTAGCTAACGCTAAAAACTATAAAAATAAATGGCTCATTTTTATTAGAATTATAGCTGCATTACTTACTATTACTTTAGCGGCAGTACTTGTCTTTGGTATTGAACCTGACCCTCAAGCTGGGATTGGTATTATGTTTTTGCTGATAATGCAGCTAGCTGCAATTAGTGCCTCTGAATTTATTATATTATTCTTTTATGTTGATAATGATTAAAAAGCAAACTGCTCATTTAAAGTTAAAAAAAACCTAAAAGCGGTTACCCACTTTTAGGTTTTTTAATGTATTAGTATTTAAAGCTAAATTAGCTATTGATCATAATACATTTGATATTCACAAATTCGCGCATACCAAAGCCGCCGTGCTCTCGGCCGTAGCCACTTTCTTTAACACCACCAAACGGTAGGTTAGGTTGTGCTAAACCGTAGCCGTTAATATTGATCATGCCGGTGTCAAAGTACTTTTTAGCAAGCTCAATGGCTTTTTTCTCATCTTTAGAGAAAATACCGCCGCCTAAACCGTAGCGAGAGTCGTTAGCGATTCGCATTGCATCGTCGTTGTCTTTGGCTTTAATAAGCGAAGCTACTGGGCCAAATAATTCGTCGTCATAGGCTGGCATACCAGGGGCTAAGTTATCTAGTAGAGTAGGTGGGTAGTAATAGCCCGTTTGCGAAGGGATTTCGCCGCCCGTTACTATGTTTGCACCTGCTTTAACTGATTCCATGACTTGGTCGTGAATGCCGTCGCGTAAATCTTCACGAGCCATTGGGCCTAAGTCTGTATCGTCAGCCATTGGGTCGCCCATTTTCATGGCTTCAAATTGCTCTTTAATTTGCGCTTTAAAGTCATCGTAAAGTGGCTCTACAACCACAAAGCGTTTAGCTGAAACACACGTTTCACCGTTATTGATCATGCGCCCGGTTACACAGGTTTTAACTGCAAGCTCTAGGTCTGCGTCATCAAGTACTAAGTAAGCGTCGTTACTACCAAGCTCTAACACTGTTTTCTTAACGTGTTTACCTGCTTCTTCTGCTACTTTTTTACCTGTCGCATCACTACCGGTAAAGGTTACGCCGCTAATTGCTTTGTGCGAAATTAAAGAACTGGCTGTTTTGCCGTCGATAAGTAGATTGTTAAAGCAATACTCTGGGAAACCAGCTTGTTTAAATAGCTCTTCTATTTTTTCAGCCATGCCAAATACATTACCAGCATGTTTTAATACGGTTGTGTTACCCGCCATGATGTTAGCAGCACTGTAGCGAATTACCTGATAAAGCGGAAAGTTCCACGGTTGAATACCTAATAGTACACCTGTTGGTTGGTAGCTGATAATTGCGCGGCCGCCGTCCATATCACGTTCTTCGTCAGCAAGTACTTGTGGGCCTTGTTCGGCTGTATAACGACAAATTCCTGCACATAGTTCAACTTCTTGAAAGCCTTGCTCATAAACTTTACCCATTTCTTCGGTCATGAGTTTTGCAATAGCTTCTTTTTGATCTTCAAAGAGTGAGGCTAACTTATTAAGGTATTTTGCACGTTCAGTGAATGACGTTAATCGCCATTTTAAATATGTTTCGTGAGATTTTTCGATTACCTGTTCTGCTTCCTTTTGAGAAAGTAGTGTATAGGTTTCAATGGTTTGCTCAGTTGCGGGATTAATCGTTTTAACTGTGTTACTCATTTCTATCTCCTTACAAATTTAGTTATTTAAAAGGTGCAAGGCTAGAGCCAGTTTTTAAAAAAAAGTTGCTTTTGTTTTTATCCATCTGATTTTATTAGTTAAATTTAGATTTTTGCTGAAGGGGGTATTTTTTAAATATAAAAATTGAGGTGCTCGAGGCAGTAAAATATTCTGGGCGTTGCAAAATTTACAACACCCTCTGGGGCAAACACAGAGCTTTATATTAGCTCCTTTGCAATGCGCTTTAATAAGTAAGTTTCTCGTAAAATAGAAAGCCCTTGTTTTTCACTGTTAGCAATGGTGCGCTCGTTATGTGCAATTGCGTCGTTAATATCAACCCATTTAGCTGTCATGCCATTTTGCTGCTCGTAATGCTCTAACTGCGCTTTGCCAAACTCGTCTGCAATACTACATACAAAGCAATACGATTTAATATGAATAATATCAAAATCGTCTTTATACCAAGGGCGATACTCTTCATAGAGTCCAAAAGCTTCAACTACACTTATTTGTTGTGCACCGGTTTCCTCGCTTAGTTCGCGAATTAAGCCTTGCTCAATACTTTCGCCGTCATCTACTCCACCGCCGGGTAGGCTGTAGTCTTCATAACGGTTTGTATACATTAAAAGTATTTTATTATTTTTAATTACAATGGCGCGAGCTGTTAAGCGTGTAAATTGAGTACCTTGGTCAATATTAATACCTGAATGTATTAAGGTTTTTAATTGCTGCATTTCGTCTCCTTTTTTAGGTTTTTAATAATAATAGTTGCTACCATTCTATAAATAGAAACGATTTTAATTATTAATCATAATTTGTGATCGATTTTTTTCAGCATACGTAAATATTAGGTTGGTAACATTAATAGCATTTAATCGCTTAAGTTTATTTTAAAAATTAGATTCTGGGCGCACCTTTAAATTAATATCAAGGATGCGTAGAATAAGAAAAAAAGCATAGGGATTTATCATGTTAGACATACTTTTAGTAGACGATGACGTCGAGTTTAGTGACGTTGTATGCCACATAGTCGAATTCCTCGGCCACAATATAAGCACAGCTACCAGTTTAAAAGAAGCACATCAATGGTTTGAAAATAACGCCTTTGATCATGTGCTGCTTGATTTTATGCTGCCTGATGGTAGCGGTTTGCACTTACTTGATCACTTAAAAACGATTGGGCAATCTCCAAAAATTACACTTATTTCGGGCCATCCTTCAGTTAAAGGTATTTTAGCTGATATGTGTGAGCCAAATGTAGGGCATTTATTAAAGCCATTACAACGCGAAGATTTAGAACTCGTTTTAAATGGCCCTAAAAAAGCAGTTAAAAAAGCAAAGTCGAGCGGTATTGTACGCCACTTTGGCGGTTTAATTGGTGAATCTGAGCCAATGCAAAAGCTTTACAACATGATTGAACGCGTAGCTAAAACAAATGCTAACGTGATGCTTATGGGTGAAAGTGGTGCAGGTAAAGAAGTAGTGGCTCAAGCTATTCATAACGCAAGCCAGTGCGAAGGGCCATTAGTTGCTAGCAACTGTGGCGCACTTTCAAAAGAGTTAATTGGTAGTGAGTTATTTGGCCACGAAAAAGGCGCATTTACAGGCGCAATTGCACGTAAAGAAGGTGTATTTGAGCAATCAAATAACGGTACTTTGTTTTTAGATGAAGTAACTGAAATGCCAATTGATATGCAGCCAAATTTACTGCGAGTGCTTGAAACTAAAAAGGTAACACGCGTAGGTGGTAACAGAGAAATACCAACCAATTGCCGTGTTATTTCAGCTACTAACCGCTCGCTTACCGATTTGGCACAAAATAATGTTATTCGTGAAGATATTTACTTTAGGTTGGCTGTTTTTCCTATTGATATACCGCCACTTCGCGATAGAAAAGAAGATGTACCTTTATTAGCGAAAGCCTTTTTAGATCAACTTAATGACGAAAACGGCACTGCCTTTAGTTGGACTGCCGCACAGCTCAAAGAGCTGCAAAGCTATGAATGGCCGGGTAATGTGCGAGAGCTCCGCCATGCTATACACCGTGCATTTATTATGAGCGACCCACAAACCAGCGACATTATTTTACCTGATAACTTAGAGTCACCCTTTTCGCGCGTTAATAATCAAGCTGCCGAAAAGCCTGTATCAGCAGGGCAAACAATTGAAGAAGTTGAAAAAGAACTTATTCATGCAACGCTTGATAAGGTGCAAGGTAATAAAACGCTTGCTGCACAAATGCTTGGTATTAGTACTAAAACACTTTATAACCGCCTTAATGCATATGGCGGTATTGGCGAATATAAATAGATTTGAGGAAGGGCATGACATCCGATAACCAAACAGAGCAACTCAATAAATTAGTACACGATGCAAGAGGGCCGCTAAATCGTATTTCGATGAATGCTGAGCTGATTAAATTGGTACTTGAAAACGATATGCCAAAAGAAAAAGCGTTAGATGCACTTGATAAAATTATTAATAATTGCCAACAGTGCAGCGAAAGTTTGCAAAAAATATCAGACTCTCAATAAATATTAAGTGTTGTATAAACTTTAATTCGGGAAGCTAAATGAGCAAGAAAAAACAGCAAGGTAAAGCGAATATCACTTGGGCAACATTTATGGTGGTTGTGCTAGGTATTATTGTGGGCAACGCATTTTTAGCATTGAATACGATTCAAGGCTTAACACAAACCCAAAAAAGTTTAGACAACACTAGCATGCTAACCACTGCAATTGAGAAGCTGCATCTATCCATAGTGCAGGCTGAGTCTGGGCAGCGTGGTTATTTATTGACAGAAGAGGCTGACTATTTAACGCCGTACTACGATGCTGTAGGCCAAATTGAAGCGCAAACAGATCATGTCAAGTCGCTTCACTCTGAGATTGACGGTCAAGCTGAGCGTATAGCCCAGTTGTTAGTTCTTGTAGATAGTAAAATTAAAGAATTAAAACAAACTGTAAACCTTGCGCTAGATGACAAAGAAAGACGTGCGTTGTATGTATTAAATACGCATAAAGGAAGAAAGCTTTATAAGCAAATTAGAGAGTATGTTAATGAAATTCAAGACCGTGAATTACTCTTTAAAGTAAGCCATTTTTCTAAATTAGCACAGATTAAAAATGAAGCTAAAATTACTTTCGCTATAACAGCAATAACGAGTGCGTTACTGATTATTGGTATGTTTATTATGACGCGCCTTAATTTAAGAAATGCAGCACAATATCGTTTTGAGCTTGAAAAACAAAACGAAACATTAGCAATGAAGGTTTCTGAGCGGACACAAGAGCTAACATTATATTCAGATGAATTGAGCCGTAGTAACCGAGAGCTTGAAGAGTTTGCTTTTGTAGCAAGCCATGATTTACAAGAACCTCTTAGAAAAATCCAAGCCTTTAGCGACCGTCTTGAAACCATGTTTAAAGATGAATTGGGTGAAAAGGGGATGGATTACATTGGGCGCATGAAAAATGCAGCGCAGCGTATGTCTAACTTGATTAACGACTTATTAGAGTTTTCGCGAATTACAACGCGTGGTAAAGATTTTGATGACACGAATTTAAATGAAGTTGTAGCTGATATATTAAGTGATTTAGAGATTGCGATAAAAGAGTCTGAAGCACAAATTGATGTAGATGATTTACCAGTTATTCAGGCCGATAAAAGCCAAATGCAGCAGCTGTTTTTAAACTTGTTGTCGAACGCTGTTAAATTTAGGCGTCCCGACGTAAACCCACACATAAAAATTAGTTATCAAGATGAAGATATTTTCAGCTCTGATCATAATACTCATTTAAGTTTTCAAGTTATTACCATAGAAGATAACGGTATTGGTTTTTCACAAGACTATGCCGATAAAATATTTGTACCGTTTCAGCGCTTGCATGGACGCTCACAATATAAAGGCACGGGTATTGGCCTTTCTGTATGTAGGCGTATTGTGGAGCGCCACGGCGGAACAATTACAGCCCAAAGTAAAGACGGTGAAGGTGCAACCTTTATTATAAAACTACCTGTGGAAGCTGAGCTTTTCACATTGCAAGGAGAGGCTTAAATGCCCTATTCAAAAGTAAAACCGATTACTATTTTAATGGCAGACGACGATGAAGATGATCGTTTGTTAACACAAGATGCCCTTGCTGAAAGTCGTGTACTTAACGAGCTTCACTTTGTTGAAGATGGCGTTGAGTTGCTTGAGTATTTAGAGCGTAAAGGTAAGTTTGAAGACAAAGCAGTTTCGCCGCGTCCTGGACTTATATTACTTGATTTAAATATGCCTAGAATGGATGGCCGTGAAGCGCTTGAAGCTATAAAAGGAAACCCTAACTTAAAGGGAATTCCGGTTGTTATATTAACTACGTCTAAACAAGAAGAAGACATGGTTAAAGGGTATAACTTAGGTGCTGCATCTTACATTACAAAACCAGTAACGTTTGATGGTTTGGTTGATTTGATGAAAACGCTAGGAAAATACTGGGTAGAATTTGTAGAGCTACCGACAACATTTAACGATTAATGGAGATTGTATGTTAGATAAAGTGACTCAGTTGCTGCTTGTAGAAGACGATGAAGATGATTACATACTCACCTGCGACTATCTGGACCAATTGGATTCACACACGTTTAACATTCAATGGATAAGCTCTCCAGAGCAGGCAATTGCAACGCTTAGTAAAAATGAGCACGACATTTGCCTGCTTGATTACCGCTTAGGTGCATCGAATGGTTTAGATGTATTAAAAGAAGCAATTGCCAATGGCTTTAGCGGACCGATTATTATGCTTACCGGGCAGTCAAACGACGAGTTAGACTCGGCGGCGCTTGATGCCGGTGCAGTAGATTACTTAATTAAAACAGAAATGAGTTCGAGCCGCTTTGCGCGAGCTATTCGTTATGCTTTGGCACGTAAAGATGTTGAAGGCGAGAGAGTAGAGCGCTTAAAAGCTGAAGCCGAAAACCGTTCAAAAGATCGATTTTTAGCTCATTTGAGCCATGAGTTACGTACTCCTCTATCGTCTATTTTAGGCTACACCGAACTGTTAATGCAGAGCGATTTTAGTCAGCAAGCTGAAAATGAATTGGGTGTTATTTATCGAAACGGTAAACACTTATTGAGCTTGTTAAACGACGTGCTCGACTTATCTAAAATAGCAGCCGATAAACTGGAACTGACCCTAAGCGAAGTTAACCTTGATAGCATGCTTGCCGATGTATACACGCTAATGCGCGTATCGGTTCTTGATAAGGGCCTTACGCTGCGCTTTGAATCACATCAGCCATTACCTTTGGTTGCACGACTGGATGCAACAAGAGTTCGTCAAATTTTAATAAATCTAATAAACAATGCGGTTAAATTTACCGATAAAGGCGAAATTGTTGTTAATGCGTGGATGCAATGGGTTGATGATCGCGAAATGCTATTTTTTAGCATTAAAGATTCAGGTATGGGCATTGCCCCTGAAAAACAAGAACTCATATTTAAGCCATTTGAACAAATAGCCGATGTAGAATCACGCTCTGTAGGTGGCGCAGGCTTAGGTTTGGCAATATGTGCTGAATTGTTAGCGCGTATGCACGGTGATATTAGTTTGCACTCTGAAATAGGCAAAGGTTCTACATTTACGATTTCGGTATATCCAGGTGATATTAGCGAAGTAGAACGACAAGTACTTAATTTTAGTAGTGCCCCACAATTACAAAGTAAATCGGCTCCATGCAAAGTGCATGGGCGAGTGTTAGTGGTTGATGATTTACGTGATTTACGCATGCTAGTTGGTCATATGATCAGTACCTGTGGTGCGCGCGTAGATTATGCCGAACATGGCCAGCAAGCACTTGAAAAAGTACGCATAGCAGATGCGTATAAAGCGCCTTACGATATTATTTTTATTGATATTCATATGCCTGTAATGGGCGGCAAGGAAGCTACCATAGAGCTTAGAAAAATGGGCTACAAAGGCCCAATAATTGCGCTCACTGCAGCTACTATGAAAGGCATACATGAGGAGCTTGCTGCACTTGGTTTTAACGATGTAATACCAAAGCCTGTTGATAGCGCGGCTTTATATCAATGTTTGCAAGATTACTTGGTAGCGCCAGAGCATGCACCGCAAGCTAAAGATATAAATTGTAGTAATGGCTTAACCGAGAAAAAGCAGCGCTTTTTACTTGTGGAAGACGATCATGATGCAGCGCAAATTACGCAGCTACTTTTAGAAAGTTTAGGCGTTGAAACCGTCATTGCGTCTAGCTGCGCACAATGTTTGCAAATACTTAATCACGATCAGCAATTTAATAAGGTATTGTTAGATATGCATTTACCTGATGGTCGTGGCGTTGATTTAGGCCAGCAAATTAATGAACGATATCCTGAATTACGTTTAGTGATTGTAAGTGGCGCAGAGCCAGATCCAAGAGAAATAAAAGATTTAAATATTGACCGAGTTTTACTTAAACCTATTAATTTGAGCTTACTTGAAACGCTTATTAGCTAGGGCCTGTTTATCTTTCGAGGTTAAATTTGCAGCAGTTTATTTGGTATTTAGGCAAGGCTGAGTCTATGTAGTGTGGTTATTCCCCATAAATAGGCGATAACGTAGCACAAATGCCAAATATGCGCTGCCCGAAGGGTTCTGCCCAGGGGCTATTTACTCTTTGTTGCTCGGTTTTTACTTATTCGTACAGGGATGTAAGTCAGTAGAATAACGCAGGATCAGTTATCCAGCCCACTAGGTTACAAACCTCGCGCCGCGATTAAATAGCCCCTAGATTGAACAAATTTTAATCCTGAAAGGTCAACAGGTCCAATAACTGAGACATTATTTATATGCATTCAATAAAGTTAGTATCTGAAGAATTAACACCATCAAAAGTAGTGTGTGTTGGTCGTAATTATACCGCACACATTGCAGAGCTAAATAACGAAACGCCAGATCAAATGGTTTTATTTAATAAGCCAAATAGCGCAATTACTAATACGTTATTTGCAGCTCACAACGGCGATACGCTGCATTATGAAACCGAGCTATGCTTTGTAGTTAAAGATAAAAAATTTGCAGGTGTTGGACTCGGCCTTGATTTAACTAAGCGTACTGTGCAAAGTAAATTAAAAAATAAAGGGCTTCCATGGGAGCGTGCTAAAGCGTTCGACGGCTCTGTAATTTTAACTGATTTTGTAGCGCTAACTGATGCAATGAAGCACTTTACCTTTGAACTTAAAATTAATAATGAAGTGATTCAGCGAGGTGATACTCATTTTATGCTGCACAACCCTGACTCAATTTTACAAGAAATTAGTGAATTTATGAGCTTAGAAGACGGTGATGTAATAATGACAGGTACACCGTCGGGCGTAGGTGAGGTAACAGCTAAAAGTATTTTTGCAGTGGCGCTTTATGCTAATGATCAGTGTTTGCTTGAGCATCAGTGGCAAGTAAGTAAAAATTAATGACTTGCTGTTGGTAGTGTTTATCAAAGTCAGTAAAGGTGGTTTTAAGCCAATTATGCTGACTTTGTTGATACTCAGGCGATTGAAGTACATTATTTTTTAATGCGCGGTTAATTTTTTTAAGGGCTTGCTCTGCAAAATTATTAGGTGCTTTAGCCGCACAGCCTATTGCTCCTCTTATAAATTGAATGTCATTTTCTGCAATTGGCACACTTTCTATATTCGTATACTCCCCTTGTTTATTAAAGTAATCAGCCATAAACGGGTAATCAATTGAGTAGTCTAAAAAGCCGTGACTCAAGCGTGCTATAACAGCCTGACTTTCATTTTCGCTACTCCAACTTAACGAAGACTCTTTATCTCGTTTTGTATTTTCAATAATTGTATTAATTTTAGTTGTAAATTTACGTGCAGCCGCTTGCCCGTATACATATTGCGGGTCGGTTAATAAATTAATAAGGTGAATAGGCGAGCCGTGCTTTTCTTCTAATTGCGGCTTTAGATCTTTAGTCGTGATAATTGAAAATGGGGGATATACCGTTGTTGGATTTGAGTAGTTAAGTTGTTGGTTATTATTTTTTTTATAAATAACACACGGAAAACATACATTTTTCCCTTCATTTAAATATTTATTTATACGCTGCTGAGGAACAATTAAGCGAGTATGTTTTACATCAGTTATGGTTCTGATGAGTTGCTCGGTTAGGTTGTCGCAAATACCGCCTTGTGGTGCGCTTTCACTTTTAGCTATATGAAAAGGGGGCGTGTAACTTTGCAGCCAAATAATCTCTTCTAGAGGTTGTACTTTTTGCTCAACGGCGTGCGCGTTGAATACAATTAATAAGCAAAATGCATAGTATCCGTTTTTCAGCATTGATAAGTGTTCGTTGAATTAAGAAAACTTAATAAAAGTATAGTGTTGGTTGTAGTAGGGTCAAATATTTTAGTTAAAAAGCAACCTCATTCAAGGCTGCTTTTAACTCATACATGCTTAATAAGGCATCGGATGGTTTCTAAATATGGTGTTAATCTCACTAAGAATTTCGTCGTTTAGCGTTATGCTAAATGCGTCTATATCTTCCTTTAATTGAGCTATAGATGTTGCCCCAATAATTGAAGAAGTTACGCCATCTACTTGGTTACACCATGCTAAGGCTAGTTGTGCTGGAGTAATATTGTTTGCATGAGCCAGCTCAACATACTGCTTAGTTGCTTGCTCTGCATTGAGTGTATCTCTAAAAATACCGTTACGCTGCATGAAGGTCCAACGAGAGCCTTCTGGGCGAGCTCCATTTAGATATTTACCCGTTAATAAACCGGCTGCTAAAGGCGACCACGGTAAGTAGGCAATATCTTCGTGTACACATTGTTCTATTAAATACGGCCAGTCTTTAGCGTGCGCTAAGCTAAACTCATTTTGAATAGATACCATACGCGGTAAGTTATGCTCTTTGGCCAAACTTAAAAACTGGCTTATACCCCATGGCGTATCGTCAGATAAACCGCAGTACTTAATTTTACCTGCTTTAACACATTCATTAAGGCCTTCTAGAATATCAAGCATACTAGCTTGCTGCTCTTGTGTATTTACGTCGGTAAATTTAAGAGTGCCGGGCCATTGTCTGCCAAAGTGAGGGGTAGAGCGGTTTGGCCAATGTAGTTGATATAAATCAATGTAGTCTGTTTGAAGTCGCTTAAGTGAATCATCCACGGCTTCTATTACTGTTTGGCGAGTAATATTGCCGCCATCACGTACCCACGATAATCCATTGCCTGCAATTTTTGTAGCTAGTACCACATCGCTGCGCTTTTGCTGATTACGCGATAGCCAATTGCCAATAATTTCCTCGGTTTTACCATAGGTCTCTGGCGAAGGAGGTACAGCATACATTTCGGCTGTATCAATAAAGTTTACGCCTTGCTCTAGCGCGTAGGCTATTTGTTCATCAGCGTCGCTTTGAGTATTTTGTTTACCCCAAGTCATACTCCCTAGGCACACTCGAGATACGTTTACGCCACTGCTACCTAGTGGGTTGTATTGCATAAAAATTCCTTAACTAAATTAGTTTTGAGCATGGCTGATTAAAGCCGATAAAAGAGGCTCGGAGATTGGGGCTTTTTGCCCTGTAGTAAAATCAAACATTACAACTTTAGATGCACCCGTAGTCGTTATTGCTTTTTGTGCATGGCTGTAAACTGTGTAGTTCATGGTAAAGCGATCTGTTTTAAGATCTGTAATTGTAACGCCTACAGTGAGTGTGTCGGGAAAAGTTACTGGGCGTTTATAGCGAACGTTATTTTCGCTTATTACTGGGCCCACACCGTTTGGGCTTATTGTGTCGAACAAATTTATTTTATTTAAAAAGTCGATTCGGGCTATTTCAAAGTAACGTAAATACACTACATTATTTACGTGTTGTAGCGCATCCATATCAGCCCATGCTACGGTGATATCGGTATGAATAGGGTGCTGATCTTTAAACGTTTGCATTATTTATTGGCCCTTGATTTTTAAAGTACTTAGATTATCAACATGGTGTTACGAGCTCAAGGTAATTAATGGCATGTTTTTTTTATAAGATGATTGTACCTGTTTAATTTTAGGTCTACAGTTAAATTACACAGACACACAAAAACACACACAAAGGTAATAATATGCAGAATATAATTAATTGGTCCTTAGCTTGTTTGGTTTTTATAGCCTCTTTTACCTGTTACGCGATGGGGAATGAATCTGGCGCTATCATTTTAATGTTGGCAGGATTTTTATTTGAGGTTATGTATTGGCTACGTGGTTATAAGAGAACGGAGGACAATAAACACTTTTTTTAATCGTTAACTAGGGCCTGTTGACCTTTCAGGATTAAAATTTGTTCAATCTAGGGGCTATTTAATCGCGGCGCTAGGTTTGTGACCTAGTGGGCTAAGTAAAAACTGAGCAACAAAGAGTAAATTGCCCCTAGGCAGAACCCTTCGGGCAGCGTATGTTTGGCATTTGTGCTACGTTATCGCCTATTTATGGGGAATAACCACACTACATAGGCTCTGCCTTGCCTAAATACCAAACATACTGCTGCAAATTTAACCTCGAAAGATAAACAGGCCCTAGGCTTGCTTATCACATTTGATTCTATAATAATGACTGTATAAATAACCAGTTATTGTTGTGGTGATGAAGAAGTTTATTCACATAGACATGGATTGCTTTTATGCAGCAGTAGAAATGCGAGATAATCCAAAACTTGCATGTGTACCGCTTGCTATTGGAGGCAATAGCCGACGAGGCGTGCTCTCAACCGCTAACTATATAGCTAGAGAGTATGGCGTGCGATCGGCTATGTCGAACTATCATGCTAAACAATTATGCCCCGATTTAGTTATTGTCCCAGGGCGCATGGCTGTATATAAAGAAGCTTCAAACCAAATACGTGAAGTATTTAGCCGCTATACAAACTTAATTGAACCCCTTTCTTTAGACGAAGCCTACCTAGATGTAACAGACAGCACCGCTTGTAAAGGCAGTGCCACACTTATTGCACAGCAAATAAGAGCCGATATTTACAATGCTACAGGGCTCACTGCATCAGCTGGTATTGCACCGATTAAATTTATTGCCAAAATAGCCAGTGACGAAAATAAACCGAATGGTCAATTTGTCGTTTTGCCTGATGAGGTCGATGACTTTTTAGCGCAATTACCGCTTGGGAAAATTCCAGGAGTGGGCAAAGTAACGCTCGAAAAGCTAAATTTAAAAGGCTTATATACTGGCAAGGATGTACGTGAAAAAGGCGTTAACTGGATGCAGCAACATGTGGGTAATTTTGGTGTGTCGCTTTATCAAAAATGTGCAGGTGAGTATGTTGGTAAAGTATCCACAGATCGTATAAGAAAATCGCTGAGTGTTGAACATACCTACGAGTACAACAAAACAAGTTTGCAAGAGTGCTTAGATGAGCTGCCAAGGTTGTTAGACGAATTAGTTTTAAGGCTTAATAAACAGCAGTTACGAAACCGTATTAATAAATTGAGTGTTAAGGTGAAGTTTGCAAATTTTGTAGTGACCTCTGCCGATCAGGTATACCACGAGCTAAATACAGAAATATTTGTTCAACTACTTACTAAGGCCTACCAGCGTGGGCTACAACAGCCTGTAAGATTACTTGGCATAGGCGTTGGCATTAAAAACGAGCCAGAGCAAAACTTCCAACTTAGTATTCTCGATTAAGCTGTAAAGCCTGTAACTCCAAGTTGCCATTTATTGATAGGTTATGTGATTAGCTCATCGCTCCTTGCTGGTCTTCAATATTTAAATCGACGATAATAGGGGCTTATGTTTTCTAACAGGACCTTATTTATGGCATACCCTCAAGCGGTTAGTGCAAGCCTTGAATGCACATCTCATGATGCGCTTATTATTATTAGTAATGACTTTTCTCAGTTACCAAATAACTCATTACGTGATGCTATTTTAGCTCAAGCAAACGTAGATTCTCGCATCGGTAAGCAAGTTACTTTATTAGTAATTGAAAACAAGCGCGTTGTACTTGCGCCAACCGGTCCGTTAAATAGAGATTACGACGACGTGCGTCGTTATTTTGATGCTGCTAAATTAGCAATTAACGAAGCAAAAGCGTCGGGCAGTGTTAACCCTGCATTATTTTTAACAAATTTAAATGGCGATAGCCGTTATCAGCATGCTTTAGAAGTTGCTTATTTAGGCGCTTGCCAAGCCTTATGGCAGCCATTAGAAGCGCGTGAATATCACGGTGAAAGCATTGAACCTATTACACAGATTGGTTTAGTTGGCGCAAGCGAGCAAACTATTAAAGCTGTTAATGCAATTGCAGCAGGCCAATATGCAGCGCGTGACCTGTGTGGCACTGAACCTGAGCGTATGGCTCCCCCACGTTTTGCTGATTACTGTGTTGAATTGTTTAAAGACTCAAACATTGCAGTTGACGTAATTGATGATATTGCAGCTATTGATAAAAACTACCCAATGCTAAGTACAGTTGCTCGCGCATCGTATGCAGTTGAGCGCCATCACCCCCGTGTTGTTAAGCTTGAATATATACCAGAGGGCGAAATTACTCGCACACTTATGTTTGTAGGTAAGGGCCTTGTATACGATACAGGCGGTGCAGATTTAAAAGTAGGCGGCCATATGGCAGGCATGAGCCGTGATAAAGGCGGCGCAGCTTCTGTTGCGGGCTTTATGAAAGCCGTTGCTGATTATCAGCCTAAAGGCGTTAAAGTGGTCTCGTACTTAGCTGTTGTTCGTAACTCTATTGGCTCAGATTGTTTTGTGCCAGATGAAATTATTACTAGCCGTGAAGGTGTTCGTGTACGTATTGGTAATACCGATGCAGAAGGGCGTTTAGCAATGGGCGACCTGCTTAGCGAAATGAAAGATTTAGCTAAAGGTGAGGTTAATCCAACGTTATTTACTGTAGCTACATTAACGGGTCATGCAGCTCGCGCAATGGGTCCTTACGGTGCGTATGTTGAAAATGGTCCAGCTCGTAGTGCTGGTGTTTCACGTCAAATAGCTGACCTTGGAGATTTGTGGGCCGATGGCGCTGAAGTATCGCGTTCACGCCGTGAAGACTACGACTTTATTAAACCACGTACGCTAGCTGACGATGTTTTATCTAGCAATAACGCAGCATCTGCCGTTACTACTCGTGGACATCAGTTCCCTATGGCGTTTATGGCTATTGTTGGTGGGCTTGATAAGCACGGTAACGACTCTGCACAGCCTCTACCTTATGTTCATATGGATATAGCAGGTAGCGGTGTTGAAGGCGGTGATTGGCAGCATGGTAAGCCAACAGCTGCATCAGTAACGAGCTTGTTTGCACGTTATTGTTTGTAAGCTAAAAACTTACATGTAATAAAAAAGCCCTGTTAATTCAGGGCTTTTACATTTTATGAGAACGCTATCGATTAATCTAATTTAAAACGATTAACTACGCTCGAAAGACCTTCGCTACTTTGTTTGAGGTTATCACTGGCATCGGTAAGCTGCTTAGTATTATTTAATGATTGCTCAGTTGATTGAGATAGCTCATTAATACGCAAATTAACCTCGTCGGCAGCTTGCGTTTGTTGCTCTGTGGCACGTGCTATTTGGCTGTTCATTTCGGTAATAATTGAAACAAGTCGTTCTATTTCATTAAGTGAAGTATTGGCTGATGACGCCTGCTCTACGGTAGAAACTGAAAGTGCTTGGCTTGATTTAACTGCTTCTACTGCTGCTTTTGCACCTTCTTGTAGTTTAGTGATCATGGTTTGAATTTCGTCAGTACTTTGCCCTGTACGACTGGCCAGTGTTCTTACTTCATCTGCAACAACAGCAAATCCTCGACCATGCTCTCCTGCGCGAGCAGCTTCAATGGCAGCGTTTAATGCCAGTAAGTTTGTCTGTTCTGATATGCTTCTTATTACATCAAGCACAGAGCCTATATTATGGCTCTCGTTGGCTAAATCTTCTGTTACACGGCTGACTGTTTCAATGTTGCTTGAGAGTGTTTCTATTGCTGTAATTGTTTGCGCAACCACATTTTTACCCGTTGATGCATTTTGTGCTGCATCCTTAGCTGCTTGCTCTGCGGCTTCAGCGTTACGGCTCACATCGTGTATTTGGTGAGTCATTTGCTCCATGGCAGCTGCAACTTGGGTTGAACTATCGTTTTGAAGCTCAATAAATGAGTGGCTTGTTCTACTTGAGTCGTCAACTGTATGCGCATGTTCGCTTACATCGTTTGCACTTTGTGCTACATGAACAAGTGACTCGCGCATTTTTAGAGCAAATAAATTAAATGAACGTGATAGTTCAGATATTTCATCATTACCGGATTCATTTAATTTACGAGTTAAATCGCCTTCGCCTTGTGAAATATCTTTCATCATATCGGCCGCTAAGCGAGTTGGTATTAAAATACTCTTACCTATAAAGTAACTAAGTAAAATAACAGCAATAATCATAATTATTGCACTGATGACTATAAGGTTACGTTGCTCGCTAAATGCTTCGTCAATTGAATCAAGGTAAACACCCGAGCCAATAATCCACTGCCATTGATTAAAACCTTTAACAAATGCGATTTTTTCAACCGGTTTATCTTTACCTGGTTTTGGCCATTTATAAGGGATAAATCCCTCGCCAGAGCGTTTAACTATATTTACCATATCAACAAACAATGCTTTGCCGTCAGGGTCCTTGTTATTAGTTAAATCTTTTCCATCAAGCGCAGGTTTTATAGGGTGCATAACCATTGTTGGCTGGTAATTGTTAATCCAAAAGTAATTGGTTTTGTCGTAGCGCAGTGCTTTTATTGCATTAAGTGCTTGTGATTGAGCTTGTTGTTGAGTGAGAGTGTTATCTTGTTCAAGCGCATAATAGTGCTCGATTATACTGTACGCCGTTTCTACTACATTTTGTGTTTTTATGTATTGCTCGTCTTTTAGCGAACTATATTGATGAGTTAGGCTCGATATACTAAGTATTATTAGTCCAAATACAACGATGGCTATTAACAGTGAAAAACGCTGGGATATACTAAAACTTCGTAGATTAGGCATACATTTATCCTCAAAAAGTGTGCGCTTTAGCGCATAGAATAAGCGTAGCTAAAAAAAGAGTTTAATCTAGGCTTAACGCCTATTAATGCAAAAAAAAGGCTGATTTATCAATCAGCCTTTAGTCTGTTATTACTTTACTTGCTTATTTAACGTCAAAATGGCGATTAAAGAAGTTTGTAATTGTTTGATGTAAGTGTGTTTGCACTTGTTTACCGCGTAGGCTGTGCTTAGAGCCTGGGTAGGTCATCATTTCAAACTGTTTTTCGTTATCTTGCAGTTGTTTAAACAACTTAGTTGAATGCGTAAACAATACGTTGTCATCAGCCATTCCATGGTAAATCATTAATGGGCCTTTTAAGCCATCAGTATATGGAAATACTGCGCTGTCTTCATAGCCTTTAGCATTTGTATCGGGGTGACCTAAATAACGCTCTGTGTAATGTGTATCGTATAGAGCCCAATCGGTTACTGGAGCACCTGATACGCCGGCTTGAAAGTAATCGCCCGCTTTAAACATAGTCATAAGCGCCATGTAGCCGCCGTAGCTGTGGCCATAAACACCGATACGTTGTGGGTCAACGTAATCAAGTGTACGTAAAAACTCTACGCCTTTAATTTGATCGGCAACTTCAACCACACCTAAATGTTTATAAATAGCATCTTCAAACTTTTTACCACGGTTGTACGAACCACGGTTATCCAGTTGAAAAATTACATAACCTTGTTGCGCCATGTACTGAAAGTACAAGTTTTTACTGCGCCAGCTATTCGTCACTCGTTGAGCATGCGGGCCGCCGTATACGTTAACAATAACAGGGTGCTTTTTGCCATCAGCAATGGTGCTAGGCTTAAATAAACGGTAATGCATAACTTGACCATCATCGGCTTTAATTGTGCCGTATTCTGGTTTTGTTAAGTCGCTTAAATAAGGAGTAAGGGGGTGGCTACTATCAAGCTTATTTTCTTCAAGCCAGGTAATAAATTCACCGTTTACTTTACGAAGTGCTGCTGAGTTTGGTTTATTATCAGACGAGCTATTATCGATAAAGGTTTTATTGTCCTTTGCTAGCACAACATTGTGGTACTGACCTTTTTCGGTAATACGTTTAGAATCGCCTTTTTTAAATAAAGGCGCGCTGTATAAATGGCTTTCAAGCGGTGTATCTTTTCGACCGGCAAAATACACAATGCCTTTTTTCTCATCAATACCTTTTAAGCTATCAACAGCCCAGTCACCTGAGGTAATCTGGCGAACAAGTTGACCGTTTGTACGATACAGATATAAATGTTTAAAGCCGTCGCGCTCAGATGCCCATACAAAGTGTTTTTTGTCTTTTAAAAACTCAAGATCAAAATGTAGGTTAATCCACGTTTCGCTATTTTCGGTCAGCGCTACTTTTTGGGCTTTAGTTTCGCTGTTATAAAAACGCAGTTCTAATTTATGTTGCGAGCGATTTTGCCATTGGTACGAAAGTGTATTGCCGTCTTTTAGCCATTTAGCGCGTGCAATGTAAATGTCTTCATCTTTACCTAAATCAATCCAATCTACTTTTTGGTCGTTTAGCTTAACCACACCAAGTTGAATTTTAACATTATCGGTACCTGTAAACGGGTAGCGCTGGTTAAATAATTTAACTTCATCAGCGTAAATTTCGTTACGGATAGCTTCTTTTACAGGGGTTTCGTCAACGCGGGTATAGGCAATTTTAGTTTCATCACCTGACCACCAGTAACCTGTCATACGGCTCATTTCTTCTTGAGCAACAAATTCGGCCATGCCGTTTTTAATTACGCCGCCGCCATCTTTACTAAGCTGAATCTCTTTACCAGACTCAAGCTCTAAAGCATAAAGGTTTTGCTCTCGAATAAACGATACGTAGTTACCTTTAGGTGAAAAGCGTGCATCGGTTTCAAATGCTTCAGTGTCGGTTAGTTTTTTACTTTTATCTGAGGCTAAATCGTAATAATAAAGGTCACCATTGAGTGGGAATAAAAGTGCTTTGCCATCTTTAGACCATTTGTATTCAAGTATGCCTTTACCAAAAATACGTTGGCGTTCGCGGCGTGCTTTTTCTTCATCTGATAGGTTTTCTGGGCCTGAAAATAACTTTGCCGAATCAACTAGCACACGGTTGGTGTTATCTTTTAGATTGTATTCCCATAAATCGTAGCGGTTGTAGTCATCGCTTTTGCCTTGTAGGTAAGTTACACGGCTGCCGTCAGGCGAAAATTTAAGTTGTACAGGTGATTTACCAGAAAGGCTCGGATCGTCAAAAATTCGCTCCAGCGATAAAGGTTTTGCTTGAACACTAATAGCGCCAACCATTAACGGTATAGCTAGTGAGAGGTGTTTTATTTTTTTTAGCACAAGGTTGCCTTAGCTTATTATAAATATTGCTTTGATGGTAAAGCCAAGCGTGTGCAACTGCAACTAAATGCTATAAAGTGGCGATTATCAAAGACAAAGTAGGACATAGCAATGACTCACCCTGAATTTAAACTAGCGCCAGAACTTAAACGCGACTGTATAGAACTTGCCGATTGGCCATTGTGTAAAGTACTTTTATTGAACGACAGCTTGTATCCGTGGTTTGTATTAGTGCCTAGGCAGGCTAACTTAAAAGAGATAATTGATTTATCTGAGGATGATCAAATTGTTTATTTAAAAGAGTCAGCCAAGCTAAGTAAATTATTAATGGATGTATTTAAACCTGATAAATTAAACATAGCGGCTTTAGGTAATATGGTGCCGCAATTGCATATTCATCATATTGCGCGTTTTACGAGTGATGCTGCATGGCCTGCGCCAATATGGGGTAAACACCCAGCAGTGCCTTATACAGATCTACAAATCACAGAGCTAAAAAAAGCGCTGCAGTTTTAAGCTGCAACGCTTTTTTAGGGTTTAACTAACTAAACTTATTTAAGCCCTAGTATTTCCTTACCTTGCTTAAATGTTACATCTACAGGGATATTAGCTTTACTTAGTTTTTCTAAGTCTTTAGCAAGTTCTTCTTTAATGTCGCCATGCGTTGCAATTAGTTGATCTACTTTTTCGTAATCGCCATCACCTTGCAGAGTTAAAATTAAGCGAGAAAGCTTGGCCATTGCAATGCTCATTTTTTCCATATTAACGCGGTATAAGCCTTCTTCATTTTTAGAAAAAGCACCTTCTTGAGCAAAAAAGTTAAAGCGGATCATATTTGCTTTACCATGCGCGCTTGATGCTCCAAAACGAACTGAGCGGAATATACCTGCCATGAAGGTCGTGTAATAATCTTCAATAGTGCCTTCAGTAATTTCGCCTTTTTTAAGTAACTGTTCAATCATGTATAGACCTAAAATATCGGCTTTACCTTCTTCAAGTGCACTCGCGTGTTCTTGTAGTGATTGACGAACAGTACCTTTACCAGTAATTGTATTTTTAATACCTAAACCATGCGCTACTTCATGGAACATCGTATTGGCAAAAAATGCGTCAAAAGTAATGTGTTTACGCTGCTCTGGTACAATTAACTGCTCTGAAATTGGCACTAAAATTTTATCAAATTTAGCACGCATTGCGTTTTTAAGTTGCAGACGACGAGTTCCTTTTTCTAGCTGTACTTGCTCATCGTTTGGTAAGTTAATTGCTATTGTTTTACTACCCGCGTTTGAATGCCCAGCGTAGTAAACAACATCATATGCATTTAGGTCGGCGTCAGAGCCTGGTACTTCTTGTTTGTACTTAGCATCTACAGGTAAGCCTTTTTGAAGCTCAGGTAAAAATGCTGCAAATTTAGCTAAGCGTTCGCTCCATTTTAAATCTTTAATAAGTACGTAAGATTCATAAGCTGCGCGGTAACCAAATAATTGATCTTCATAAGTTTCAATTGGACCAATAACCACATCTACTGGGTTATTTTTCATATCCATCCAAGCAAAGTCAGATACTTGAAAGTCATCTTTTTGTAGAGCATCGGCACGCAAGTTTAGATAGTTAGCAAATTCTTTATCGTCAGCAAGTTTGCTTGCTTCACGTAAAATATCAGCGGCTTTTGCAAGCTCATCAGCGTATTCTTTTGAATAAGGCACGCTGTAAAGCTTACCTTGCTCATCACGCTTAATTACAGAATAAAGCCCTGTTTTATCTTCAACGTCTGCATTGTTTAACTCTTCTTTGGTTATATCAGCAGGGTAAAACTGTGCGCCAAGAGGTTTTTCTTTATAGCTGGATAAAAATGCTTCATCACCATTTAAACGATCCCATGGACCATAGTTAATATCAGCAAATTTACGTACTTTTTCATCGTTTAGTTTTGCTAAAAAAGCATCTTTATTTTCACCAAATGCTTGCTTCCAAAATAACTCATCCATTATTTTTGAAGCGTCAATAAGCTTTGCAACCATTGCTCGTTGATTATCGCTTAAGTGCAATAAATCACTTTGTAAGCTAAAGTCGGTGTAAATATCTAAACGTTGTTTATCTGCATTAATAAGCTTAGGGCCTGACTGTGCACTGCTTTTTTGAGCAAGCTCTACGGCTGTGTTGTCGGTAGAAGACGGCGCTTGTTCAGAACATGCGCTAAGAAAAACAACACCAGAGAGCATAATTGCTTGGCTAATTTTATTTAAGATCATTATATTGCCTGTTAAAAAGTAAGTTTAATAATTTGTACTGCTTTAGTTAAAATATTAAGTATGTACAAACGCTTCCTTATTGTGAGTGCATTAAAGCAAAACTAAATGGTAAATAGCAAGTATTTGGCGTTGTAAGGCAAGCATGAGCGGTAAAGCATTATAAATAAAAATAAACTTCTATAATTTTCTTAACTTTATCGGTAAGTTAGACAATACTAATTATATTACTAATACGAAAATTAACTGCTTGAGTTTGCAGTTACTTTACAGGCTGAACACAAAAGGATGGCAGCTTTATGTCTACAGAAAACGCTTTATTAACGATTCTAGTCGATAGAATAAATAACGATACGTTGGTTTTACCAACGCTACCTGAAGTAGCGATTAAGGTTCGCCAAGCTGCAGATAACCCAGATGTGAATTTAATCCAAATGTCAGATGTAATCTCACAAGATCCAGCGCTTTCAGCTCGTATGATAAAAGTAGCTAATAGTGCGATTATGGGACGTTCTGTAAAAGTATCTAATTTACAACAGGCAGTGACTCGTATTGGATTACGTCAAATTAAAAACATTGCTACAGCTATGGCTATGGAACAATTATTTGTATCAAATAATGAGCTAATTAAAGGCTACATGGGTAAGGCATGGCAAAAAACATTAACCGTTGCTAGCCATTCAATATCACTCATGGAGTTTTATTTAAAAAATAGTAAGCACACGTCACTAAATCGTGATTCTATTACACTCGCCGCACTTGTTTATAATATTGGTGTATTACCAATTTTAACTGAAGCTGAGCGCCACCCAGAGGTATTTGCTAATCCAAGCTTTTTGGCTCATGCAATTCAAAAGCTGAGTGGAAAAATTGGCTCATCTATTATGCAAGCGTGGGAATTCCCTAAAGAGTTTGTTGATGTAGCTCAGAGCTGGGCTGACCCAAGTTACAAACCTGAAAAAGTAAGTTACGTGGATTTTATTCGAGTAGGGGCTATTTTAGAGGGCACGTTACAAGTTTCTGATAAGTCGGCAGCGCTGCAAACGTATATAGACAAAGGCGTTATACCGTCTATGCAGCTATTCACAAGTGATGAGTACAACGACATGCTAAAAGATGTGAAAAACATGTTTAGCTAAAAGTGCCTTCCTACACAACCAAAAAGGGTTAACTTGCGTTAACCCTTTTTTAGTTTTATTTTTCGGTGGTATTTTCTGTTTTAGTTTTTTCGTATCGCTTTATTCCTGCTACCCATGTTTGCAGTACGTTTGTTTTGTATATCTCCTCAACAGGTACTTTAAAGTAGTCTTTATCAATTAAAATAAAGTCGGCCCATTTACCTTTTTCTAAACTACCCACCTTAAATTCTTGATGAGCTGCATAGGCGCCACCGAGAGTAAATGCACGTAATGCATCTTCGCGGCTTAGTACTTCACTTGCTCGCCAGCCGTTTCCCGGTAGTTTGTTATGATCCATGCGTGTAATGGCTGAATACAAACCATCAAATGGATTTGCAAGCTCTACAGGGTAATCAGAGCCCGCTGCAACAACCGAACCTTGCTGTAAAAATGTTTGCCACGCGTAGGCGCCGCTTAGTTGTTTTTCAGTTAAACGCTGCTCTGCCATATGCATATCAGAAGTGGCATGCACCGGCTGCATTGAAGGGATTATTTTTAACGCTTTAAAGCGAGGGATATCATCAGGGGTTACAATTTGGGCGTGCTCTATTCGGTTTCGCAGTAATATACCGCCCGTTTTTTTAAACACATTTTGATAGGCATCAAGTACTACTTTATTTGCTTTGTCGCCAATGGCGTGAGTATTTGCGCTAAAGCCGCTTTTAAAGCTTTGTGTAAAGAGTGCTTCGAGTTTCTCTTGCGTTTCAAGCATTAAACCATGGTGACCAGGTCTGTCTGCATATTCTTCAATAAGTGCTGCACCACGAGAGCCCAGTGCGCCATCGGCGTAAACTTTAACACTGCGAATTTCCATAAAGTCATTTTTGTCGTGGTATCGGCCTGCCTTTAACATTGTGTCTAAATCAGGGCTTGCACCACTTAACATTGCCACAATACGTAGTGGTAAATTACCAAGGTCGCCGCGCTCTTTATAAACCTCCCATGTGGTTTTATCAATACCTGCATCGTGAGTAGAGGTAATGCCTAAACTTAATAAATGTTTACCTGCTGCATCAAGTGAGTCACTTATATCTTGTTTTGAAGGGGCTGGCATATGCTGGGTAATTAGCGATTCTGCTTTGTCTACAAAAATACCCATAGGATTGCCAAATTCGTCTTTAATTATCTCACCGCCTTCAGGTGCTTTTGTTTGGGCGGTAATACCTGCAAGTTCGAGCGCTTTTGAATTAACCCAAATGGCATGGCTATCAACTCGAGAAAGCACCACAGGTCGATCGCTCACTACTTTGTCTAAATCTTTAGCCGTAGGAAAGCGTGTATCAGACCAAAGCTCTTGGTTCCAACCTCGCCCTATAATCCAACCTTGTTTGTTATCGGCAAATACTTTTAGTTTATTCGTTACTTCATCAACCGATTTTGCACCGCGTACATCAAGTTGCGATAAATTATCGCCAAGGCCAATAACGTGCCCATGAGCATCAATTAAGCCTGGTAATAAGGTATTACCGTGCGCGTCAATAAGCTTGGCATCTGGGTAGCTATCTTTAAGTGTATCGCTACCTAGTTTTACTACCTTGCCATTTTTAATAACGAGGGTAGTAAACTGCTGTACTTCACCTTGGTATAAAGGGGTATAACCATTTGCGTTATAAATTACTTTTGTTTGTGCAAGAGTGTAACTAGAACTAGCGCAAAGGCTGGCTAGTATGAGTGGTTTGATTATTTTTTTGAGCGACATGGTTACTTAATTTTTATTGTTAATTTACTTACATTAACAAACTTGATTTTATAATACCAATGAATTGATAGACCTCATTTCAAGGTTTTTCTCTGTATTAACTGTTTACAAAATAGGTAATTGATGTGATTATTTAGTATGCAAAAAAAATCAATAAAGCATAAGGAAGCGCTATGAAAGCCCTCTATTTATTTCTACCATTAACTTCATTACTTGCGGCATGTGGATCGACACCTACTGCAGATAAGAGTGTAGAAAAGCTAAACCATACTGATGTATCAAATGCTGAAATACGCGATTATATAGATTTATCAAGTGTTGAGCTGCGCGACAGGGTGAAAGACTATTGGAATATTTCCACAAGAACAGAACCACGATATCCAATAGCTGCTGCAAAAAAAGGTCTTGCTGGTTGTGTAGAACTCATGACTATTATTAATTCTGAGGGTAAGGCGCAAGGATATAAAGTAATTTCTTCATACCCAAAGGGGTTATTTGATGAAGCCGCAGCGCAATCTTTAAATACATGGGCCTGGCTACCTACTAACGTAAATGTAGCTAAACAACCTGTACTTACTCATATCAGAATTGATTTCATGATTGATTCAATACCAGTGGGTAAAAAATATTTAAAAAATTGTCCGGCTGGCGAAACATTTCAAGTAACAGGTGAAATTAAAAAAACCTCCTACTGATGAAACATTTCAAGTAACGGGAAAGATTATAAGGTTTGAACAAAGTACTTATTTACCTCACTCTAAAGTTACTTTAAGTGTGTGTAACGTTTTAGATCGAACCTTTATAAAATCTGATGGGTATGAGTTTAATACGGATATTACAAATAACTAAATAAGCATCAAGAATAAGGAAATACTGTGAAAGCTCTCTATTTATTACTCCCGTTGAGCATGATGCTAACAGCCTGTTGCTCAACGTCTGATCAACAAGTAAACGATGAAATGCCGAGTTTTATTGATTTATCGAGTCCTGAACTGCGAAGTAAGGCAGGTGAATACTGGGATGTTGCTAAAAGAGTAGAGCCGCGATATCCGATAGAAGCTGCAAAGAAAAGTATTTCAGGTTGTGTTGAGCTTGCTATGTTAATTAATTCACAAGGTGAAGCCCAAGGGTATAAGGTTATTGCATCCTACCCTGAGGGTGTGTTTGATAATAATGCAGCTGCTGCTGTGGGTTTATGGCGCTGGAAAGCGACAACTGAAAATACGAGTAAGCAACCTATTCTAACTTATCTCAAAATGGATTTTATGGTGAGCCCAAAACCTACTGATGCAGAGTATTTGGCGCATTGTTCTAAAAATAAAGCCTGAAGGTAATTAATAGATATAAATATAATAAGCTAGGTGCTTGTTTACCTAGCTATAAAACTACTTACTTGCATATAAGCCATATTCATTTAGTGCTAACTTGCCATCTTTATCACTATCATAGCTTGAAAATCGAGACCACAAAGCGGGGTCTACAGCGGTTTCTGAACGTGTTAAAAAACCATCCTGGTTTCTATCAAGTTTTTCAAATTGCTCTGCAACATTGTTGCTTGCAGCAAAGCCTAATGTGCTAAAAATACTAAACGCAAAAAGCGCTATATAGCTTGTTTTTTTCATGAAAAATACTCAGTAGAGGTTATTGGTAAGGTAATTTTTAAATTCGATTAACGAAATTTGGTTATCTTGGTTTTTGTCCCATTTTACAAATGTGTTTAATAGTTGTGGTTGGGGATCAAGTTCGTCATGCGTTAAATAGCCACTTTTGTCGCTATCGAGGTGATCAAAGCGTTGCTTTACATCAAGTGCAGCGGCATCAAAGCTTAATAGCATTAAGATGCTTATAATAAGGGGAAGTATCTTCATGGTGTTCCTTCCAAAAGATGTATTTAAAGTTTGTGGCTAAAATAAAGTGAAAAGGAAAAAGCACTTGCCGTAATTTAACTCCCAACATTAAATCCTTTTACACACTCCCTCAGGGATTATGGCAAATGCTTTTAATTCCAGTTTACCTATAACAAGCTTAAGTAAAGCTTAATCAGTAATTACTCATTAAGGTTTAAAGCTTTCAAATTCTTTTTTTGAGACTTTTTCATCACCGTCTTCATCTAAGTCGGCAAATTGTCTCATTACTTCCTTATCTTCCTTTGCTTCTGCAATTGATATTTGTCCGTCCATGTCTTTATCTAAGTGGGCAAAACGCACATTTGTTGGCGATGCAATTACAGTGGCACTAATTGCTAAAAACATTAATGAAAAAGCGGCTATAAGTTGTTTCATAATCACGTTCCTTATTAAATGAGTTTATTGAATAAATTTTTTGAATTCATCTAGCGACAATTGCCCATCTTGATTAGTATCAATTTGAGAAAAATTCTCGTGTAACACAGCATCTTCACCTGCTTCGGCTTCACTTAATGTGCCGTTACTGTCTTTATCAAGTTCGTTAAAAGTCGCGTGAACGTCCATTGCGTGTGCATTAGCGCCTAAAAAGCCTAAAGCCAGTAATGATGAAATTACTAAAATGCGTTTGTTCATTATTATTTCCTTATTGATTAAAGTTATTACTCCTATTACAAAAATGGTGCCAATAATAATTGTTGTTATTTTTCAATTGGTTATTATTTTTTCTTAAAGCCAGTGAGAAGTTTTTACTGGGTTTATTGTAATTTTTGTGCGCCTTTTGCAACACTATTTAATGGGGTTAAAAGGGAGTTTATTAAAATCAACGAGTTACGTTGTCTCTATTTGGCGACACATTGTTTTGTAGTGCTGGCTGTTAATCGTATTAAATATAATTGCTGGTTCAGCTAGTGTATAAGGTAAGCACTTAATAATAGAACGCTTAACTTAAAAGGACTAAACGAAATGCCAGCAACCATAGCTAAAAAATACCAAGCAATGCTTAACTGGCGGCCTAATTTAATTGGGCAATTTGCAATGAGTATGCTGCTTTCGTTACTGCCGCTTTCTATAGTGGTGATCGTATTTTTAAATGCGCTTAATAAGCAATTAGCGGTTACTCAAAGTATTGTGAGTAGCAACTACCAAGTTACCAAATCGTTTAACACTTTAAAGCAAGAACTCAACAGTCTTGAACGCGCCACTAGACAAAACTGGGTATTAAAAAGTGAATCGCTAGATAAGCTCATTGTTGATAAATGGCAATCATCCCTACAAAGCATTGATGAACTCAAATTTGTAAACACGAATAAAGAGTATATCAACCAATGGCAACGCTTATATACCACCTTACAAACCGCGCATGTAGAGCTTGTTGAGCAAAAACAACAACAAGCTGAGCTATTTGTGCCAGTGAGCGATTTAGTTGCTGAGCTTACTTTATGGTTACGTGATAAAAACGAAGCGCAAATTACCAATAACCAAAAAGAGCTTACAAGCCTGCAAGCGTCATTTATAAATTGGCTGGTGGCACTTATTCCACTGACTTTAATTGTTGGGGGAGGTTTTTTATGGCGCATAAGTGGGCGGCTAAAAGGGTTAACTACGGTTATTGATAAGCTTGGGCAGGGGCATTGGCAGCAAAAAATATCTGTGAAAGGTTCAGCTGAGCTTGTTGAGCTAGGAGAAAAGCTCCAATGGGTACAAGAACAGCTTCATATGCTTGAGCAGCAAAAAGATACTTTTTTACGCCATGTAACTCATGAGCTAAAAACGCCGCTTGCTTCAATGGTCGAAGGCACTGACTTATTAACTGATGAAATAGTAGGCCCAATTACCGCTGAGCAAAAAGCAGTGCTTGAGCTTATTAGCCAATCTATGGTGCGCCTTCGTACAATGATTGACAGCTTGCTGAGTTATAATGCTATTCGCACCAGTAAAGACAGCTTAAGCGAAGTTGAATTTAGTCTTCTTATTAATAAAATTAATAGCCATTTTGAGCATCGCTTAACTGCGCGTCAGCAAGCTCTGCAGTGGCAAAATACTTTACCAAATAAACCGCTTGCTTTACCTAGTGAGCTTATTGAGATGATTTTAATTCAGCTTATTTCAAATGGCTTAAAATTTTCAGAAGATAAGCAAAGCGTTACTATTAATTTAGCGCTTGAGCAAAACCAGCTTTGTATCGTTGTGATTGATAAAGGGTGCGGTATTAAAGAGCAAGAAAAAACTCAAATTTTCAGCGCATTTTATCAAGGTAAACACAGTAAAAATGTTACGCTGCAAGGCAGTGGACTGGGTTTAACTATTGTAAAAGAGTCTGTTGAACAGCTAAGAGGTACACTTAGTGTTGAGCATAACGAGCCACATGGTTGCCGGTTTTCAATTAAAATTCCCATAACAAAAAATCTAGGAGTTAATTAACATGCGCTTGCGTTTAATCGCTATTTTATGTGTGCTCAGTAGCAGCATGGTTATATCAGGTTGTGAAATTAATAATGGGCAAGAAGAGCGTGTGTCAATTACACCTGCACCCGTGGTCGATACAATAAAAACGAACGACAAAAACAGTAACCCTAGTCCAAAACCTAGACCAAAAATTGAACCAAGCTATCCTCCTGCAGAGCAAGTTATTGCATGGCACGCTAATCAGTGTGGCGGGTTTAAATTGGTACCTAGCAAAGATGTTTTTACAGGCGAAAACGAGCTTAAACGCTTTTTTAAGTTCATGTGCTTAAACATAAATGATGATCCAAATACGGTAATGACTCAGTTGCTAAAACTCGATCTTGCTTACTTTTGGCCTGATGACATAAAGCAATATTTATGGCTTCAAAAGCAGCAAGTAACTATGCAAATAAATGCTAAAAAAGAGCAGCAAGCACTTAACAATAAAATGCAAGAAACCCTCTCATCGTTAGCAACGATTGAGCAGCAACTTTTACTACGAGAAGAAACGAAGGAGCAGTAACGATGGCCGCAACTAAAGTACAAGGTGTAAAAGTATTACTCGTAGACGACGACGCTAGCTTATTAAAACTGCTCGCTATTCGTATTGAATCAAAAGGATACGAAGTAACAACCTGCGAAAGCGGCTTAACTGCACTACAAATACTTAAAAGCCAAGTGTTTGATGCCGTTATAACCGACTTACGCATGGATGAAATGGATGGTATGGCACTGCATCGTCAGCTGCAAAGCCGCTACCCTGCATTACCTGTCATTATTATGACAGCGCACGGCTCAATTCCTGATGCCGTAGAGGCAACTAAGCAGGGCATTTTTGCATTTATAACTAAACCAGTGGATAAAGACGAGCTATTTGACAGCCTTGCAAAAGCGATAGAAATTCATGGTGTTAACGCCGATGAAGCTGCACCTAAAAGTAATATAGTTACGCGCAGTGGTGCAATGCTGCACTTGTTAGAGCAAGTAAAACTACTTGGGCCAACGCAAGTTAATGTACTTATTTCGGGGGCTAGTGGTACTGGAAAAGAATTACTCGCACAGGCGATTCATCAGCATAGCCATGTAAGCGGTGGCCCTTTTGTTGCAATTAACTGCGGTGCTGTACCAGGGGAGCTTTTAGAGTCCGAATTATTTGGTCATAAAAAAGGCTCGTTTACGGGTGCAATTAAAGATCACCAAGGTTTGTTTCAACAAGCACAGGGTGGCACGTTATTTTTAGACGAAATTGGCGATATGCCGCTTAACTTACAGGTTAAGTTACTGCGCGTATTACAAGAAAAAACAATTCGCCCGGTGGGTTTTCAAGAAGAAATAGCAATTGATGTACGCATAGTGTCGGCAACACATAAAAATCTTCCTGAAGCTATTTTAAACCAGCAATTTAGAGAAGATTTATACTATCGCTTAAACGTAGTTAATTTAAAATTACCGCCACTGTGTGAGCGCCGCGAAGATATAAGCTTATTAGCACAGCACTTTAGTGCAAGCATTGCTAAGCGCATGAACCAAACTGAAAAACACTTTGCAAGCGATGCTATGCATGCGCTTGTACGTTACGACTGGCCAGGTAATATCCGCCAATTACAAAACGTAGTAGAGCAGGTTGTAGCATTAACGCCAAGCGATGTTATTTCAGAGCATTTAGTGTTAGCTGCGCTAAATAGTAACGAAACAAACGTAGAACCATTATCACTAAACGACGCTAAAAAAGAGTTTGAGCGCGACTATGTAATTAACACTTTAAAAATGGCAGGTGGTAACGTAGCTGAAGGCGCTAAGCTTGCCAAGCGCAATCGCTCAGATTTTTATAAGTTGATTAAAAAGCATAATATTGATGTTGATAATTTAGGTTAAGGAAAAGCATGCAGTTATTTATGGTGTATTTAGGTGGCCGGATTCAAGGTTGCCACATTGAAATGCATGATATTCGTTTTGTAGTAGGGGAGAATATAGAGCAAACCTACTCAAAGTTAAAAAGCCAGTGGGTAGGAGACAGAAGTAGTGTTCACATGGATAGCTACATGGCAATTAATCATATTGATGGCTTTAAAGTAGAAGTTGTTGATAGCTATGTGGAGCAAAATAAACAACTCTATTTTGTAAATTTAGGCGCTTACAGAAGTGATTCAATGGCTGAGCAACATGACTTTGCACTGTATGTTGCAAGCAGTAGCCATGAAGCTAAAGAGCGTGCTAAAAACGATTTGCTCGCAGGGCTTAGTCATATTCATAAAGATGATTTACATGATGTGGACGATTGCTTTGCCATTGATTTACTCGACAGCCAGCTAAACATTAAGCTCACGCCTAGCGGTATATCGCAGCCGATAAAGCCAGACTGGTTTGGCTATCACATACTTTAAATTATAATAAGTAGCTAAAACAGAGTAGGATTAAGAGTCCTGCTTGTTTTGTTCATCCTTTTCGCTTTTAGCCGCCATTTTAAACGCCACAATAACCAACCCAAACATAGCAAACGGCAGTGCTGCCAACATGTATTCAACCAAATTACTGTCTTGAAAATTTGCTTGTAGTAAAAAGTGACCCGCCACACACATCAAAATAACCACTAATAAAATGGGTAGTAACATGAGTTCTTTTTTTGATGAATGGTTTTTCATTAATTATGAGGCTATAGCTAAAAATAATGCGCCATTGTAATGAGCTTACTTAAGCTTGGCAAATACCGCAGAATTTTTTAATTAATGATATGATTAGCGTCAAACAATTGGGCAAGTGTTATTGGGAATAAAGTGAAAAGTAACTTAAAACAAGTTTACCTCGTTGGCGGTGCAGTGCGCGACAAACTGCTAAATATAAAATCAAAAGATAACGACTATGTAGTGATTGGGGAAACACCAAAAACGATGGAATCGCTTGGTTTTGTGCCAATAGGTAGTGACTTTCCGGTTTACTTACACCCAAAAACAAAAGAAGAATACGCACTGGGGCGCACAGAGCGTAAAAGTGGCAAAGGCTATACTGGCTTTGTGGTTGATGCCAGCCCAACCGTTACGCTAGAAGAAGATTTAGCAAGGCGTGATTTGACCATGAATTCAATGGCGCTTGATGAACACGGTAATATTATTGACCCGTTTAATGGCCAAACTGACTTACAAAATAAAACACTGCGCCACACCACTGAGGCATTTGTAGAAGACCCTGTTCGAGTACTGCGTATTGCCCGTTTTTTAGCGCGCTATGGCAGCGATTGGCGTATTCACCCAAGTACCTATGCATTAATGCGCGAGCTTAAAAATAAAGGTGAGCTAAATCATTTAGTACCTGAGCGCGTGTGGCTTGAAACTGAAAAAGCACTGGGTGAAAAGCACCCTGAGCTTTATTTTGAAGCACTGCAAGGTTTAGGTATTTTTCCAGAACTTGAGCGCATGGTTAATGTACCGCAACCGGCAAACCATCATCCTGAAGGGGATGTATTTGTGCATACTATGTTGGTACTTAGGCGTGCAGCCGATTTAAATTTTAACTTAGAAGCACGTTTTGCTGCACTTACCCATGATTTTGGAAAAGCGCTTAGTTTTAAAAAGCATGGAAACCTACGTGGGCACGAACGCGAAGGTGTTGCAGTTATTGAGGCGTTTTGTGAGCGCTTAAAAGTGCCTAACCGTTTTCGCGATATTGGTGTACTCACCAGTGATAATCACACCCTTTGCCATACAGTTGATCAGTTAAGGCCGCAAACCATTCACAAGCTAATAGTGACTAACTTAAATGCGTTGGTACACCCAGAACGTTTTATAGCGTTTACCCAAGCATGCCAATGCGATGCACAAGGGCGTGGTGAAACACTGGTCGATAAGCCATACCCGCAAGCAGCTAAACTGCGAGCAATTCATACTGAACTGCAAAAAATGGATAAGAAACAAGTAGTGCAAGATGCACTTAAAAATGGCAAAAAAGGCCCTGAAATAGGCGAAGAAGTAAAACTTGCAGAAATAAACTGCATTAAAGCATTTTTAGAACATGAGAAGTCCCAAGCGTAATAAAATTAGACTAAGTAGTGCGATACACCTTGGTTTTTAGTCGCGTCGTGCTTTCTTAGCTCTTTGTAATTGGTGTTTTTTGGTTTTACCTCTTCAGACTTGGGCTTTTTAGAGGGCCTGTATAAGTCAAAAATAAAGTCTAGTTCTTCACGCTCTAGTGATGGTTTCATGAGTATTCCTTCAATTTAATACTTTAATATGATGTAGGGTATGGTCATTCGACTGAATAAAAAGTGAATAGTTACATTTGAAGTTGTACTAAATTGTAACCGGCAGGTTTTGAGGGATGAGAGGGGGTTGTTTGTTAATTTATATGGAGTTAAGGTAAATTAAAGTAGCTCTTTTTAACTAAAAATATACAGCTGAATTTAACTTATTGCGTACTTACTATTTGCATATAATGCTGGGGCTATAAATATAACGGTACAAATATAACGGTATAAATACAGCCCTAACCATTAGCTAACGGCAGTGTTACGGTAAACACTACACCATTACCTTGCTCGTTGTTTTGCGCGGTTACACTGCCTTTATGGTAATCGCACACCAGCCTTACAATATAAAGCCCTAACCCCAAATGTGGCTGTTGCTGCATTTGCTGGCTACGTACCGACACCATAGAGTCAAAAATATGCTCAGTGAGTCCTTCAGGTAAAGCAGGACCAGTATTACTCACTGTTAATGTTGCTTTATTTTCGCTCTGCTTAAGGCTTACATTAATAGCCGTATTGGCTTTGCTGAACTCCAGCGCGTTACTAATAAGTTTATCAAGCAGCTGGGCTATAAACTCCGGTGCACCTTGCATAGGTAATTTGCTTTGGCATACATCAAGCGTAAATAACTGGTTTGGGTAAGTAAGCTGGTAGCCTTGCATGCAACCATTTATTACTTTTTGTAAATCAAAAGGCTCAGACTCGTTGCTTTGAATACTCTGCTCAAGGCGGGTGGCTTCGCTCATGGTGGTTATTATTTTACCTAAGCGTTCAACGCCTTCACTGGCGCGGTCGAGGTATTTTTGGCTCTGCTCGTTCTGTGGCAAGCTTTGTAAGTTCTCGAGTGACGAGCGCACTACGGCAACTGGCGTGCGCAGCTCGTGGGATAACCGTGACGACATATTTTCTAAGTAATCGGTATAGCCACCAAGTCGGCTTACAATATTTGAAAAACTACGAGACAGATCCCCAATTTCATCGTTAGCATCGCTGTAATTAATACTGCCGGTAACACGCCCTTGTGCATCAATTGCTTGCTCAGCGGTATCGCGCAGCCGCCTAATTCGGTTCGATATACGTGAGGCAAAAAAGAACAATGTGACAGTACCAATTAGCATCACAGCTAAAATAACGTTAAAGAGTTTTTCAAGTGACTTGTTACGCAGCGTACGTACGCCGTTTGTGGTTTCCTCTGCTATTACCGCGCCAATTACTTGGTCTTGAATCCAAATAGGGTAAGCGGCCGATAAAATAACGGCTTTGCTGTCGGGAGTTAAGCGCCAAGACGATGCAGGTTGTCCTTTTAATGCTTTCGCTAAATGTGTGCCCTGCATAGAAGCTACATCGTGCAGGGTATCTAAAAACTCATTTTCGGGGCGCGTTAATATTTTATAGTAAATTGGGTGTAAGTAATTTTGCTCAAAGCGCTGCCACCAAGTTTCAGGTGCTTTGTTAGCAAGTCCATCAGCCCATACGCCATCTGCATTTTGAATAGTACCCGATTGCGCAAGTACACGATGATGGTTATCAACCACCCAAATGCGGCTACCACTGTGGCCCATACCTTTTAAAATACGGCTAATTTCTGGAGAAGGGACTAATACTGAGCCTAAATCGTTTGGGTTATTTAAGTTTGAGGTCGACATTATTTTAGGCTCTAGCAATGCCTCTTTACTATCAATGTCAACAATAGCAAAGCCAAGTTTGTTGCCCAGCATGCTAATAGGAAAGCGCAGCTCTACGTTATAACCTGATTCGGTACTTTCAAAATAGCCCTGAATTTTTGTAAAAGGGGCTTTGGTATTTGCATCAAACGCATTAACCCAGCCATCTTGGCGTGGCGCAATTATATAGGTATTAAATTGGCCGTCAGGTGTTTTTAAGCCAATTTGTAAATAATCGTTATTGGTAATGCTTAAACTATTTTTAGCGCGATAAATAAGGGTATTGTCGGTTACTTTAAATGCGGCGTATAAGTAGTTATCAAACTTGCCAACCATATGATCAAACGATAAGTCACTGGCTTGATGTTTGTTATCTGTTTTTTGTAAATAGCGTTTGTCGTAGTGCCAAAATAACGGTTGATAGCTGTCCCAATCGTTAAGTTTACCGTCGAGCTGAATAGGGTTTTTAAGATTATAAGCGTATAAATCACGACCTTTTACAACTTGGTCTAAAAAGTTGGTTTGCTCGTCAAATAATGCAGGGCGCTCATGTAATGCGGTAGCAAGTGCGCGAGTGGTGCCTACGAGGGTTTTTTCTTGGCCTTGGCGTAAAAACTTTTCCATTTCCCATACGTACTCGTAGCCAAGCCACGGTAGCAAAAACAAAAAACATGAAAGTAATATAAATTTACTGCGTAGACCAAATCGTAGCATTAGTATTGTTCCCACCTGTAGCCCATGCCATACACGGTATCTATGCAATCAAAGGAGCTGTCGAGTGCTATAAATTTTTTACGAATACGCTTTACGTGGGAAGTAATAGTGCTGTCGTCTACATAAATTTTTGCATCGCTCATTAAATCGTTACGGCTTTTAACATGGCCTGGTCGCTGGGCGAGTGAATGCAGCATCCAAAACTCGGTTACGGTTAAATCAACTAATTGTTGCTGCCAAAATACCTGCATACGTTGCGTGTCGAGCGTTAACTGCCCGCGTGTTATGAGTGCATTTGCATCAGCGGGTTGTTCAAGTGCTTCCATTCGGCGAAATAGCGCACCAATACGTGCAGCCAAGTGAGCCAAGCTTATGTCTTTTGTTAGGTAGTCGTCGGCGCCCATGCGTAGGCCGCATACGGTATCTATTTCGCTATCGCGGGCGGTTAAAAAAATAATAGGCAGTGTTTTAGAAAGCGATCGCAATGTTTGGCACAGTAAAAAACCACCATCTATTTCATGGCCTAGGCCAATATCAACAATGGCTAAATCGGGCAGGGCATTTTTAAATGCAGCTTCAGCGCTGGCGCGATCGGCAAAGCCACTGACTTGGTAGCCCTGTGCGCTCAGCATTTCTATGTAGTTTTCGCGGATTGCGGGTTCATCTTCAACGATGGCTATTTTTTTCATCTTAATCATTATCCTATCGGCTTTGCTGTGCACTATATCGAAGTTTTTAAGCTAAGTACGCTTAAAAAGGCAATTGCCATTTTTTTGCCACAATTGCTCAGCAGTTTGCCATTTTTGATCCCCTTTGTTGCCACTTGAACTTGTTTTAATAGGTCCATCAAAACAAAACATCACAAATTAAAAAGTAAGTTTAAGGGTCAAATCATGAAGAAGACATTAATTGCATTAACACTCGTTGCTAGTTTTTGTACTCCAGCAATTGCCTCAACATCTAACACGCCATCAAAAGAAGCCCATAAAGAAACGGCTATTGGTTTAGGTGCAGGCGCTATTATTGGCGGCGTAGTAGGCGGGCCAATAGGCGCGTTTATTGGGGCATTTGCCGGTGGTTTAATAGGTGATTCAAAAGTAGCTGATAACAAAATTGCAGAGCAAGAGCGTGCAATTACGGTTATGAAAGAAAAAACCAGCGATTACCAACACGTGCTTAACCACAACAATATGTTAGAGCAACAGCTAGAAGTGCTTGCCAATCAAAATGAGCAGTTAACTCAAGTTCAAATTAATAACTTATTGGCGATGACGGTGCAATTTAAAACAGGTTCAAGTGTTATTGCCCCGCATTTTGCACTGCAGTTAGACCAACTCGTTACCTTGTTAAACAACCAACCACAACTCGCACTTGATTTAAGTGGCTTTGCCGATCAGCGCGGCGATGAGCAAGCCAACCTTTTACTTTCTAAAGCGCGTGTAAATGCCGTGCAAAGCTATTTAATAAAGCACGGTGTGAGCCACAAACGTTTAAGCACGCAGGCATTTGGCGAGCAGCAAACATTGGCTAACAGCAACACGGTGGAAGATAACTTTTTTGATAGACGCGTAACGCTTACCACTCGCTCAATGAATCCAGTAAATGGCCAAACGGCGAGTAACTAAATCTAACTGAATCTAAGTAAAACAAAGCGTTCGATGGAGTGATTTTATGTTGAGTAAACCGACCAAAATGCTTACTAAAGTAAGCATTTTTATATTCATAGCGATTGTGCTGTTAGCGAGCTTCAAAAGCCATGCGCAATCACCCAAGTTAGAGCTTTTTGATAGCAATGGTGCGCCAGCAGGCCCAGCAATAATATTAAAAAGCGACGCCAATATGACCTTAACTGGCCTGATTAATCATGTTGTAGTCACGCAAACCTATCAAAACGAAAACCCGTTTGCGGTTAATGCGCGCTACGTTTTTCCATTGCCTGATGAAAGCGCCGTACATGCCATGACTATGCGTATAGGTGAGCGAGTCATTAAAGGCCAAATTGATAAAAAGGTAGAGGCCGAAAAAAAATACGAGGAGGCTAAAAAAGCAGGTAAGCAAGCGGCCCTTGTACGCCAGCAACGCGCCAATATGTTTATTACGAATGTGGCAAATATTGGCCCTGGTGAGCAAGTAATTATTGAGCTTGAGTATCAAGAAATAATTGATTACAGCAGCGGCACATTTGCTATTAGATTTCCTACTACCATTACACCGCGTTATCACGCGATTAGTGGTGAAGTTGAGGTTAATACTCAGAACCAAACGCACGTTAACTCACTCCCAACGGGATGGTTAAGCCCTGTTTACAGTATTAAAAGCAGTAATCAAAATGATAACGTACCAAGCAGCCAATTTAGCTTAAACATAGATATAGACGTAGGCTTAGAGCTGGTGGATATCAATTCTAAATTTCACAATGTTGAGGTGCAAAACACCGCGTTTGGACAATATAAAATAGCGTTAAATGAGACAAATGCAGTTAATCGCGACTTTGTACTTGAGTTTAAACCGCTGCAAAAAGAGCAAGCTCAAGCCGCATTTTTTACTCAGCAGTTTGAAAATGGTGACCGATACGGGCTTGCTATGCTAATGCCACCAGGGGATCATTTCACACAAACACAGCGCTTACCTCGTGAAATGGTATTTGTAGTTGATACGTCAGGCTCTATGCATGGGCAATCTATGGAGCAAGCTAAAAAAGCGTTGTTTTATGCACTTTCATTACTTGATAGCGACGACAGCTTTAACATTATTGGTTTTGACAACATAGTAACTCCAATGAGCGATAAACCTCTTATAGCCAGTGACTTTAATTTACGCCGTGCAGAGCGATTTATTTATAGCCTAGAGGCCGACGGTGGCACTGAAATACAAGGTGCGCTTAATGCCGTACTTGATGGTAGCGAGTTTGATGGTTTTGTGCGCCAAGTTGTATTTTTAACTGATGGCAGCGTAAGTAATGAAGATGCATTATTTAAAAATATTCAAAGTAAATTAGGCGATAGCCGCTTATTTACAGTGGGTATTGGCAGCGCACCGAATAGCTTTTTTATGCGCCGAGCGGCAGATATAGGTAAAGGCTCATTTACGTTTATAGGCAGCACAAGCGAGGTGCAACCTAAAATGCAGCAGTTGTTTGATAAGCTTGCACATCCGGCTATTACTAATTTGGGGCTAAGCGATGAAAGCGGTAACAGCTTAGATTTTTGGCCGTCACCACTACCTGATTTATATTTTGGTGAGCCTATCATGGTCGCCATAAAACTTAATAATGCTAAAAATGTGGTACTTGCTGGGCAAACAGCACAAGGGCCTTTAAGTATTAAATTAAGTACACAAAATAGCTCAAGCGCTCAAGGTATAGCAAAACTGTGGGCGCGCCAAAAAATCAAGTCATTACTTTTATACAACGAGCAAAATACAGTTAAAGATGAAGTACAGGAGCTTGCGCTTACTCATCAATTACTTAGCCCGTTTACTGCTTTTATAGCGATTGAACAAACTCAAATAAAGGAAGTGGCAGAGCAAACGGCGCAAGCTACTAATGCAGTACCACAAGGTATGGCAATGCGTTTACCGCAAACCGATGGGCAAAGCAGGTTACATATATTACTAGGCTGTATTTTATTATTGGGATTTAGCGCCCTTAAAATAAACCGATCATTTAAATTAAGCAGGGCACGTAAATGAAAAAGTGGCTAAGCGCGGGTTTACTAATAGCTGGGCTTGGATTATTTGGTCACGGTGCTTATATGCAGGCAAAAGCATGGCTTGCTCAAGTATTAATTGAGCAAGCATGGCAAGAGGCGCTTAAATCACCCGGCACTCAAGTAAAGCCGTGGTATTACGCCGACAGCTACGTGACTGCAAAGCTTGATTGGCCAAGCCATAATAAAACATTAAGTGTATTGGCTGGAGCGAGTGGTCGTAATTTAGCGTTTGCGCCTAGCCAATTTTTACCTGCAGGGGAGCTGGGCGGAAAAGAATTTGGAAACGAAAAGGGCGCGCTAATAGCTGGGCATAACGACACCCACTTTGCATTTTTACAACACGCCAAAGTGGGAGAGGCGTTTACTTTGCAGCTGCAAAGTGGAGTGATTCAAAATTATAAGGTAACGGGGATTGAGGTTATTCATCAATCCCAAAACTCATTTATACAAACACCTGGGCTGTATTTGCTTACCTGTTACCCTTTTGATTCGCTTGCCTCGGGTACTGATTTAAGGTTGCTTGTATCTGCGCAAATGTCTTCGCCTGATTCGCTAAGCGGTATATCAACCACGAGTTCTTGATGGCGCTGGCTTACCATTACGCCAATAAATACCACAAATATGCTCAGCCATTGCCAAACGTTGAGCACTTCCCCCAAAATAATAGCTGATAAAATAAGTGTAAAAATAGGAATTAAATTAGAGTACGCAGCAGCGGTTAATACTGATACTTTGCTAATTGCATAGTTGTACATGCCGTAGCCGCCAAGGGTTACACACGAACCTAAATACAAAATGCTCATGAGCGCAGTTAAGTCGTGTTGGTTTTCGCTTGGTAGGTCGATAAAAAATAAAAACGGCGCAAAAAACAAGCTGCCGCTAATACCTTGCAACGCAATTAAAGTCAGGGGTGAGTAGCGATTAGCTAAATGTTTAATACTTACGGTATAAAATGCAGCGCACACCATCGCCATAAGCTCTAAAAAGTTACCTAGTAACGGATTAGGTGCTTGGTCGGTACTTGGTGAAAGAAGCGTAAGTAAAATACTGCCGCCAATACACAGCGTAAAACCGACAACAATGGCTTTGCTTATATGCTCTTTAAGTAATACAAAGGCAAGCAACGCAATAATAATAGGTAAGCAAGAGACAATAACACCGGCCTGCGAGGCTGATGTGTATTCCATTGCATGGCCTTCAAATAAAAAGTATAAGCAAGGCTCAGCAAGCGACATACCCACTAAATACTTCCAGTCACCTTTTAAATACTCAAACCGAATAACGTAGCGCCATAAACAAAGCGACAAAACTAACGTGGTGAGCATGCGTAAAAATATCACCAATGCAGGGTCGTAAATAGCAATGGCGTATTTGAGCGCAATAAAAGAGCTGCCCCATAAAAAGGTGGCAATAATTAAACATAAACTGGCAGGCATAGAGAGTAATTTACTTAATTTAATAAAATCAGATCCTAGCATGAAAATTTTTAACTTGTTCAAAAATACCGAGCTGGTATAAATTAATTCATCTTTAATTAATCAATAGTAAAAAGCACATGCAAAGGGAACAGGTAATAGTTGTAAAGCTTGGTACAAGCGTACTAACTGGCGGCAGCGATAAGCTAGACAAAGCACATATGGTTGAATTAGTACGCCAATGCTGCGAGCTTAAAAAGCGAGGCCACCAGGTTATTTTAGTATCGAGCGGCGCGGTAGCTGCTGGGCGCGAACAACTATTAAAACCCTGTGGCAGAAGCTTAATTGATAAACAAATGCTTGCTGCAATTGGACAAGGTCAACTTATTCATATTTGGCAGAGCTTGTTTGCTTTATATGGGGTAAATGTAGGGCAAATGCTGCTTACTCGCGCTGATGTAGACGACAGAGAGCGCTACCTTAATGCCCGCGATACACTCAATGCATTATTAAATTACGACGTTGTGCCCATCATTAACGAAAATGACGCAGTCGCTACCAGTGAAATAAAAGTAGGCGACAACGATAATTTATCGGCACTTGTCGCTATTTTGGCTAATGCTAATAAGTTACTGCTACTTACCGATCAAGAAGGGTTATTTACCAGCGATCCTCGCACCAATGCCGATGCCACCCTCATTGGTGAAGTAACACATATAAACGATGAGCTGCGCCAACTTGCTGGTGGCAGTGGTACAAACTTAGGTACTGGCGGCATGGCAACCAAATTACAAGCAGCCGACATTGCAAGGCGTGCAGGCGTTGAAGTCATTATTGCTAAAGGCGCTGGTAAAAACGTTATTTTAAAATGTATGAGTGACGAGTTACCTGGTACACGCTTTTTAAAACTCACCGCCCCAAAAGATGGCCGTAAAAAATGGCTACTAGCTGGGCCTAAAAGTACCGGCCAAATTGTTATAGATGCAGGTGCTATTAGTGCCCTTCAAAATAAAGGTGCAAGCTTACTTGCTAAAGGCGTTACTAATGCATTTGGACGTTTTGAAAGAGGCGATTTAATTGATTTAATAGATACTAAAAATCAAGTAATTGCACGTGGCTTAACGCGTTTTAGCAGTACCGAGGTAAATAAAATCAAAGGCGCACACTCAAATCAAATAGGTGAGTTACTTGAATACGATAGTGGTGCAGAAGTATTGCATCGCGACGACTTAGTATTACTTTAATACCTATTCTAAAGGATTAGTTAATAAGTATTACCTCATAACTTAGTAAATTCATGAGTATTGTCTAGACTAATAAAAGTTTAATTAGTTTAGGCAGTGTAATGAAGGCAAATAAGTGTGGGCACGAATGGATTATTAAGCTTACCCAGCAAGAGGAAGAAAGTGATTTAGATAGCGCATTAATACAAATAATTAGCGACTTGCTCGAAGTTGATAATTTTGCCATTTACGTCAATAAAAATTTTTCAGCCCCCATACCCCCTACTCTTATTAATTCAAACAGTAATTTAGAGCAATTAAGCCCAGATGAAGCATCATTGTTATTACAAAAGGTCACTCAAAATAAAATTAGGGTGAGCTATGCCTTTAGTAGCACAACAAGTTACGTGCCTATTTATCATTTTGGAAAAGTAGTCGGCACTTTATTAATAGAAACCGAGCAAGAATTACCAGAACGAACAACTATGTTAGCTGTACATATTTTAAATATTTATGCTAATCAGCTTGGGCTATTATATAAGTCGCGGTTAGATCCACTTACAGAGCTTTTAAATAGGCAAACATTTGATAAAAAAGTAATTGAGATTGTATCGGGTAACGGTTTTTTGTTACCAAGAAATGATAACAATAAAAAGCGACGTTGGTATTTAGCTATTGCCGATATCGACAACTTTAAAAATATTAATGATAACTACGGGCATGTAATTGGCGATGAGGTTATTTTACTTATTGCACGGCTACTAAAAAATAATTTTAGAATAGAAGACTATGTATTTAGGTATGGTGGTGAAGAATTTGCAATGTTATTTCAAGCAAAAACAGAGGCAGATGCACATGTTGCACTTAACCGGTTACGGCTTAATGTTGCCCAATACCCTTTTCCACAAATTGGCCAATTAACCATTAGCATTGGTTTTTTAGAGTTAGTGAGTATTGATACTGTATCGAGTATTGTAAATCAGGCTGATTTAGCGCTTTACTACTCTAAAAATACTGGCCGTAATAGAGTTACCTCCTACAGTGAATTAGAAGTTAATAACGAACCAAAGATAGATAGCAGTATTGAGCTTTTTTGATTGTAAATTTGTGCTAAAATCTGGCTCCTTAAATTGTTGTAAGCAGAGCACAGAACATGAAATTAGTTCGTTGGTTTTTAGGTTGTATAATCTTATTCTTTAATTTTGTATTTACTCCTCGCAGTAAAAAGCGTGCAAGCGACGAGCAAGCACAGCTTGATCAGCAAACCTCACAATTTAAACTGTACCAATTTAAAGCATGCCCGTTTTGTGTAAAAGTACGCCGCGCTATTAAGCGCGAAGGCTTAAACATAGAAACGCGTGATGCAAAAAATAATGAGCAATATCGTCAAGAGCTTCTTGAGCAAGGCGGCAAAGTTAAAGTGCCTTGTCTGCGTATAGAGAAAAATGGCCAAGTACAATGGCTGTATGAATCAAACGATATTATTGCTTACTTAAACAAAGTAGCTGCATAAACCACTTTTATTATCTCACTTATTTAAAGAGAATTTACCATGACAATTCGCACCCGTGTTGCCCCGTCGCCAACTGGTGACCCGCATCTTGGCACCGCTTATATCGCCTTATTTAACTACTGTTTTGCTAAACAACAAGGCGGTGAATTTGTACTTCGTATAGAAGATACAGACCAAGTACGTAGCACGCCAGAGTCTGAACTTGCGATTATGGATAGCTTACGCTGGTTAGGGCTTGAGTGGGATCATGGTCCTGATGTGGGTGGCGAATTTGGTCCTTACCGTCAATCTGAGCGTAGCGATTTATATAAAAAATACGCGCATCAGTTAGTTGACGATGGGAAAGCGTTTTACTGCTTTGCAACAAGCGAAGAGCTTGATCAAATGCGTGAAGAGCAAATGGCAGAAGGCTTGCGCCCTAAATACGACGGTCGTGGTTTAAACCATACAGATGAAGAAATTAAAGCAAACTTAGCGGCAGGCAAACCTTACGTTATACGTATGAAAATCCCAAGCGAAGGCACATTTAAGTTTAACGACTACCTACGAGATGAAATTGAGATCCCGTGGGAAAACGTAGACATGCAAGTGCTTTTAAAAGCGGATGGTTTCCCAACGTACTTTTTAGCGAACGTAGTTGATGACCACCATATGCAAATTAGTCATATTTTCCGTGGCGAAGAGTGGATTAACTCAGCACCTAAGTTATTAAAACTTTATGAAGATTTTGGTTGGGAAGCGCCGGTACTTGGTCATTTACCATTACTACGTAACCCAGATAAATCAAAGCTGTCTAAGCGTAAAAATCCAACGTCTATTAACTACTATAAAGAAATGGGTTACCTACCAGAAGCCGTGCTTAACTACTTAGGTCGTATGGGTTGGTCAATGCCAGATGAGCGTGAAAAGTTCACACTTAATGAAATGATTGAAAACTTTGACATGAAGCGCGTATCGCTTGGTGGCCCAGTATTCGACGTGGATAAATTAAGCTGGTTAAACGGCATGTGGATCCGCGAAAACCTAACCGACGAGCAGTTAATTCAGCGCTTTGTTGATTGGAAGTTTAACGGTGAGATGTTAGCTAAAGTATTACCTGAGGCTAAAACGCGTATTAATACCCTTTCGGATATGGTTGAGCTTGCTGGACATTTTGTAGGTGGTATTCCAACTTACGATCCTGCGCTATTAACAGCTGGTAAAGCAGACGAAAACGTAATACGCCAAGCACTACAATTTTTTGTATGGCAGCTAGAAGGCTTACGTAGCTTTGATAAGCCCGCTATTTTTGCAATTGCAAAAGAAGTGGCTACATTCCACGAGCTTAAAATTAAAGACTTTTTAGAGCCAATTTTTGTCGCAATTACAGGCAAAACATCAAGTACGTCAGTGCTTGATGCAATGGAAATATTAGGCTCTGACTTATCACGTGCTCGTTTACGTGTTGCACTTGCTCATTTAGGTATTTCTAAAAAGCAGGCTAAAAATATAGAGCGTGCGTACCGCGAATACCCAAGTGCATAATTACTAAAATGCACTTATAAAAGCCGAACTTAGTAAAATAAGTTCGGCTTTTTTGTTTCAGGCTGTTTAGCTATATGACATCGTATTTTGATATTGTTTAACTAAAGTATTAGTACTTAGCCCAATGATACAATAGGGCATATAAACTCATAGGAGGCAGTATGATTGCACCTGTAAAAAACAAAGCCATTTTTAGCAGTAACACATTTTCGATAAACCTTGTTACTTACCCAACCAATCATAGCGTAATGAACCATATTGACCCTGTGCAGCAAGGGCGCTATTACAAGCTCAATTTTGTATTAGAGAAACCTAAAGCGGGTGGGGTATTTAAATGCTCTAAATGCATTATAAATTTATTTAATCGCGTGTATTTGTTCAGACCCGATAAGTACGAACACAGCGTATCTAAAATCGAGTCTGGAAAGCGTGTGCTACTGAGCTTTGCGCTTAATATATAATTTGCACTTTTACTTATTAATAGTCGTAGGCCTGTCCGGTGCATAAAACAGATAGGTCGCAGTACGATACAGAGGTTTCACTACAAGAATTAATAGTAAAAGCATTTCCGCCCCTGCGCATAGCATCAGCTTTAAGTAAATCAATCGCGTTTGATTTAGAGCGATTGTAGTTTACATTATTGTTGCCCATACCGTCGCCATCACAGCTTTCACCTTCTATTCGGCCTAAAAGTGTTGCGCCACTTTCGTGTGCTTCTTGGTCGCTATAAAATTGCTGTAAATCTCTTTTATTAACGTAGGTGCCAATTTCTTGAGATAAAACACCGTTGTCTATGTCTGTATGATAGGTCATTCCTGAACAACCGGTTATTGTGGCCAGCACTGTTATTGCCGCTATAAAACGTAGCATATTTATTAGTCCTTTAATTTATTATTTAAAGTAGTAAATTACTAATAAAATCAAATGCTGGCAATGTTTGCTAACGGGTAAATTGTTAGCATTTGTAAATGTATTTAGATTTTACTGAGCATAGGGTAAGTAAACAAAAAGAAGTGGCAAACATTAACTAACCAATGGCATATAATGGCCCACTCTAAGCGCTGCGTTTTATAAAAAATATAGCTATATCCTAAGCCTGCAATAAATGAAACCAATACATAGTTAAATCCTCCAGCAAAATGCGCCAAAGCAAACACTGCTGCTGTCATTATTGGGGCAAGTAACGCTAGGCGGGTAGATGAGATTATTTGGCTAAGTTTGGTTTGTAATAAACCTCTAAACAAAGCTTCCTCAGTTACACAGGTAAATAAAAGATTAATAGCAATAAAGGCTAACCAAAAGTTGGGCACTTTTGGGTTAAAGCTTACAAGTCCAAGTGTTAAAGCCGCAGTGAGCGAAGCTAAAACAGTAGCAATAATTATAAAAATAGGTTGTTTAACGTTTAATGGGCCTGCTTTATTAGAGTCTGCTTTTAAAGCTTTTTTACTCGAATAAAAGTAAGCACAAAGGAATAACCCAGCCATAGCTTTATCAAAATTAGCATAAAGGGTAAAAGCAATCGCATCGCTTGTAATACGCTCATCTATAACAATAGAGAGGTTATTAAAACCAGGCACCCAATGAAGTGCTAATACCAGTGAGGAAATTATAAAAACAGTACCTAAAATAGCGCGTATTATTGCCCGCTTTGCATTTAGCACACAGTAGTATAAAACAACGTAAAGCCCAGTGCTGAGCAGAGCATACAAATTTATATAACCTTGAAAATACCCACTTACTACACTTAAGGCCATTAAGTAGTGCCAAAGGGGTTGCCGCATTATTGATATTTTGCAGTACGGAAAAACACATATAATTGATAGTGCTAATAAATAAAAGGTCATTGTTTTTTATTACTCTGTTTTATTTAGCCATTAATCTAACAGATTCGACCTCTCAATATTTTTTTTCTGGTAATATAGATAGGTTATAAGCAGTTTAAGCAGTGAACAAACTATGTTAAGTCCTTTTTTTCAGCAGCATGCTGATTATGTTTCTATCTCTCGTGAGCAGGGTTGTCGCTTCGCTAAATGCGTTGCTGATGATTACAATCCACTTCATGACAAAGATGCCAAAAAGTTTTGCGCGCCAGGAGACTTACTTTTTTCATTGGTACTAGACCGCTACGGTATTAGTGAACAAATGGAATTTACTTTTGCCGGTATGGTTGATGAAAACACCAAACTACATTTCCCTGAGGGAGCCGATGAGTTTGATGTTACCAATGGCGAAAAAGTAATTTTAAAGGTAAAGCGCAGCGGTAAAACCAGCCAATGCCCAGCACTAACTAATAGTCTAATAAAAAATTATGTTGAGTTTTCTGGTACTACCTTTCCGCATGTAATTATCCCATTAATGGGCAAGCAAGAGGTAATGATAAACCCTGCTCGTCCGATGGTAATTTACGAATCAATGCTTATTAATCTTGATAACCTTGATATAACAGCGCCAGTACTTGAATTTGCAGAGCCAAGCTTTGAGTACGCAGGTAAGCGCGGAAAAATTACACTACGTTTTAACCTGTTAGAAAACGGCGTTAAAGTGGGTTGTGGTGAAAAGCACATGGTGGTTTCGGGTATTCGCGAATACTGCCAAGCAACAGTTGACGATTTAATAGCGTTTTACAACGAACGTAAAGCAACACTAAAGCCAGCTTAAAGCTACAGCAAATTATAAAAGGCGCTAAATACAACGGTTATTTAGCGCCTTTTTTATTGTTTTTAGCGCTAAAGCGAAAGAGAGCAATCACGATTAAATACTTTTCTGGACTGGTTAATTTACGCAGTACAGTAATATGCGTACAATAGCGCTCTTTGTTATTTTAAAGCTAAGCCTATGTCTGCCACTACGTTCTCATCACTTAATCTCGACCCGTTATTATTAACAGCGATTGAGCAAAATAATTACACTCAACCAACCGCAATTCAGATTAAAACTATTCCGCCTATTTTAGCCGGAAGTGATGTAATGGGCAGCGCGCAAACAGGTACGGGTAAAACCGCCGCCTTTGTTTTACCTTTATTACATAAGCTTTTAAATACCCCTAAAAAAGATGAGCAAGGCCTTGCCCGCGTTGTAATTTTAACGCCAACCCGTGAGCTTGCTCAGCAAGTATTTGCAAGCTTTGAAAAGTACGCACAAGGCACTAATATCAATGGCGCTTTAGCCTATGGTGGCGTAAGTATTGGCCCTCAAATAAAAGCACTCAAAACAGCGCAAGTTATAGTGGCAACACCTGGGCGTTTGCTTGATCATATAGTTAAAGGCAGTGTGGTACTTTCAAGCGTAGACTCCTTAGTGTTTGACGAAGCTGACCGCATGCTTGATATGGGCTTTATTGATGAAATTAGACGTATATTGCGACATATCCCGGGCGATCGCCAAACTTTACTATTTTCAGCTACGTTTGATGACAGCGTGTTTGAACTCAGTAAAAAGTTACTTAAAAACCCAGAACTAATTGAAGTTGATAAACGTAACTCAGCTGCGGTTGAAGTAGAGCAAGTTATTTACGCTGTAGATGAAGACCGTAAGCGCGAACTTGTATCGCACATGATTGGCATGAAAAACTGGCGCCAAGTGCTTATTTTTACGCGCACAAAACAAATGGCCGATCAGCTTGCTAAAGAAATGTGTAAAGATGGGTTAAAAACCGAATCAATCCATGGCGATAAATCGCAAGGCGCACGTGACCGTGCATTGCAAAACTTTAAAGAAGGTATTACACGCGTACTTGTTGCAACCGATGTCGCTGCGCGTGGTTTAGATATTTCTACACTTAGATACGTAATTAATTTTGAACTGCCGTACATTGCCGAGGATTATGTGCACCGTATTGGCCGTACAGGTCGCGCTGGTGAACAAGGGCTTGCTATGTCATTGGTAAGTCTTGATGAGCAATGGCTGCTAGAAGAAATTGAAGTATTACTCGATACGCGTTTAACGCCGCAGTGGTTAGAAGGTTACGAGCCTGACTTAAATAAAAAGCCCAAAGATAATCGTAAAAATACGAATAAATCTCGAAAAGATCGCGATAAAAAACGCATTACAGGTAAAAGAGAGCCAAGTAGACGTCGTAAATAATAGCTTTTAGTTTACTTTTTTGCCTATACTGGAGCTATTAAATAGCCGAGGTAAAGTTAATGTTTGAAACTGATAAATGGGCATTCTCTGGTGTTGATGGCCAAATATCTTTGCATAAATGGCAAAAAACAATGGACCTTATCACGGGGCTTTTTTCAGCCCCGTCTGGTTATATAGTTCAGGCAACAAGCAAAGGCTATCGCGTTGTTATTAGAAATAACGAAGGTGGCTCAAGCTTTGAAACCAACCCGATACTTCCCCCTCAAACTCCTCTTTTTTGTCGGCACGTCGCTGAAACTAATAATATTTTATATGTTAATGATGCAAGCAATAACGATGCATGGAACACCCTCCCAGAAGTAGTTGAGGACGGTGTTGAATCCTACCTAGGCTTACCTATTCATTGGCCAGAAGGTGAAGTATTTGGCACGCTATGCTTAAAAGACACTAAAATAACTAGCTATACCGATGAATACTTTGAGCTCATAGAGCAACTACGCGATTTAATTGAAGACGACCTAGCGCTTGTTTACAGCTATGAACAAATGCGCGAAATAGCCATGTTAGACTCATTAACAGACATTTATAATCGCCGAGCACTTAACTTACTAGCTCAGCAAAAGCTTAATTTAGCACTGCGTTTGGGCTTCGACGTATGTTGCTTGTTTATTGATATAAACGACTTTAAAAAATTAAACGACACCTTTGGACATGAAGTAGGTGACAAAGCCTTAATTATTTTGGCGGATACGCTAAAAAACCATTTAAGAGATGCCGACATAGTAGGGCGTTTAGGTGGTGATGAGTTTGTTGCAGTAATGCAATTAAGCGATAAAAGCAAAATTAGCTACATCATGGATAAAATATCCTCTGAGTATACAAATGCTTTACTAAAAGAAAGTGTTTGCGATTTATCGCTCAGCATTGGTTATAGTTTTACTAATAAACAAAAGCAGCCCTTTGAAGCGCTATTAAATGATGCAGACCACGCAATGTATAAAAATAAACAAGCGTATAGACTCGCTAAAAAAGCACAATAATAAAAGTAAGTTCGTCATGACTCATGCCACAAAAACTTAGCTAGTTTTTTCTGCGATAGGTTTTATTTTTGGTGTTATGTGCTCCTCTATGGGGTTTGCCTTAAAAAGGCTTGAGAGTAATAACCAAAAATAGCTTCAATGAATAGCTTAAGCTGCAAATTTTTACTTGTACTTCTTAATTTATTTTTCAAAGTACGGACATAAAAAAGCAAGCCATGAGGCTTGCCAAGAAGGGTGTTAATTAGCTCTTACCTAGCCTTTAAGCTATTAGCTTTTCAGCAAGATTTAATTCCATAATAGCTTTTAATAAACGGTATAAGTTAATTGATGCATCAATTTCTTCTTTACGGTTTGTTAAGCTTTCAATATTTAAGCCCAGCGGTACATCTAAATGCGCACAGCTTTTAAGTATTAAGTCGAGGTTTTCGCGGCAAATACGGACCGATTCGCTTAATGTATTGTCTGCATCAAGCATGCGCCATTTTGTTGCCTCTGGCACTGAGATACCCAACCATTGCATAAATTCTAAGGTTTTTTCGCCGCCGCACGGGGTAAACGTTAATATAATACGTTGTGGTGTAATACCCTGCGCTTTACATGTACGTGCGTAGCTAGTGATTAGCTCTATAGTCGCTTGTGCATCGTAAACAGCTTGCGATATAAAAAACTGACAACCTTGTGCTGTTTTTTCTATTAATCGTTCGTGCTCATTTCGTTTACTTGAATGGCGCTCGGCAATCGTAACGCCACCTAAAAAGAAATCATCTGATTGCTCAGCCAATGCTTTATAAGCATCTGGCAGGCTTAGCTTTATATCGCCTATCGATGATGGGCTACCTACTAAAACAACATTTTGTAAATCGTAGTCGTTTTTAGTTTCACTTAGCCAATCTTTAAATTCGCCTACGCCACGCTGCGCCACACTTTTATAAGTAATTACATCTTGTGCAGATAAATTACGAAGTAAATGGCTGTATTCACGCGGATCAACGGTTTGTTTAAACGCAAATGGACGGTCTTGATTAGTTCGGCTGCTTTCGTCTTGAATGTCGTAAATTATCACGCCGTCGTATTCAATTTCGTGTAAGCGACCTAATAGCTTTTCTGCAATGGTTTTTAATTGCGCTTTATCGGTGCCAATTTTAGGCGGGGTAGTACCAATAAGATAAACACCTTGATTGGTGTCCACTATCTTCTCTTTTAGTGATAAAGCCATAATCCTCATTCCAGCTAAGTTTGTTTTGATGGATTTAATATAGCAGCCATTTAGACGTCTAGATAGATTTATTTAATGAAAGTTTTTCAATTAACATGATGTTTATTCATAGTGCTTGTTCCCATAATTTATAATTGACACAGTTGTTTACATAATAAATTCCCTTGGGGCTCTTATATTTATTGGCTTTGGGGCATAATTAAAGAGTTAAATCTGACAACAAATTTGCTCAATTTAAAAAGGGACAACAATGAAATTTAAATTATTAGCAACCAGCTTAGCGGTATCGCTGGCCTTAACGGGTTGCGCCATGCAACAAAACCAAAGCACGCAAACAACAGCACAACAAGAACAAGTAAATAAAGCTGATGACCGTGTTTTTTCACAAGATTACTTAATTGAAGAGCTAGAAAACGGCTTACGTGTCATGGTTGTTAAAACCGATTACCCTGATGTCGTGTCGCTGCAAATTCCGGTATCGGTTGGATCGCGTAACGAAGTTGAAGAGGGCAAAACAGGCTTTGCTCACTTTTTTGAACACATGATGTTTAAAGGCTCACAAAAATACCCTGAAGATGTGTACTCAGACATATTAAAAAATTCAGGTGTTGATAACCGCGCATATACAACAAACGATTACACAAATTACCATTTAAACTTTTCAAAGCAGCACCTTGATAAAGTACTTGAGCTTGAAGCTGATATTTTTCAAAACTTAACCTACACCGAAGAGCAATTTAGAACAGAAGCGCAAACAGTAAAAGGTGAGTACTTAAAAAACAACGCGAGCCCAATTCGTAAATTATTAAGCGCTGTACGCGAAAAAGCGTTTGATAAGCACACGTATAAACACACCACTATGGGCTTTTTTAAAGACATAGAAGCCATGCCTGATCAAATGGCCTATGGTAAAGAATTTTTTGCTAAGTTTTATAAGCCTGAGTATGTGTCACTTGTCATCGTGGGCGATGTAGACCCACAAGCAACAATGGCAATGGTTAAAAAGCATTGGGGCAGCTGGAAAAAGGGTAACTATGTTGCTGACATTAAAGCAGAACCTGTTCAACAAGCACCAAAATATTTACACCAGCAAGATGAAGCGCTACCAGGGCATTGGTTACTCGTATCGTACAAAGGCGCTGCGTGGGAGCCTGCTAAAAAAGACAGAGCGGCGCTTGATTTAATCTCACAGCTTTATTTTTCTAGTAATTCAGATTTATATCAAGAGCTAGTGGTCGACAAACAAATTGCCAGCCAAATGTTTACCTATAACCCAGAGACTAAAGATCCGGGTTTATTACACGTATTTGTTAAAGTAGAAAACGCAGGCGATTTAGCCACTGCGCGCGATGCCATTAATCGAACTTATGCAAAAGCACGCACTGAGCTTGTTGATGAGCAAAAGCTAAGTGATTTAAAATCGAATCTTAAATACAGCTTTATTAATGGCTTAGATTCGTCGCAAGCGATTGCATCAACCCTTGCCAGCTACATGCATTTTGAGCGCGATCCTGAGGTTATAAACCAGCTGTATAAATCGGCAGATAACATCACCAGCGCAGATATTAAAGCCGTTGCTAATAAATACTTTACTGATAACGCACGTACCACATTAACAATGTCGGCACTTGATAAAGCCCCAGGTTTTGAGCAAGAAGTTAATTTAAATGCGCTTACTGCAAAGCTTGAACAAGCACCTGCGGCACCTGCATTTAAAGTACTTGATAAAACCAATAGCTCGCCGTTAATCGATGTTAACTTTTTATTCAATACCGGCGCGGCTGCCGACCCTCAAGGCAAAAAAGGTGTTGCAGCGCTCACTGCGGCAATGCTTGCACAAGGTGGCTCAGAGGCGACAAGCTATAAAGATATTCAAAAAGCACTTTATCCGCTTGCAGGTAGCTTTGGTTATCAAATAGATAAAGAAATGCTGTCGTTCCAAGGGCGTATTCATAAAGACAATGCAGCGCAGTGGTATTCACTTGTGAGCGATCAATTATTAAACCCAGGCTTTAGAGACGATGACTTTAAACGCCTTAAAAAAGAAATGATCGATGGTATTAAATCAGGCTTAAAAGCATCTAACGATGAAGAGCTAGGCAAAGAAGTGCTATACAGTGCACTTTACAAAAATCACCCTTACGAAAGTTACAACTACGGTGATATTTCGGATTTAGAAGCGTTGACGCTAGATGATGTTAAAGCGTTTTATAACAGCGAGCTTACGCAATCTAAACTCACGGTTGGCTTAATTGGGGCTGTGCCTGCAAACCTTAAAGCTAAAATGATGAGCGATTTTGCAACGCTACCAAAAGGTGAGCAAAGCCGTTTAAGTATTCCTGATGCGCCAGTGCTTAAAGGTCATCATGCAACTATTGTAGAAAAGTCAGCGCAATCGACGGCGGTATCGTTTGGTTTCCCTATTGATACAATAAGAAGTAGCGAAGACTGGACAGCCCTTTGGCTTGTGCGTTCGTACTTTGGTGAGCACCGTAGTTCTAACAGCTTTTTATATGAGCGCATTCGTGAAACTCGCGGCATGAACTATGGCGATTACGCATACATTGAATACTTTCCACGTGGTATGTTTCAAACCAAGCCAGATGCAAACCTAGGGCGCTCAGAGCAAATATTTCAAGTGTGGTTACGCCCACTTCGCTCTAATAACGATGCGCACTTTGCAACACGTACCGCCTTGTTTGAGCTAGATAAGCTAATTAAAAATGGTATGAGCGAAGGCGATTTTGAAGCAACGCGTAACTTTTTAATTAACTTTGTGCCGCAAATGGTCGCAAGTCAAAATCGCCAATTAGGTTATGCACTTGATAGCGAATTTTATAACACAGATAGCTTTGTAAGTTACGTAACTAACAAACTTAAAACGCTAACGCTTGCTGATGTAAATCGCGTTATTAAAGAAAACTTACAAACAGACAATGTTCACTATGTATTTATTACTGGTGACGGCGCTGATATGCAAAAACGTTTAGCATCGCAGCAAACATCGCCAATGATTTACAACACCGATAAACCTGCCGAATTAGTGGTTGAAGATAAAGTAATTGCTGATTATAAATTAGCAATTCCTGCAAAAAATATTGAAGTGATGAAAGTCGATAAAGTATTTCAATAATTTAAGTGTTTTTTAAGCGTTAAAATAATGCCTCGGTGCTATAAGCATCGAGGCATTTTTATTATTTAATAATGAAACTTAATAAACAGTTATACCTAATAACCAGAACAAATAACTAAGGGATTAACACCTTAGTGGTTAAATCCGTTAGACTTGGGAAAAGGCTATTTTATATCAACTTAAGGCAGTGCAGTATTATGCGTCATGCAATTTGGCAACAGCTTCGCGACGAAGCTAACGATGTAGTAAAACGTGAACCATTATTAGCAAGTCATGTTTATTCATGTGTTTTAAATCATGATTGTTTAGGTTCGGCATTGAGCTTTATTGTTGCTAATAAGTTGGCTGATGCGGTGGTATCTGCATTCACTATCCGAGAGCTGTTTGACCAAGCATTTGTAAAATGTGACCGTATGCTATCTTTTGTTGCTGAGGATATTAAAGCTGTAAAAGACCGCGATCCGGCATCAGAAACCTATCTTACGGTTATATTAAATCTAAAAGGTTTTCATGCTATTCAGGCGCACCGTTTGGCTAATTGTTTGTGGCAACAAAATCGCAAAGAGCTAGCGCGCTTTATTCAAAGCCGTAACTCTGAAGTGTTTGGGGTCGATATTCACCCAGCATGTAAAGTGGGTAAAGGCATTATGTTTGACCACGCAACCGGTATTGTTATTGGTGAAACAGCGGTAATTGAAGATAACGTATCAATTTTGCAATCTGTAACGCTTGGCGGTACAGGTAATGAGCAGGGCGATCGTCATCCTAAAATTAGAGCAGGCGTATTAATTGGCGCGGGTGCTAAAGTACTGGGTAATATTGAAGTAGGTGAGGGCGCACGAATTGGTGCGGGCTCAGTTGTACTTAGCAATGTTCCACCACACACAACCGCTGTTGGCGTACCCGCTAAAATTATTGGTCGACCGGATTGTGAGTGTCCGGCGCAAAGTATGAACCAAAACTTTTTAGCAAATCCTGAGCCTGAAAACGAATCGCACACGAGTGCAATGTTATAAGTAACTAAAAATAATAAAACTTAAAAGGAATTAACATGAACAAGAATAGTTTATTGGCTCTAGGGATTGGGTTTATTGCGGGTGTAGGTTTAACTTGGAGCTACTTTAATGCAGCTTCAAGTCATCCAGAATCTGTTAAGTCGCAGCCAAGTTATGAAAAACAGAAAAAGCTTCATACTGAACAACAAAGTAATGAGGTATTGAGTAATGCAGACTCTGCAGTACCTGAGCAAGTCGCTAGTATAGAGCCCGCTGAAGACACGCCTACAACCAATTCAGAAACCCAAATGCTTGATGAACTACCTTTAGAAGAGCAAGTAACTCAGCTTAAGCAGCAACTCGCCGAACAGAAAGCGGCGCTCAAAAGTGTTTTAAAGAAAATGAGGGGCCCTTCAGATTTTGAGCAGATTTTACGTGATAAATTTGAAAATCAAACGCGCGATGAAGAATGGGCTTATCGTACTGAAATGGCATTACAAGATTTTTTATTAACAGCTGATTTATCAATTATTCCTGACGTTGTTAGTGCAAAATGTAAAAAAACAGTATGTGAATTTGAACTTGCCGCCCCCATTGATAACGACACATTTGGTAATGCTCAATGGCGAGAGCTAAACGATAAGTTGATGGAACAAGAGTTTTGGCAACAATTTAAAAGCACTACCTCCACATCGAGCGATAGCGAACTTAAAATGTTGCTAAGTACAGAGCTTTAAATAATTTGTGATTCTATAGAGCCATCGACTAACTCTGTAACTAAAACATCGCCTGTTTTAATTTGCCCCACAGATTTAACTACTTTTCCTTGCTGTGTTTTAGTGATGCTATAACCGCGCGCTAAAACATTAAGCGGACTTACTGAATCTAACCTGCTTGCTTGCAGTGCTAAGCTATTATTCGCTTGTTGTAACTGATGCTGTATAGCTTGGTTTAGCCTAGCTTGTAATTGCGAGAGTTGATGGCTTGCTGAAGCGAGTTTTTTATCAGGTGATTGGCGCATCAAACGCGGCGTTAAGTTATTGAGTGTGCGTTCTTGTTGGTATAAACGATTACGCATAGCTTGTTGCAGCGCAATGCTTAGCTCATCCAAACGTTGTGATTTTTGACTAAGCTGATTACGCGGATGACACAAATTAAGGCGGTGTTGTAACTGCGTTGCTAATGCGCGTTTATCGGCAATACCGTGCTTAAACGCGTTAGATAAACGATTAACTAATTGTGTTACTTTGTTGTGTAACTCTTGCGTATTTGGGCTTACAAGCTCAGCTGCGGCTGATGGAGTGGCTGCACGAACATCAGCAACGTAATCGCTAATGGTTGTATCTATTTCATGGCCTACTGCACTTACTATCGGTAATTCACTTTCAAAAATAGCTCGTGCGAGCTGTTCGTGATTAAAACACCATAAATCTTCAAGTGATCCGCCGCCTCGTCCTAAAATAAGTACGTCTACTTCATCACGAGCATTAGCTAATTCAATTTGATTAATTAAATGTAGGTGTGCTTCTTTGCCTTGTACCATAGCAGGGTAAATGATTACCTCTAGCTGCGGCGCACGGCGTTTAAGTACCGTTAAAATATCTTTTATAGCAGCGCCGGTTGCAGAGGTAATAACACCAATACGATTAATGTTTTGCGGAAGTGGTTTTTTATACGCAGAGCTAAATAATCCTTCGGCGGCCAAACGCATTTTAAGTGCATCGAATTCTTGTTTTAGCTGACCTTCGCCGGCCGGTTCCATATGCTCAACAATAAGCTGGTAGTCACCGCGAGGTTCATAAAGTGATACACGCGCTTTTACTGTAACTTGCGCGCCATTTGCAGGGCGATAGCTTTGGTTGCGATTATTCCCACGCCACATAGCGGCTTTAATTTGTGCCTTATCGTCTTTTAACGAAAAGTACCAATGTCCAGATGCAGGGGTAATAAAGTTAGAAATTTCGCCCGTGAGCACTAAAGATGCAAAACCTTGCTCAAGGATTGTGCGAATTTCTCTATTAAGGCGCGACACGGTGTAAACCGTCTGCGAAGGCTTCGAAAACATAAAAAACAACCTAAAACTATTTATTGCACTACTTTATCATAAATATTTGCGAAATATTATTTACTCATGCCAACAACGCTGTTAAAATTTGGCCGCAATTCCTTATCTTAGATCCACATGTGAGAAGTTGCCAAAATGCTTAGAATCGCTAAAGAAGCTCTTACCTTTGATGACGTACTTTTAGTACCTGGTCATTCTACTGTTTTGCCACACACGGCAAATATTTCAACTCGCTTAACGCGTGGTATCAAACTTAACTTGCCGCTTATTTCAGCATCTATGGATACTGTTACAGAAGCTCGTTTAGCTATTGCCCTTGCGCAAGAAGGTGGTCTTGGTTTTATTCATAAAAACATGACTATTGAAGAACAAGCGAAAAACGTACGTAAAGTTAAAACCTACGAAGCAGGTATTGTTTCATACCCTGTAACGGTTACTGCCGATTTAACAATTGCAGATGCAATTGAGCTTTCGCACGAAAAAGGTTTTTCAGGCTTTCCGGTTACCGACAGCAATAATGTGCTTGTAGGCATTGTTACTAGTCGTGATATGCGTTTTGAAACTAAGCTTGAACAGCCTGTTTCTACCGTTATGACTAAAAAAGAAAAGCTTGTTACCGTTAAAGAGGGCGCAGCACGCGAAGAAATTTTAGGCTTAATGCACGAACACCGCATTGAAAAAATCTTAGTTGTTGATGATGAATTTAAACTTAAAGGCATGATCACAGTAAAAGATTACCAAAAAGCCCAAGACAAACCTGACGCATGTAAAGATGACCAAGGTCGTTTACGTGTAGGTGCTGCTGTAAGTGTTGGCGCAGGTACTGATGAGCGTATTGCTGCATTAGTAGAAGCGGGTATTGATGTTTTACTTATCGATACATCGCATGGTCACTCTCAAGGCGTTATTGACCGTGTTACTAAAACTCGCAAAGAGTACCCAGACTTACAAATTATTGCAGGTAACATTGCAACGGCTGAAGGTGCGATTGCACTAGCTGATGCCGGAGCGGATGCAGTTAAAGTAGGTATCGGCCCTGGTTCTATCTGTACTACACGTATTGTTACCGGTTGTGGCGTTCCACAAATTACCGCAATTTCAGATGCTGTTGAAGGTTTAAAAGGTCGCGACATTCCTGTTATTGCTGATGGTGGCATTCGTTTTTCTGGTGATATTGTCAAAGCACTTGTTGCTGGTGCATCGTGTGTAATGGTGGGTTCTCTTCTTGCTGGTACAGAAGAAGCACCAGGTGAAGTTGAGTTATACCAAGGCCGTTATTACAAATCTTACCGTGGTATGGGCTCATTGGGCGCGATGGATCAAAAAGAAGGTTCATCAGATCGTTACTTCCAAAAATCAAACGAAGCAGACAAGTTAGTACCTGAAGGTATTGAAGGTCGCGTAGCTTACAAAGGTCCTATTGCAACGATTATTCATCAGCAAGTGGGCGGCCTACGAAGCGCTATGGGCTTAACGGGTTGTGCAACAATTGAAGAGCTAAATACAAAACCACAATTTGTACGTGTTACTTCAGCAGGTATGGGTGAGTCGCACGTTCATGATGTGCAAATCACTAAAGAAGCACCAAATTACCGCTTAGGTTAAGCAGCGTAATTAATTTAATATACTGGGCTTGCTTTGCAAGCCCTCTTTTTAGTCGTTTACATTAACAAACGGCATTTAGCATCAGACTTTACGAGATACTCCATGAGCAAAGATATTCACGATTCACGAATTCTCATTTTAGACTTTGGTTCACAATACACTCAATTAATCGCCCGTCGTGTGCGTGAAATTGGTGTTTACTGTGAACTTTGGGCATGGGATGTGACTGAAGAGCAAATCCGCGAGTTCAACCCACAAGGTATTATTCTTTCTGGTGGTCCAGAATCAACAACACTTGAAAACAGCCCGCGCGCTCCTGAGTATGTATTTAATGCAGGCGTGCCTGTGCTAGGTATTTGCTACGGCATGCAAACAATGGCAGCTCAACTTGGCGGAAGTGTACACAGCTCTGATAAAAAAGAGTTTGGCTACGCACAAGTTGAAAAAGTAGGCAGCTGTGCATTATTTGATGCAATTGAAGACCATATTACTGATGGCGGCAACGGCATACTTGACGTATGGATGAGTCATGGCGATAAAGTAATGGACATTCCAGCTGATTTTACAACAACAGCTAAAACATCTACTTGTCCACATGCTGCAATGTCTAACGAAGAAAAGCGTTTTTACGGCGTACAATTTCACCCAGAAGTAACGCATACTCATCAAGGGTTACGTTTGCTTGAGCGTTTCGCTATTGATATTTGTGGCTGTGAAAAATTATGGACTCCTGCAAAAATCATCGATGATGCTATTGAGCGTATTAAAGAAACTGTAGGTGATGACGAAGTCATTTTAGGTCTATCTGGTGGTGTTGATTCATCAGTTGTGGCTATGCTTATTCACCGTGCAATTGGCGCAAAGCTAACATGTGTATTTGTTGATAATGGTTTACTTCGTTTAAACGAAGGTCAGCAAGTTATGGACATGTTTGGTAATAAATTTGGCTTAAACATTGTTAAAGTTGAAGCTGAAGAGCAGTTTTTAAATGATTTAGCTGGTAAGTCAGACCCAGAAGATAAACGTAAAGCCATTGGTCACACGTTTATTAATGTATTTGATGAGCAAGCCAAAAAGCTTAAAAATGCGAAATGGTTAGCGCAAGGTACAATTTATCCTGACGTTATTGAATCTGCGGCATCTGCCACAGGTAAAGCGCATGTTATTAAATCTCACCACAATGTGGGTGGATTACCAGATGACATGAAAATGGGCCTTGTTGAGCCATTGCGTGAATTATTCAAAGATGAAGTGCGTAAAATTGGTCTAGAACTTGGTTTACCGTACGACATGCTTTACCGTCATCCTTTCCCTGGACCAGGCTTAGGTGTACGTGTACTTGGCGAAATCAAAAAAGAGTACTGTGATTTACTACGCCGCGCAGATGCGATTTTCATCGAAGAGCTACACAAAGCTGAGCTTTACCATAAAGTAAGCCAAGCGTTTACTGTATTCTTACCAGTTAAATCGGTAGGGGTTATGGGCGATGCACGTAAGTACGATTGGGTTGTATCACTTCGTTGTGTAGAAACAATCGACTTTATGACAGCACGCTGGTCACATTTACCATATGAGTTTTTAGGTGTGGTTTCAAACCGTATCATTAACGAAATTGATGGTATTTCTCGTGTTGTTTACGATATTTCAGGTAAACCACCTGCAACTATCGAATGGGAATAATTAATTTTAGTTTTAATTAACTAATTTTAAGTGATTAAAAAACGGCGAATTAGCATGCTAATTCGCCGTTTTGTTTATTTAAAAAGCAGTTGAACTAAAAGAGTGATTTTTCTCTTTACCTTTGGCGAAACTTCTCTATAATTCGTCGTCATTGCAGGGGCGTAGTTCCAATTGGTAGAACAGCGGTCTCCAAAACCGATGGTTGGGAGTTCGAATCTCTCCGCCCCTGCCATTTCTTCTTTACATCGTTTTTATTACTTCTTATATTGTTCAAATGTCTAATCTACTGAGTTGTTATGCATCCACGTTACGCAGCTATTTTTGATATAGAAAATCTTGAACTCAATCAGCATTATTGTTCTCAAACAAATGACCAAGCAGATACTTTATCGCAAAGCACGACAGCTAGTTCTTTAACGATAAATGAGCAACTATTTGCAGACATTAAGCTCAGTGCAGGGGCTATTATTATAAATAGCGTTGTACAGGGTAGTGAGATGCAATTAAACGACAATCAGCTTACATTGCCAACCCCACAGCTCAACGCCTCTGAGAAGCGTGCTTTATGGGCTTTAATGAGTGAACACCTTGATAAACTTTAAATCAGTAGATGAAACTGCAATACCTCAATTAATGACCATCGAAACAGCATGTCATAGCCATCCGTGGACTTTAAATACAATGAGTTCATGTATAGGCGGGCGCTATTTTAATGTTGCCGCATTTGATGAGGTGAGCATGATTGGTTTTTATATTGGTGAAAAAGCAGGGCCTGATTTTACGCTTATGGATATTTGTGTAACACCAAGCCACCAGGGTAAGGGTATTGCAAGGCAGTTGTTAGCCCAGTTTATTGAATATGGTGAACAGCAAAATGCTGAAAACCTCTTTTTAGAAGTACGCGAATCTAATACGCGGGCTATTGCGCTATACGAGAACGCTGGCTTTACAGAGATGTCAGTGCGTAAAAACTACTATCCAAGTGATAATCCGGCCAAAAATGGCTTTGAAGACGCTATTTTAATGGGCATGGCATTAGGTTTAAACTTTTCATAATTAAAGTCGGTGGTTAGCGTTTTAAGCATAGAGCACTAACGCACCGAACTTGTACTATTTTGTAAGTTTTCTTTTAGGTTACTTTGCCACTAATTGCTTGCTCAATGGCTGCTATTAATTTATTTACTAGCTCGTCTCTTGGCACTTTATTGTTACTTTTTAAATTTTCTTCAAGTGCCGCAGCGCTGTGGTAAATCTCATCAAAATTAAAGCATCCAGAACTACCTTTAATACTGTGCGCTATACTTCTTAATGCTTCCCAGTCATTACAATGTTGCAGAGTTTTAACTTCTTCTAAATAAGTAGGTAAGTTGGCTAAATAGTTATCAGTAATTTGCTGAAACTTTTCGCTTTTTAATAAGCTGTCCCACTTATTTTGATTATCCTTTTCAAGATGTAGGTAGCTTACGAGTACATTTTCCAGAGCATCTTTATCAATGGGTTTAGCGAGTGCTTTGTTGCAGCCAGCTTCTAGGTAAGTGCCTATATCGTGGTTCATTACATTAGCAGTAAGGGCAATAATGGGGCCATCGTATGCTGCATGACGAAGCATTTTAGTCGCTTCTAATCCGCCCATTACAGGCATTTGCATATCCATTATAATAAGCTGATAGTCATTAACGAGTGCCATTTCTACAGCTTGTGCGCCATTACTAGCAATATCGGGTTCAAGGCCCCAAGTTTGCAGTAATAATTTAATTAATAGTTGGTTATCAGGGTTATCCTCAGCGACTAAAATATTAGCCTCAAAGTTATTGGTCGCAAACGATAAGAGAGGGTCTTTCTCTGGTATTAACTGGCTTTCTTGCGTTAAAAACTCAAGCATTGGTTGATCATCAGATAACTGACACGACACCCTAATTGTAAAGCGGCTACCAACGCCAACTTCACTTTCAAGCGTTACATCGCCACCAAGTAACAGTGCTAAATTTTTAGAAATACACAACCCAAGGCCTGTACCACCAAAACGACGTGTGGTTGTGGCATCGGCTTGCTCAAACGGTTTAAACACACGCTCTATTTGATGCTCAGACATCCCAATGCCGGTATCTTTAATTACAAATTCTAGCTTTTGACTTGCTTGTAAATAATGCACGCAAATAGACACACTGCCATTTTCGGTAAATTTAACAGCGTTATTTGCAATATTTATAAGTATTTGTTTTAAGCGGGTCACATCACTATAAATGGTGCGAGGTAGCGGCAGTTGGTAATCAATATTAAGGGTTAATTGTTTTTCTTGTGCCAGTGGTTGAATAATCGATTCAATGTCATGCACAAGCTGCACTACGTTTAACGCAGACAAATCGACAGCTAGCTTTTCAGCTTCAATTTTAGATAAGTCGAGTATGTTATTTATTAACTCTAGTAAGTGTTTTGAATTACGTAAAATAGTGCTTAGATGTTGTTTGTCGTTGGCTACTTTGTCGTTGTGGAGTAATTGCTCTGTAAAGCCCATAATAGCCGTAAGTGGCGTTCGTATTTCGTGACTCATATTAGCTAAAAAACGACTTTTAAGCTGATTAGCTTGCTCGGCTTGGCCAATTGCAAGCTCTAGTTGGCTGTTCATGGCTTCAAGTGCTTTAGTACGACTTTCTACTTTATCTTCAAGGTGGTGTTTATATTCTTCAAGCTGCTGCTGGTAGTGTCTAATTTGATTAACCATGTGGTTAAAGTCGTTAAACAAAACACCCACTTCGTCATTTGTATGAGCTGGTAAGTGCACCGACAAATCGCCATCACCAACACGGTGGCTTGCAGCACCTAGTAATTCAATTGGATTAAGTAGTAAATTACGTACCACTATAAAAATTAATATTGGCAGGGTGATTATCGAAATAATAACAATTAAGCCTGTTATTAGGCTTATGGCTTTACCAGATTGATAAAGCACACCTTTGGGAATGGTTGAAACGTAATAATATCCACCGGGCATTTGTACGGCAAAAATCATTCGCTCTATTTTATCTATGCTTGAGAGTTCAATGGTAGAAAGCATGCCTATATCGGCAAGATCATGTACTTGGTTAAGTTCATATTCGCTTATGTATTGGCCGCGCATGTTGTAGTCAGAGCTAAATAAAATTTTCCCGTCTTTGGTCAACATTAAATTAAGTGTGTTGTTATATGGCGCTTCTAAAATACTGGAGTTGAGTATTGAAGGCTCTATATGTATTACAATAAAACCAAGCTGCTGTGGACGTTTCAAGTAGTAATCAACGCTGTCAATTCGTTGAATGAAATATAAGCTCGTGGTGCCATCGTCCTTTTGAATCATAAATTGCTGTGTACTTAAATTACTTTGCAATACTCGATTAAAAAATGGATAGCTTTTAGGCGCTGTTGTTAGGTTATTAGAGTAGTAGGCATCACTTTTCCCACTTGCTGAAACTAAATTAATGCTAATTATATCTGGATAAGCTTCGCTGTAACTGGCAAATACATCCATAAGCGCGCCAAGTTTTCGGGTGTAATTACCGTTGGCACTAATATCGTTTGCTAAAAAGTCACTAAGTACTGGCGAATTTGAAAGTAGTTTTGCAGTAGAGTGAAAAGAGTCGATATAGTTGAATATTTTTTGCTGTTGTTGCTCAACAAAACGGCTCATTATTAAATCAGCTTGTTTTTGTGTTGAATTAGTGACATTGGTGAGCGTAAAGCCACCTAAAAATAGCAGTGGCAGAATAACAAGAGGTGTTATATACCATAATAATCTTATACTTAACTTACTGGTTTTCATGACCAAACGACTTATCCTCCATGCAATCTGCCAATAATATGCGTTACGACCTGATTACACAAGCTTATAGCGGTCTTGGTGGCTAAATTACAATCATTAGTTGCATGATCTTTAGCTCTTTTTTTTATGTTTAAGTTATTTAAATTTAACAAGTTACATGGATATAATATTAATTCGCTGTTTAAAAACTTACATAGTTTTACATCTTTTAAAGTCAATAACTAAAGTTGATGCATTGCCAGGCGTGACATTAAAAGGACACGTTGACAGTCTAAGTCCAGCAAGTGGTGTAAGTTACTCCACTATTGATGCGCATAATGCGACAGGCAACTTTACTAAAATAGCGCAGCGCCTACCGGTAAAGATTAGTTTAGATGCTAAGCAGCCTTTACTTAGTCAACTACGTGTTGGAATGTCGGTTGTACCTACTATTGATGTTGTTAAGTAACTACTCATTTTTATTTAAACGATCTACGAGCAAATTGTAGGTCGTTTAAATATCGCTTGCTGTACACATTTATTTTAAAGCTAAGATATTTTTAAGTAGATAGCACACTTTTATACCGACTCCTGTTACAATTGCCATTATTAAAAAATCAACTATTGACGCTTTATTATCAGCTGTTTGCAACGTGAAAATCAGCGAGAATAGTAGTTAATTACGATCAACATAACGGGTTTACTCGCAGACGCTTATTAAAATGCATTCAACCCCGCATATAAACTAAAAGAATTTATCAATGGCAGACCAGACTATTATCAATGAAATCAGCAAGCGAAGGACCTTTGCTATCATCTCTCACCCGGATGCTGGTAAAACAACGATTACCGAAAAAGTATTGTTATTCGGACAAGCTATTCAAAGAGCTGGTACTGTAAAAGGTCGCGGCTCTAACCAGCATGCTAAATCTGACTGGATGGAAATGGAAAAAGAGCGTGGTATATCAGTTACTACGTCTGTAATGCAATTTCCATATAACGACGCACTTGTTAATTTACTTGATACGCCAGGACACGAAGATTTCTCTGAAGATACGTACCGTACATTAACAGCAGTAGATTCGTGCTTAATGGTTATTGATGCGGCTAAAGGTGTAGAAGACCGTACCCGTAAGCTAATGGAAGTTACACGCCTGCGTACCACACCTATTGTTACATTTATGAACAAATGTGACCGTGATATTCGTGACCCAATGGAAGTGCTGGACGAAGTTGAAACAGAGCTAAATATTGCCTGTGCACCCATTACTTGGCCAATTGGTTGTGGTAAAGAGTTCAAAGGTGTTTATCACATTCATAATGATGAAGCTGTTTTATATAAAACGGGCCAAGGTCATAAAATTCAAGATGTTCGCACAATTAAAGGCCTTGATAATCCAGAGTTAGATATAGCCATTGGTGAAGACTTAGCTGCGCAGTTACGTGATGAGCTTGAGCTTGTTATTGGTGCATCAAACGAATTTGATTTAGATCTGTTTTTAGCCGGTGAGCTTTCGCCAGTTTATTACGGTACCGCACTTGGTAACTTTGGTGTTGATCACGTGTTAGATGGTTTAACTAAGTGGGCGCCAACGCCATTACCACGTGAAACCGAAGACAGACTAATTGTTGCAACTGAAGAAAACTTTACCGGGTTTGTATTTAAAATTCAGGCCAACATGGACCCTAAACACCGTGACCGTATTGCATTTATGCGTATTGTATCGGGTAAGTACAGCCAAGGCATGAAAATGAATCACGTGCGAATTGGCAAGCAAGTGAGCATTTCTGATGCGGTAACCTTTATGGCGGGCGATCGTGAACGTGCCGCAGATGCTTTCGCTGGCGACATTATTGGCTTGCATAACCACGGTACAATTCAAATTGGTGATACGTTCACGCAAGGCGAAAAACTTAAATTTAGTGGTATTCCTAACTTCGCCCCTGAACTATTTCGTCGTATTCGCCTTCGCGATCCGCTTAAGCAAAAGCAATTGCTAAAAGGTTTAGTACAGCTTTCTGAAGAAGGGGCTGTACAGGTATTTAGACCACTTATTAATAACGACTTAATAGTAGGCGCGGTAGGCGTACTTCAGTTTGATGTGGTTGTAGCGCGTTTAAAAGCAGAATATAACGTTGATGCTATTTATGAAGGCGTAAACGTGAATACGGCACGCTGGGTAAGCAGTGATGACGTTAAAAAGTTTGAAGAATTTAAACGTAAATGCGAAAGCAATTTAGCTCTCGATGGCGGTGATAACTTAACTTACATTGCACCGAGCCGTGTAAACCTTAACTTATCGGTAGAGCGTTACCCAGAAGTAACGTTTAGCCATACACGCGAAAACTAGAGCTCATTTACAAGAATTAAAAGAAAACCTGCTTTGGCGGGTTTATAAAGGTAAAAAAATATGAATATTCGTACTATTTTAATTGAAAAAGCCATTGCAGCTATGGTCGGTGCAGGCTTACCTGAAGACACAAACCCGGCAGTAACGCAAAGCACGCGTCCACAATTTGGTGATTACCAAATTAATGCAGCCATGGGCGCAGCTAAAAAAATGAAAAGCAACCCGCGTGAGCTTGCACAAAAAATTATTGATAACCTTGATGTAAGCGATATTGCACAAAAGACTGAAATTGCGGGTCCAGGTTTTATTAATATTCATTTAAAGCCTGAGTTTTTAGCGCAAAGCGTGAAAGCGGCTAACAATGATGCAAAACTAGCTGTAAACGAACATGCTAAGCCACAAAAAGTAGTTGTTGATTATTCATCACCAAACCTAGCTAAAGAAATGCACGTAGGTCATTTACGTTCAACTATTATTGGTGACTCAATTGTACGTGCGCTTGAATTTAGAGGCGATACGGTTGTGCGTCAAAATCACATGGGTGATTGGGGGACGCAATTTGGTATGTTAATCGCGCATTTAGAAGATCAAATTAGTCAAGGCGTTGACTTAGATACTGTTGCGCTTGCTGATTTAGAAACTTTTTACCGCGATGCTAAAAAACGCTTTGACGACGAGGAAGGCTTTGCAGATAAAGCACGTGACTACGTTGTTAAATTACAAGGCGGCGATGCGCATTGTGAAAAACTTTGGAAACTATTTATAGCCACCTCAGTTAAACACTCTGAAGAAGTATACAAGCGTTTAAATGTAACGCTTACCCAAGCCGATATTATGGCTGAAAGCGCATACAACGCAGAGCTTAACGATATTATTAGCCTACTTAAAGATAAAAACATTGCCGTAGAGTCGCAAGGCGCGCAAGTGGTGTTTTTAGATGAGCTAGCTAATAAAGATGGCGAGCCATCAGCGTTTATCGTACAAAAATCTGGCGGTGGTTTTTTATATGCAACAACAGACTTAGCGGCATGTGACTACCGTTCAAATAAATTAGGTGCTGATCGCATCTTAATTTTTGTAGATGCACGTCAAAATCTACACTTTAACCAAGTAGAGCTAACAGCGCGTAAAGCTGGTTTATTAAGAGACGAAACAAGTTACGAGTTTTGCCCGTTTGGCACCATGATGGGCGCCGATAATAAACCATTTAAAACACGTACTGGCGGCACAGTAAAACTTGCTGATTTATTAGAAGAATCAATTAACCGCGCAGCAGCAAAATTAGCTGAACGTGAGTCTGATTTAAGTGATAGCGATCGCAGCGAAATTGCCCGTAAAGTAGGTATTGGTGCAGTTAAATACGCCGACCTTTCTAAGCACCGTACCAGTGATTACATTTTTAACTGGGACAGCATGCTAAGTTTTGAAGGCGCAACTGCTCCTTACTTACAATATGCTTATACACGCGTACGCAGTATTTTCCGCAAATCAGGCGTTGATGCTGCTACATTAAATTCAGACGTTGCAATTGTCGAGCCTCAAGAAAAAGCACTTGCACTTAAGCTACTACAGCTCGAAGAAGTACTTGATTTAATGATCAGCGAAGCAACACCGCACGTACTATGTGGTTACTTATACGAGCTTGCAAGCTTATACATGACATTTTACGAAGCCTGCCCAGTACTTAAAGAAGGCGTAGAGCCAAGCGTGCGCGATAGCCGTTTAGTGTTGTGTAATTTGGTTTCTAAAACTCTTGAAACGGGATTGGATTTGCTAGGCATTGAAGTTATGGAGCAAATGTAATCACCGTCGTATTTTAACCTAATACTGCGTTATCCAATCCGACTTACCCTAATCACATACAAACCGTATGTCCATAGGGATAAGTCGGGTTGAATGCCTTGTCTTAGGCTAAACTACTTAGGTGAACCGTCTGCTGCGTGTAGTTCGCTTTGACTGCGTTGTCGTGCTTTTTTAGCCTAAGTCACATACTAAATGTATGCTCCTTGGCATAAAAAGCACTCCGCCTTGTCAGCACTTCTACACTTGCAGATATCTGAGCTGTGTAGTTTGCGTTGTAGGTTGGGTTGAGTGAAACGAAACCCAACGATACACCTGAGACTCTATGTTTACTGCTATGGAATACACCCGAGACTCGGTGTTATTGCTATCGCATATACCTGAATCTTAATATTTTTTATTACTCAATATCTATTGTTTTAAGCTCGCTACTCTAAGCTCTTTTCTAAGTCTTTATTTAAAGGATTTGTTATGAAACTCGAAGATATCCGCCGTGAATACCTGCAAGACGCGTTAAGCGAAGATAACTTGCAAGATGACCCATTCAAGCAGTTTGAAACATGGCTTGAGCATGCTGTAGCAAGCCAATTACCCGATCCAACAGCGATGGTTGTAGCAACTGTTGATGAAACCGGTCAGCCTTCACAGCGTATTGTGCTTTTAAAGCACCTGGATGATAACGGCTTTGTATTTTTTACCAATACAGGTTCGCGTAAAGCGCAGGAGCTTAAAGGCAATAACAAAATTTCCTTGCACTTTCCGTGGCACCACATGGAACGCCAAGTTATTGTATACGGTGAGGCTAAACCATTACCTACCTCTGCTGTGGCAAAGTACTTTTTATCTCGTCCTAAAGAAAGCCAATTAGCAGCGTGGGCATCAGCGCAAAGCCGTCCGGTGTCATCACGTAAAGTACTAATGGAAACCTTTGCTAATATGAAAAATAAGTTTGCTAAAGGTGCAATTCCATTACCTGATTTTTGGGGCGGTTATTGTGTAGTGCCCACTAAAATTGAGTTTTGGCAAGGTGGGGCGCATCGTTTACATGATCGTTTTATGTATCAGCGCCAAGCAGATAATAGCTGGCAAATTACACGCTTAAATCCTTAATAAATAGATGAGTAAGTAACCGTGCAATTTATTGACTCTCATTGCCACCTCGATTTTAGTGAGTTTGATTCAAGTCGTGAATCGCTCATAGGCGAGTGCGTCGCAAAGGGAGTGAATCAGTTTGTTGTACCGGGTATTACGCTTGCTCAATCGCATACTCTTATAGGGCTCAAAGCAACCTATCCAAGTATAAAAATAGCGGCAGGGCTGCATCCTTACTTCTTAGATCAACATAAAGAATTGCACATAGAAGCGTTATTCGAGTTTGCAACTACAAATAAGCATCAGCTGGTGGCTATTGGTGAGTGTGGGCTTGATCGAAGCATTGAAAACCTCTCTAAACAAACTTATTTATTTGAACAGCAAATAGGGCTTTCTAATGAGCTAAGTTTACCGCTCATTGTACATCACAGGCAAAGCCATGATTTAATTGCGCAAGCGTTTAAACGTTGTAAGCCAAAAAATGGGGGAGTGATTCATGCATTTTCAGGTTCAATCCAACAAGCGAAGTACTATATCAAACAGGGCTTTAAGCTTGGCGTAGGCGGTGTTATTACCTATCAACGTGCAGCTAAAACCCGTGCTGTTATTGCCGCTATTGAGCCCGAGCACTTAGTGCTTGAAACAGATTCACCTTCAATGCCTTTAAGTGGCTACCAAGGGGAGGTTAACACGCCATTGCATATACCTGATGTGTTTGACGCACTATGTGATTTAAAGCCACACAGCGAAAAAGAGACGCTTGCAAAGCAACTTTATGATTCTTGTTCAGATGTTTTTTGCATATAACGATTTACCTGCCAGCGCTTTAATCCACGGCCTAACTGCCACGTAAAAATACAAGCAATCACTAGCATTAGTAAAACCTGCCTGCCTAAGTCATGAAAATGATTGTGGCTGTCGGATATTGCAGCGCGAGTTAAATAAGTAATAGATACAAAACCTATAGGGCGGTCATCATCGCTTATAACAGGTTCCATAAAAGGTGTTTTTAACTTACTTATTCCAGGGGTAGAATCAGAAAGTTGACCATAAACATGGTGCGACTGCCAATTGTCGCTACTGGCTAATAAAATACCCTGTTGATCGTAAATAGTGGCCGAAAGCACGAACTCATCTTTACTTATATCGTTACAAATTGCATTGAGCTGGGGTTTATTTTTTTCGATTAGAGGTGTTTTAACATTTAAAGCCATAAACTGAGTGAGGCTTTTTGCGGTGCTGTCGGCGCTATCGTAAAGTAACTGGTGACTCTGAAAACTACTATTAACACCCACCCAGCTTAGTAATACAAAACAGCCAGCCGCAAGAATTAAGCGAACGAGTCGCTTTCTTTGGGATGCGCTTATAGGGTTTTTAATATGGTTATTTTTCATAGTCACCGTTTATGCTACTGACAGCATTTTGATTTGATGTTACAACTACACTAACTATAACCTTAAACCCCACCTGATGGCGAATTTAGTGTTGAGAATAGCAGTTTTGAGATGCCAACTATCAGGAAAATAAAAATAAACACGGAGATCCCATGTCGCAAATCAACATGGCACAGCAAGCTGCTGAGCAACCATTACAACACTTAACTCTAAATAAATGGTTTAGCTATAGTGGTGGTGTATCTACACTTCTCGATTATATTCCAAACAAAGCATTAGGGTTATTTAGCATCGCATTTGCAGGTGATTTTGCGGAAAAACACATTGCCAGTATTGTTGACTTTTTAGCGACACATAACCAAAAAGTCACCGCTATATGCCAATACCAACCTGATTTAGGGCTTGCACCAGCACTGTGTTTTTACGCGCAAAATGCAGATAAAACTATAAACCCGTTAGTACTACAAGAATTTTCAAACACGCTTGATTGTCAATTAGTGCAAGTTGCTACGCCGCCTAATTTATATGAGCCAGGTTTATTGGTTATGGATATGGACTCAACTGCAATAACTATTGAGTGCATAGACGAAATAGCACGCCTTGCGAACGTATACGATGAAGTTGCCTCTGTAACTGCACTTGCAATGGCGGGTAAACTTGATTTTAGTGAGAGTTTATATCAGCGTGTAGCTAAGCTTGAAGGTATTGAAAAAAGCTTAATTGAAGAGCTGAAAAGTACATTACCATTGATGCCTGGTATTAAAATACTGTGCCAAATTTTAAAGCAACATAAGTGGTATTTGGCGATTGCCTCAGGTGGTTTTGTGCCTTTTGCAGAGCGTGTACAAGAGCTGATTAATTTAGATGAAGTGCACGCTAATGAGCTCGAATTTAAAGACGACAAGCTAACAGGTAAAGTACTGGGTACGATTGTCGATGCGCAGCAAAAAGCGGTCGTTTTAGAGGTGCTTCAGCAAAAGCTAGGGCTTAAAAAAGCACAAACTGTAGCTATTGGAGATGGCGCAAATGATCTAGTCATGATGGCAAAAGCAGGCCTAGGTGTGGCCGTACATGGTAAGCCAAAAGTGGTTGAGCAAGCACAGGCGGCTATTTGTGATGGGTCATTATTGCAATTGTTGTATATGTTGGCTATTCCGTTAGAAAAACAACCAACACTTTAAAATAAATTAAGTTAAACCGCTTAACGTAAGCGGTTTAACCAAATTAGCTTACGGCGGCTCATTTGTGCTACTTGCTCTTTTTTTAGTTCTAAATGGCTTAGCGCTTCTTCAGTTATATCTACTACATCACCTACACCAGCTACGGCCCATAAGGCTTCTTCTAAATCTTTAGCTTTGTGCATTGCGTACTGACTTACGTATTTTAGCTCATTAGAAAGATAATCAGTATCGGGGCGACCTGTGCGCGATATATACAAACGCATTACGAATATAAGTTGCGATGTAATACCTTTACTAATTTGTTTATAAAAGCTTGAGTAGTCTTCACCTAAAGCGCATTGGCTAACAATAGCCTCTTCAATACTGCCTTTTCGAGGATCGAAGTTAATAGCAAGTGTAAAAGCAAGCGGTGCATCTTGGCGGCTGCGATCTTTAATATTTGGTGTTATTACATTAATAATTTGCTCTTCGGTCAGAATGCTCGAAAAGTCAGTTTTGTTACTTAATAAACCAAAGTTTTGCAAAATCACGTGCATAGGGCTGGCGTATAACCCATATCCAATTGCGCCGGTTTTAAAGTGTGCAGCTTCTTTGTGTAAATATAGCGGAAATTGGCAAACGCTTTTTGTAACCATATTTCTAAGTGCGGTAGATAAGCCTTCTACTTTAGGTGCTTCTTCAGATACTTTAAGTTTGTCTTTATTACCTTCTATTAGCTGAGTGAAAAAGGTCACGCCAGCATGGGGTAAATCAGCAATACGATTTGCTTTTAGGTTAATAGTAGTAAATGACTTACTGATGGCCATTACTTCGTACTTTAGTTCACTAAGCTTATGCATTTTAGTTATTTTTTGAAGTTCAGGGAATGCTAAAAGTACTATATCGCCTTTTTTAAATGTGGCAGGTTGTTCGCACTCTAACTGCAAACCCATTACCGAAAAGTCACGTGTATAGCCGTTAAATACCTCATCATTAATAGTGACACTAACTGGTGTTTTATAAAGGTAGCGCTTATGCGAGCGTAAATTTACGTATTCAAGTGGCACAATATCTAAGTAGGGTGGTGTTTTGTGTTTTGCGTGGCCAAAGTGCTTGAGCTGATTTACTAATGCTTTATCAAAAGTAAGTTGTTTATAATTTGCTTGTTCAGCTTTATTGCCAATATTTGTAAGTACAACAATATACTTAACATCTTTTATAAGGCCTTTTACACGAGGTGAAGGCGGCTTATTTAATTTTTCTATATTTTCACCGGCACTATTAGGTAGTGAAAGCGGTATAAAAGAATCATCTGGATGACTTGGCATTACTTGTATTTTAAAGCACTGCCAGCTCTCTTTTTGGCTACCAAAACCTAAAAATAGATCACGTAATTTAGGGTTGTTATTTAACTCTGTACGCGTCGCTGAGTAGTAATAAATTTTACCTGATGATATATGTGTAAATGTATAGAGGTAATCTTCTTTTACTGCGGTAATTTGAGTTAGTAATTGTGTAATACGCTGATGATTAAGTATATTGTACAAACACGGTATTTTTCTTTCATCGGTAAAGTAGCGCTGAATAAAAATATTATTTTCAGTGGTAAGGCTAAGGCTTGGGTAATATTGCTCATCTTTTTTACTTAAAAACACATATAAAGACGTAACGCGAGGAATGTAGTACTGCTCATACCCCTTTGATACTACAGCATCGAGCGTATTATCTAGATTTACTTTATAACGACGCTTATTACCATGAATAAAACTTTCTAAAAAGTCATTAAAGGCATCGTTGTTTTCTATATAAGTGCGCTTTAAGCGGATGTGATTAAATTCACGAGAGATATTTTCTACTGCAACAACTTCGTATTGAATACCGTTTTTTAGGCCAAGTTCAAAGTCTTGCTCAAGGCCTACTAAGCGCATTGCGATGAGTTCGCCTTTTTTTATAGAGTAGCGCGTTGCAAGCTTAACTTTACAACCGCTTAAAGATATATCTGAGGTGCTAGCAGCAATGTTCTTTTTATCTTTGTAATCAATCGTTACTTTTATTGAGTAATTCATCCGTTCTTCACGGCGGCTCTCGTAAGAGGCAAACTTAATTACTTCAGTGTTTAAGTTATTTTCTAACTCTTGTAACTCTGATTTTTCGGCTGCTTGTTTTTGTAATACGCGGTGGTTATTTTCTGTATTCATTACGGCTTCGTAAACAGCTAAGGTGTATTCACCATGTTGTTTAAGCGCTTTTTCAAACACTTCAATGGCTGTGTCATCCATAAAGTGTTGCTTGCCGTTATGCTCATATGGTTTTACTTGGCCTGTCACTAATCCACGAAGATCAACAAAACGTGCCACTGGCTGAGATAAACGCGACATTTCCATTTTCATTAAAAATTGCTCAGGTTTAGTTAACCCTGCGGTTTTTGATTTGAAAATTAGATCAAATTTAGCGTTGCCTAAATATGTTTTTAACTCATTCACGAGGTCTTCGTGTTTGAGCATTATGTCATCAGCCATTTATAAAACCATCACCGTCTAATTGAAAAAGTAGGTATACTGTTAAGTCCATTTATTAGAAGTTCAATAAACGTTAAATCGCGCTATGTTATTAATATAGGTACAATTATTTGAGTTACTACTGTTTAGCTCTTGTTATGTATGTGTTATTTGCCATTTTATTGGCAAGTTACTTTAAACTATTACAAAGCAAAAAGTATGCCCTAAATTATAGCTAAAAAGAAACACCATGTGTATTTATTGATTGTGACGATAGATTTTTAAGCAGGCAAGAGTTTGTTGCTAAGTAAATGCCTGAAATGGCAAAATAAGCGCTTAATAGTAAGAATTTTTTTTAATTAAAGAATAGTAGGTAAAGTTATCAATGGCTAAAGCGGCAAAAGTAGAATTTGTTTGTACCGAATGTGGCATGAACTATCAACGTTGGCAGGGTCAATGTCGCTGCGGTGCGTGGAACACATTAGCGGAATTTAAGCCTTCAGCAGGGCACAGTAAAAAAGCATCAATACGAGCAAACGTTGGTGGTTATGCTGGTGGTGTTGGTGGTGGCTCTAAAAAAATCAATGATATTGCTACATCAGAGGCTGAAAAGCAGCTAACTGAAATCGGCGAGCTTGATCGCGTACTAAGCGGCGGGGTGACTACTGGCTCTGTTAATATAATTTCCGGCGATCCGGGGGCGGGTAAGACAACTTTGCTATCTGACCTAGTGGCGAGAATGTCACAACGGATGCCGTCACTTTACTGTACGGCAGAAGAATCTTTATCGCAGTTTAAAAACAGGGTAAATCGTTTAAAGTTAAACTATAACCCGGACGAGCTTTATTTACTTTCAGAAACGAGCGTTGAAACCATCATCGAAGAGCTCGAGAAAAATAAAATTAAGTTTGCTGTTATTGACTCTATTCAAGCTGTTGTAACCGATACGGCAAATGGTAGCCCAGGTTCGCCTTCGCAGGTAAAAAGCGCCGCCCAAGCATTAACTCAGTACTGTAAGCAAAATGATGTAACCATGTTCATTATTGCTCACGTAAATAAAAATAACGAAATAGCAGGCCCTCAAACACTTGTACATATTGTTGATGCGCTTTTACACATAGATACCAACGATGGGCAAATACGAACCCTTAGGGCAAATAAAAACCGCTTTGGTGATATTGATACTGTTGGCATTTTTAAAATGTGTGAACGTGGAATGTTAAGCGTTGATAATCCAAGTGAAATATTTTTATCGGGTTCAACCACCGACTCACCTGGCTCTACTATTACCTGTATTCGTAAAGGGAATCGTAATTTATTGCTTGAGATTCAATGTTTAACTACCGAAACAGAAGCTGAATTTCCGCAGCGTGTTTGTGTTGGTTTAAATATGAATCGTATAAAAATGCTGACCGGTATATTACGTAAGCATACTAAAACTAAAATATTTCACGATACGTTTTTTAATATTGTGGGTGGTTTAAGAATTGATGAGACAGAAACCTGCATCGATTTAGCATTAGTAACCGCGTTACTTAGCAGTTTAAACGAATTTGTTGTACCTCGTACCACGTGTATTATGGGAGAACTTAGCTTAAACGGCGATGTACGCCCAATAGACAGTGGTGTACCGCGTGTTAAAGAGGCTGCACAACATGGTTTTACAGAAATATATATTCCATTTCGCAATTACCATAAATCGATGGAAGGGCTAGGCGCTAAAATTACCCCTGTAAAAACCGTACATGAGTTACTTAGTTTGATTAATTAACACTTATCGGTGATGTTCTTCAGTGTTACTCTTAAGTTGAGACACTTTATAGAAAGAATTAAATAAGGAAATGACATGAAAAAATTAGTTATAGTTGCAGCTCTTGTGGCCGCAGGCGTGGGTGGTGTTAGTTACGCAAACTACGTAGCAACTCAAGAAGTGCGTGCAGAAGTAGATAAGCAACTTGCTTTAGTAAGCGAGCAAACTGGCGCTACATTTAAATACGCTGGTTTATCGGCAAGTGTTATTTCAAAGAGTGTAGAAATAACAAACATGGAAGTAATAAGCCCTGAAGGTGACAATGTTGCTAATATTCAAAGCATTGAAATAACTGGCTACGAGCCGGATAAAATATCACCACATACATCATTTGATGTAAAAAGCTTTCAGTTTGATAAAAGCTTCGTATCAAAATTACCAGCTGATGCAAACGAAATGTTAGCGTCGGCAAGTTACGACTTACATTCATCACTTGATTACGATGAAGAGTCTGGCAATAGTGATGTAGTAGTTAAGCTTGATGCAAAAGACATTGTTAGTTTTAATATGGATATGGGTTTAGCTAATTCAAAAGCGTTAATGGATGCTTCATTGGCTATTAGCAAGGCGCAGCAAGAAGCGGGTGATCAACCGCTGACGTATGAGCAAGAATTACAGCAGCAAACACTTGTTATGCAAGCAATGAGTAAATTAGAGCCGCGTAATGTTAGCTTTGCCTTAAATAACCAGGGTAAATTAAAAGATTTACTCTCAAGCGAGCTTGAAAAGCAAGGTATGACGCTTGAGCAAATGGAAATGACGCTAGAGCAACAGTTACAACAAGCTCCTGTAACTGAAGATATTGCAGAGGCTTTAACTAGCTTTGCGAAAGGTTTAAATTCATTCAGTGTGTCTGCAAAGCTACCTGAAGGTAAAACTATGATGGAAATTAACCAACAAGTTATGATGCTAGTAGGGCAACCTGAAGAGCTAGTTAAGTTTATTAACTTAGAAGTTAAAGGTGATTAGGCCTTAGTTCTGTATTAATAAAGGCGCCAATTGGCGCCTTTATTGTAATCTTATTAGCTAAAGCAATTTGCTTTTATAAGATCAGTGATTATTTGTTGTGATGGTTTTATTTTTTCCATCGCTAAAAATTCATCAGGCTGGTGTGCTTGGTTAATTGAGCCTGGGCCCATTACAATCGTTTCACAACCGAGTTGCTGGATAAACGGCGCTTCAGTGCAGTAATTTACTGCGACCGCTTTTTGCCCCGCTATTTTTTCAGCCATTTTTACTAAAGCACTGTCGGTGCTCCCACTAAATGCCGGTATTGGTTCATGTAAATCAATAACGCTCACCGCATTTGGGTATTGCTGATTTATCTCTTTCGTTGCATCGAGTACTAATGCTTGTAGTTCTTGTACACTTAAACCTGGTAATGGGCGCATATCTATATGCATTTCACAGCAACCACAAATTCTATTCGCGTTATCGCCGCCATGAATATTACCTAAGTTTAATGTTGGATAAGGGATTTCGAAGTGGTTTATTGAATACTTATGCTTTAATTGTTCTTTTAAGATCATCAATTTTGTAATCACTTTATGCATTACTTCAATGGCGTTAAGACCACGTTCGGGATCGGAGCTATGCCCAGAGCGACCAACCACTCTTATTGCTGTACTCATATGGCCTTTGTGCATAAATACTGGCGTCATATCAGTAGGTTCGCCTATTATACAACGCGCAGGTTTTAAATTCGGGTGCTTACATATTTGTTGTGCACCAGCCATCGTTGTTTCTTCGTCGGCGGTGGCAAGGATTAAAATAGGCTGAGTTTGCTGCTTTTCATCAAGTTCACTAATCGCTTGTAATACAAAAGCAAAAAAACCTTTCATATCAATACTTCCTAGCCCATACAATTTGTTATCGAGTTCGGTAAGTTTAAATGGATTATGATTCCAACGACTGTCATCAAAAGGCACTGTGTCGGTATGACCAGCTAGCATTAATCCGCCATCACCTTCTCCGCGTTTTGCTAATAAATTATAGCGCCCTTTACCTCCTTCTAATTCTATAATTTCACACGTAAAACCGATTGTTTCGCACCAACTGGCTAGGAGTTCAATTACGTTTTTATTGCTCATACACAGGTTGTCTTCAATAGCACTAATAGAAGGGGCTGCAATCAATTGTTGGTACATGGAAATAAACGAAGGCAAAGGCATAAAAAAATCCAAAATTATTATTCAATTTAATTGCATAACAATATAAAAGTATTTATGATGAATATCAATTCACTTTTTAAGCATAAATATATTAAAAGTAACGCCATGAAAATAATGCGACGATAATCAAAATTCATTAATAAAAAAGACTTAATTAGCGTCTAAGCTAGTTTAAGCGAACATTATAGATAAGTAGTAATTAATTTTAAGATAACGAGTAACAAATGAATGTAGTGATTATTGGCGCAAGCGGATACAGCGGCGCAGAGTTAGCAAGTTTAGTTGCTAAGCATCCAAACTTAACTTTAACAGGCTGTTATGTATCTGAGGGTAGCTTAGATAAAAATAAATTGCTAAGTGATTTATACCCAGAGCACCTTGGCTTACTAGACTGCCCTTTACTTCCTCTTAGCGTATCAGCTTTTGATGACATTCAAAGTGATGCTGATTACGTATGCTTATGTACCGATCACAAAGTAAGTGTTGATCTAGCGCCGCAATTTTTAGCTATGGGTAAAAAGGTATTTGATTTATCTGGTGGCTATCGTTTAGCAAGCAATGACGACTACGTTACTTACTATGGTTTTGAGCATCAACATCCAGAGCTTTTAAATGAAGCGGCTTACGGTCTAGCTGAGTGGAACCATGATGCTATCGCTAATGCAAAGCTAATTGCTGTTGCAGGCTGTTACCCAACAGCAGCGCTTAATGCGCTAAAACCGCTTAAGCAAGCAGGCTTATTAAGCAGCGAAAGTATTATTATTAATGCGGTTTCGGGCGTTACAGGCGCAGGGCGTAAAGCCAGTGTAGGAACGCATTTTTGTGAAGTGTCGCTTGCACCTTATGGTTTGTTTAACCATCGCCACGGCCCTGAAATTGAACAACACCTTGGCCACAAAGTGTTGTTTACACCGCATCTAGGTAATTTTCCGCGCGGTATTTTAGAAACTATTTATGTACAGCTTAAGCCAGGCGTTACCAAGGAAAACGTTGCATCGGCTTATCAAGTACTTTCGAGCGAGCCATTAATTCGTTTATTAGGCGATAAAGTACCTTCAATTAAAGGTGTAGCTAAGCAGCCATTTGTTGATATTGGCTGGCAGCAACAAGGAACGCAGTTAATTGTGATGTCTGCTATTGATAACTTATTAAAAGGCGCTGCTGGACAAGCTTTGCAGTGTATTAATATTTCTATGAATTTAGATCATACCACTGGTTTAAAAGGAGCGTTTTAAATGAGTAAAAAAACGTGGGTAATTAAACTAGGTGGTGCAGTACTTAATACAGAAAATGCAGCAAAAGCGTTGTTTGATGTATTAAATGAGCAAACAAATGATGAGTTTGTGATTGTACATGGCGGTGGCGCTTTAGTTGATACATGGTTAAAACAAGCGGGTTTTGCCAGTGCTAAACACCAAGGATTACGTATTAGCCCAGCAGAGCAAATGCCTTATATAGTGGGTGCGCTTGCAGGTTGCGCTAATAAACAATTAATGACTCAAGCTATTAGTGCTGGGCACAAGCCTGTCGGCTTAAGTCTTTTTGAGGCAGGTGTTACTGCCACTCAAAAGCTAAAAGCGCTTTGCTTGGTGGGTAAATGTAAAAGCAACGACGATTCTATTGTTAATGATTTACTTAAAATCGGTCGCCTACCCATTGTTAGCTCTATAGGCTTTGATGAGCAAGGGCTTTGGTACAACGTAAATGCAGATGAAGCAGCAGCGGCTATTGCTAGTAACTTAAATGCCGAGCTTATTTTTATGACGGATGTTGAAGCAGTGCTTGATGAAAATAAACAGCCGTTACATCAACTTGACACAAAACACATTGATACTTTAATTACAAATGGAGTAATTGTGGGCGGGATGGAGGTCAAAGTTAAGACCAGCCTTCACGCTGCCCAACATTTACGACGCGGTGTGTATATTTCCAGCTGGCAAAAGCCAGAAAATTTAACTGCTCTGCTACAAGGCGAGCATGTCGGAACTAAGATTACACCATAGGTTTATTATGTTTGAGAATTTTTTAACGGGTTTAGAGTTAGACCAAGAAGGCGCACTTAATTTATTAAAGTTAGCGCAAGATATAAAAGCAAAACCAGAAAAATACAGCAATGTATTAGCGGGAAAATCAATCGTAACATTGTTTGAAAAACAAAGTTTACGTACTCGCTTATCGTTTGATATAGGTATTAACCGCCTTGGTGGCCATGCAGTTTATTTAGATCAGCAAAATGGCGCTATGGGTGCACGTGAATCAATTAAAGATTTCGCACTTAATATTTCTACTTGGGCCGATGGTATTGTTGCACGCGTAAATCAGCACAGCACATTAACTACATTAGGTGAATACGCATCAGTACCGGTAGTAAATAGTTTGTGTGATTTATACCACCCATGCCAAGCGCTTGCTGATTTTTTAACGCTTCAAGAAGTTCACGGCGATGTGAGCGAGCTTAAAGTGGCTTACTTAGGTGAGGGCAACAATGTAACTCATTCATTAATGCTTTTAGCGGCAACGCTTGGCACTGATTTTGTTGCTGTAACGCCAAAAGGCAGCTCGCCTGATTCGCAAATCCTTAAAAAGGCAGAGCAAATAGCGGCAATGAATGGCGCATCAGTGATGGTAAGTGACCGTGTTGAAGCGGCTGTTGGTGCAAACGTTGTATATGCAGATACATGGGTATCAATGGGTGATACAACACCGCTTGAGCAAGTTAAAGAAAAATATATGCCTTATCAATTAAATCAGGCATTGCTAGATCAAACCGGTGCAACTACGGTATTACATTGCCAACCGGCACACCGTGAATTTGAAATTACCTCTGAGGTAATGGATGGTCCAGCATCGAAAATTATTCAACAAGCAGAGAATCGCATGCACGCGCAAAATGCTTTGCTAGTTACATTACTAAATCCAAATTTTGTTAAGGAACACCTATGAGTTCAATTAAAAAAGTCGTTTTAGCCTATTCAGGTGGTCTTGATACATCGGCTATCGTGCCATGGTTAAAAGAAAACTACGGTTGTGAAGTTGTTGCGTTTGTAGCGGATGTAGGTCAAGGCGCAGAAGAACTTGAAGGCGTAGAAGCTAAAGCAATCGCTTCAGGTGCTTCAGAATGTTACGTAGTTGATTTAAAAGATGAAATGGTAAGTGATTACATTTATCCAACACTTAAAACGGGCTCGATTTACGAAGGTACTTATTTACTAGGTACGTCTATGGCGCGTCCTATTATTGCTAAAGCACAAGTTGAAATTGCACGTAAAGTAGGTGCTGATGCACTTTCTCATGGTTGTACTGGTAAAGGTAATGACCAAGTTCGTTTTGAATCATGTTTTGCAGCCCTTGCTCCAGATTTAAAAGTAATTGCGCCATGGCGTGAGTGGGACTTATCGAGTCGTGAATCATTACTTGATTACTTAGCAGAGCGTGACATTCCGTGTTCAGCATCTGCTACAAAAATTTATAGCCGTGATGCTAACGCTTGGCATATTTCGCACGAAGGTGGTGAGCTTGAAGATCCATGGTGCCAACCAACTGAGCAAGTATGGACTTGGACTAACTCTCCAGAGCAAGCACCAGATAAGGCAGAACTAGTAACTTTAAAAGTTGTTGAAGGCGAAGTGGTTGCTGTAAATGGCGAAGAACTTAAACCATATGACTGTTTAGTTAAATTAAACGATATTGCATCGCCTCATGGCGTTGGACGTGTTGATATTGTAGAAAACCGTTTAGTAGGTATGAAGTCACGCGGTTGTTATGAAACACCAGGTGGCACAGTAATTATGGCTGCGCTTCAAGCCATTGACGAGCTAGTGCTTGATAAAGCAAGCCGTAAATGGAAAGAAGTACTAGGTGGTGAATTTTCACATTTAGTATACGACGGACGTTGGTTTACACCACTTAAAGATTCTATTTTAGCTGGTGCAGAAGCACTTTCTAAAGTGGCAACAGGTGAAGTGGTACTTAAGCTATATAAAGGTCAAGTAACTGCGGTTCAAAAGCAATCACCAAATAGCTTATACAGCGAAGCATTTGCTACATTTGGCGAAGATGATGTGTATGACCAGTCACACGCTGAAGGCTTTATTCGTTTATTCTCGCTTTCAAGCAGAATTTCAGCATTGGCTAAAAAGTAAATTATTTATAGCCCCTTATAAAAGGGGCATTACAGGGTTTGGAGAGATTTCATGGCATTATGGGGCGGACGTTTTTCTACGGGTCCAGATGAGGCGTTTAAGCAATTTAACGACTCTCTTCCCTTTGACTACCAGTTAGCAGAGCAAGATATTATTGGCTCTGTGGCATGGGCTGGTGCACTTGAACAGGTAAATGTACTTTCAAGTGATGAGCATACAAAATTAGTTGCTGCATTAAATGAGCTACTTGAAGAAGTTAAAGCTGATCCACAATCAGTTGCTACTTCAGGTGCAGAAGACATTCATTCACATGTTGAAGCTGCTCTAATTGAAAAAGTAGGTGATTTAGCTAAAAAATTACATACAGGCCGAAGCCGTAATGACCAAGTTGCCACCGATTTTAGACTATGGTGCCGTGATACAGCCGATCATTTACTAGATGCCATTGCACAGCTAAAAGGCGAGTTTGTAGCGCTTGCAGAGCGTGAGCTTGGCACAATATTACCAGGTTACACGCATTTACAGCGCGCACAACCAGTATTGTTTAGCCACTGGTGTATGGCGTATGTAGAAATGCTAGAGCGCGATGAAAGCCGCCTGCAAGATGCTAAAGCGCGCATGAATTTTTGCCCATTAGGCAGTGGTGCATTAGCTGGTACAGCTTATCCGATTGATCGCCAAGCATTAGCCCACGGATTAGGTTTTACAGCGGCTACAAAAAATAGCCTTGATGGCGTATCTGATCGTGACTTCGTGTTAGATCTTTTAAGTTGTGCGTCTATTTCGATGATTCACTTATCTCGTATGTCTGAAGATCTGATTTTTTATAATTCGGGTGAAGCCGGATTTATAGAGCTTGCTGATAACGTCACGTCAGGCTCATCGCTCATGCCTCAGAAAAAAAATCCTGATGCACTCGAGCTTATTCGCGGTAAAACCGGACGTGTATTTGGTGCATTTAGCGCTATGATGATGACATTAAAGGCACTGCCACTTGCATACAATAAAGATATGCAAGAAGACAAAGAAGGCCTGTTTGACGCTATGCCAACATGGCTTGCATGTATTCATATGGCGCAAGCATGTATTAAAGGCGTAAAAGTAAATGGCGATAAAACGTTAGCAGCGGCAAAAGGCGGCCACGCTAATGCCACCGAGCTTGCTGATTACTTAGTTGCTAAAGGTGTGCCATTCAGAGAAGGGCATCACATTGTGGGTGTACTTGTACAGCTTGCGATTAGCGAAGGTAAAACGCTTGAGGAGCTATCACTTGAGCAGTACAAATCAGTAAACACTGTATTTGAAGACGATGTTTACCCAGTACTTGAAATTGATGCGTGTATAAAAGCGCGTCAAGCGCTTGGGGGGACGTCTATTGAGCAAGTAACTAATGCTGTTAAAGAAGCCAAAAAAAAACAGCAAATAACGGTACGTGATGCAAATTTAGATGATGTAGAGGCAATAGCCACACTTATACAGCATTGGGCAACGGTAGGCGAAAACCTACCTCGTGCAAAAAGCGATATGGTGCACTCTATTAACGAGTTTGCAGTTACTGAAATAAATGGAAAAGTGTCGGGCTGTGCATCGTTATACATTTACGATACCGGCCTTGCTGAAATACGCTCATTGGGTATAGACCCAAAAAGTAAAGTGACGGGGCAGGGTAGACAGCTTGTAGAGCACCTACTTGCTAAAGCCAAAAAATTGGCACTTAACCGAGTTATTGTATTGACCCGTGTACCCGATTTTTTTGAACAACAACGTTTTACTTTTTGTAGCAAAGACTCTTTGCCTGAAAAAGTAATGAAAGATTGTGAACTTTGCCTTCGTAAAGAAAATTGTGACGAAGTAGCAATGGAATATATTTTGAAGCTAAGTACACGTGCGGAGATCCCGTGTAAATACGTAGCTTAAACTCCCTGGATACAAAAAACGTACGGTTATCCCTGTGCGTTTTTTTATATTTGCAGTAAACTGGTCGGAGTTGTTTGGTTTTATTATATTTTTTTAGTGAATTTTAATGCGTCAAAAAAAGTTGGCACATTGGTTGCTTTGTATAAGATAGATAGCAAAATAGCTATCACTGCTTAAAACAGGTAATGCATTTATCTACATAATAATGTGGTTAAAAGTTGCACCAAATATAATTAAAACTTTTACAAGGATCAATCACATGCAAGTTTCAGCTAATAGCCAATTACAAATGCAAGCATACAACAAAACACAACAATTAAAGCCTGCAATGGAACAAACTGCTAGCCCTAAAACCCTGCAATCTGATACAGTAAGCTTCTCACAAGAAGCGATGACTGCTGCGAGTAATGAATTACAGCGTGGTGGCGCTGCAATCCTTTCAGGTGGTTCAGGCACTCGCCCTAAGTAATACAAGGTATTGAATGTTTTTAGCTGAGTTTTTTGGTTTGTTTTCGCTGTCAGCCTTCTCAATGTGGGCTTTTTTGATGGCATTCTTTTTTAATATCTTTGTATATAGCTTAGATGTTAAAAGGGATACCACACTATTGCTCAGCTCATTCATTATGATGATTTCCTATACTGCAACAGATTATATATTTACTTGGCTTTCATATTACGATACGACTTATTTTGATTGGGCAATTTACGACATATCTACAATTTTATGCTTAGCTATCGCATTTTCATTTATCAAAAAAACTACACCTTCATTTTTATACCTACTTATAGGTCTTTCTGTTAATTCTATATTTTTCTTATTGATGTATTTAGATGTGTATATTAATAAAAATCTTGAATCTTGGTGGTTTTGGAGTGTTTATCAGTTTTCTGTAAATATTATTGATTTTTTAATGGTCGTAGCTCTCATTGTAGATAGAGACTTTTTAGGTCTACACGGTATAAAAAGAAAATTAACTCGATTGTTTAAAACGAGTAAAACACAACCAACAACGTAGCTAAAATGTACGTTACTGAACCCCTTATGGTTTATGTACAAGCCTTCACTCAGTGGGGCTTTTTAATGGCCTTTCTGTATTGTTTGACCTCTACGATAAATAAAGAAAATAAGTCTCCTGTTTATTTATCTGCGCTTATGCTCTGCTCATATGTTTCTAGTGGTTATATAGACTTATTAGAAGGTTTATATTTAAACTCGATGCTCTACGATTTTGTTACTATTTTAGCTTTATTAATTTTAGAGCACTTTAAAGTACTTCACCGCTCTATGGCTTTTCACTTCATCATCTTTGCGTTAATAATAAATGCTGTGCTTACCTTAATATTACATTACGATCTATACGTCTTGTATAACTATGAGCCTTGGTGGTATTGGAGTGTTTATTCTGTTGGTGTAAATATGTTCGATGTTTTAATGATTCTGTCACTAGTATTCAACAAAAATCTCAAAAATAATGGATAATATTCTAGTTAATCCAGCCATTTCTTTTTACATAGGTGCATTTGTACAGTGGGGCTTTTTAATGGCTTTTTTGTACTCATTAGTTATAAGTATTAACAAACCTAGAAAAGAAGCTGTATGGTTATCATTTGTTATGTCAATTTCTTACTCCTCAAGCCTGTTTATAGATATACAACACATATCGTATCTTCAGCTCTTTTTGTTTGATATAACAACTATTTTCGCCATTATTATTTTAAGGTTGTTCATTATTGAAAATCTTATATCGATCTACTTGTTGTTAGGGTTGATTATAAACTCATCATTATTTCTTGGTATGTATATAGATGTGTCAGTTTTTAATAATTACGAACCTTGGTGGTTTTGGTTTTTTTATTCAATTGTTGTTAATTTAGCCGACTTTATGATGCTAGCTATATTTTTTATAAACAAAGATTTTTTAGCTTTAGCTGCAATTAAAATATGGTTCCACAATAGTATTATGAAAAGGAATAGAAGTAGTGGCTGATATACTTTGGGGTCTGGTAGATTTAGGATACAACGTAGCAATACTATTTACATGGTTCTTCCTAATCGCATTTTTATATAATCTATCAGCGAGTATTAATAAAAATGATAAAAGTAGAGCGCATCTTTCATTTATAATGATGGTTTCATATATATCTAGTCTTTTTATGGATCCACTGATTGAAAATCCTCACCTAAATTACTTCTATTATGATCTTGCTACTATTAGCGCCCTGATACTTTGGCGATTTATATATAAAAAATTAGTACCAATTGCTTTTGACTATTTAATTGTAGGGCTTTTTATTAATGCATGTTTATTTTTAGGTATGCATTACGATATTGAAATTGCAGGTACTCTTTACTATTGGTGGTTTTGGACAGTTTATATTTTTGGAATGTATTTTGTCGGCTTTACAATGGCATTGGTATTAATCATCAATAAGGATATTTTAGGTTTGTATAAACTAAAAGGGTGGTTGCGAAATAATAAATTCATAAAGGGGCATGATGGCTGAAATACTGTGGGATCTGGTAGCGATTAGAGATTATGTAGGTATATTTATTACATGGTTCTTTGTAATTGCATTTCTTTATAATTTGTCAGCAAGCATAAACAGTCCCTATAAAAATACAATGTACCTTTCTGGTATTATGATGATTTCGTATACCTTAAGTACACTGTTCGATATGGTTATAGTGTCTCACTTAAACTATTTTTACTTCGATATTGTAACTCTAATTATTATTTTTACGTTTCGGTACTGCAGTTGTGGCCCAATTCCTAACGCATTTTATTATCTTGTTTTTGGTTTGAGTATTAACGCATCTTTATTTTTAGCTATGCATTACGATATAGAGATTTTAGGTACTCTATATTATTGGTGGTTTTGGAACGTTTATGTATTTGGTATGTACTTTACAGATTTGATAATGCCATTAGCGCTTATCTTTAACAAAGATTTTTTAGGTCTAGTTAAGCTTACTAAATTTTTAACTGAAAAATTTAAAAGGTCACGCAATGCTTGATTTTTTATGGCAGCTGGCTGGTTTATACGACTATATAACCATTTTTACTACATGGTCTTTTGTACTCGCTTTTTTATATAATTTGTCTGCAAGCATTAACAAGTCTGACAAAAGCTGCACACAGCTTGCATTCATTATGATGGTATCTTACACCTCTAGTATTTTTATGGATCCCTTGAGCAACACACCCCATTTGACCCTTTTTATATTTGATATCGTAACTATATTTTTTCTGATTATATGGCGGATATACTTTAGTAAAAATCTCCCCGTAGCCTTTTATTATCTTTTAGTCGGACTTAGCTTTAACGCATTTGTTTTTTTTGGAATGCACTACGACAGTATTGTTTTAGGAAATTTAGACTACTGGTGGTTTTGGGCCTTATATGCAATAGGGCAAATAATTTTTGATTTAACGATGCTTTTAGTTCTCCTAATTAATAAAGACTTTTTAGGTTTGGTTTCATTAAAACGGTATTTACTTAATCGTAGAAAAAGCAATCATCAAAAGGTTGAATAGAATGGAGGATCTATTTTGGCAATTAAATTCAATTAACGTGTATTTTGGAATACTTATTACATGGCTTTTTGTTTTTGCTTTTTTGTTCACTCTATCAATTGCCATTAATAAGCAAGATAAAAGCCGAGTTCACCTTAGCTTTATTATGATGGCTTCGTACACATCTAGTTTATTTATGGACATAACTACTGCAGCTCCGCATTTAAAGATGTTTATATTTGATGTACTAACAATTGCCGTTATTTTTATGTGGCGTATTTTTTTAGGACGCAAAATACCGTACGGATTTTATTATCTTATTGTAGGGCTTGGTATCAATGCCTCACTGTTTATGAGCATGTATATTGATAATACTCTTTATGGCAATTGGGACTTTTGGTGGCTGTGGATGCTGTATGGTTTTCTTATGCCTATTATTGATATTACGATGGCACTAATATTAATTATCAATAAAGATTTGCTAAAACTTGTTTGGTTAATTAAAAAATTAAAATCATCATCTATACAAAAGCCGAATTAGCGCATACAAGTTATGCGCTAATTCGGGAAGTGTTATTGGGCACCACAGCCCAATTTAGTTTTTAGCGCTTTGACAATTACAGGGTCTACAAACTCGCTTACATCACCATTGTGACGTGCTACTTCTTTAACGAGCGTTGATGAAATAAATGAATTTCGCTCTGCGGGTGTTAAAAATACACTTTCTAAATCAGGATTCAGACGGCGGTTCATGTTAGCTAATTGAAATTCATAGTCAAAATCAGATACAGCCCTAATACCACGAATAAGCACATTAGCATTGTGGTCGCGCGCAAGGTCAGCCAATAAGCCAGAGAAACCAATGACCTTAACATTATCTAAGTGACTTAAAATAGAGTTTGCAAGTTCAACACGTTCTTCAAGGCTAAAACAGGGTTTTTTACTTGGGTTGTTCGCAACCGCAACTAATACAGTATCAAACATTTTAGCTGCACGTTGAATAAGATCTGTATGACCATTGGTTAGTGGATCAAAGGTGCCGGGGTAAATTGCAATAACTTTCATAATGTTCACTATTTATGATTTTAGCGCTAGTTTAACAGTGTTTATGCTACAAAGCAGCCTAGCGAATAGAGCATATAAACACTTACTTTCTTTGAACAGGTCAGTCCAAGGTTTGAGTGTTTTAATGATTCATATTTGTTTATACTGTTTACCTCTTTTGAGTGTAATCTAGCCTATAGATAATTTGAGTATTAGCATATGAATACCAAGGATAAAATAATACACACCAGTATTTTGTTGTTTAACGAAAATGGTGAGCGTGCAATAACGACAAATCATATTGCATCAAACTTAGGGATGAGCCCGGGTAATCTTTATTATCATTTTAAAAATAAAGAAGACATTATCCGTCATATTTTTGCGTTGTATCGCGATCATTTAAATACTCACTTTAAACCAATAAATAAAGATGATGATGCATTTAATCATTTAACGGCTTACCTAGATTCGCTATTTGAGCTGATGTGGCGCTATCATTTTTTTTACGACAATCTCGGTGATATTCTCTCTAGAGATGCTGATTTAAAACAAGCTTATATTGATTTTCAACTAGAATTACTAGAGCAAGTTCGTAAAATTATTTTAGGACTTCGCGACAGTGAAATGATTGCTATTGATGAGCAGGATGTCATTGATTTAGCACATACACTAAAGTTAACGGTTAGTTTTTGGACGCCTTATATTAAAGCCCGTAGGCCAAGTGGTACGCTTGCTGAGCAAGATATATATCATGGTATTTTAAAAGTACTTACATTATTTAGAGCGTACAGTACCGATAAGAGCATTGATAAAATGAACCTGCTACGCGAAAAATATACTGAATTAGCACAACAAGCCCCAACTGTTGTTTAGCCTTTGCTCTTGGTTGTTTCCTAGGCGCTGAATTTTTTGCTATAATCCCGCGCCAAATGCCTGGGAGCGCGAATTCCCGCAGTCTAAGAGTGAACTATGCTTAAATTTATCGTCAAACTACATCCTGAAATAGCCATTAAAAGCCGTTCGGTCCGTAAACGCTTTACTAAAGTGTTAGAAAATAACATTAAAATTGTATTGCGACGTGTTGACGAAAAAGTACAAGTAAGAAATAACTGGGATAACATTTCAGTTGTTACGAAACTTGAAGACGCACAAGTTCGTCTTGATTTTATCGATAGCCTTAAACGCATCCCTGGCATTGTTCAATTTATTGAAGTAACCGAAACACAATTCGAAACTCTTGATGATATCTACCAAAAAACAATAGCGTTAGTTGGTCATACAATTGTAGGTAAAACCTTTTGTGTTCGTGCAAAGCGTATAGGTCAACACGACTTTACCTCAACTGATTTAGAGCGTTATGTTGGTGGTGGATTAAATCAACATATCGAAGGCGCAAGCGTAAAGCTTAGCCGCCCAGAAGTAACAATACGCTTAGAAGTAAAAGATGATAAAGCTTACATTGTTTCGCAAACACATTTTGGTATGGCTGGTTTTCCGCTGCCAACGCAAGAAGATGTGCTTTCGCTTATGTCGGGTGGTTTTGACTCTGGCGTAGCAAGTTACCAAATGATTCGTAAAGGCGCGCGCACACACTTCTTATTCTTTAACCTTGGTGGCGCAGCCCACGAAATTGGCGTTAAGCAAGCAAGTTACTATTTATGGAAAAAATACAGCTCTACGCATAAAGTTAAATTTGTAACGGTTGATTTTGAACCTGTTGTTGCTGAAATATTAGAAAACGTTGAAAACAGCCAAATGGGTGTTGTACTTAAACGTATGATGATGCGCGCGGGAAGTGTAATTGCCGAAAAGTTAAACATTCAGGCACTTGTCACTGGTGAAAGTATTGGCCAAGTATCTAGTCAAACATTAGCGAATTTAAGCGTGATTGACCGTGTTACTGAAACGCTTATCTTACGTCCGCTTATTCAACACGATAAGCAAGAAATTATTAATATTGCTCGCCAAATTGGTACAGCCGAAATGGCAGAAACAATGCCTGAATACTGTGGTGTTATTTCTAAAAAGCCAACGGTTAAAGCCAAAATAGACGTTATTCTTGGTGAGGAAGAAAAATTCGACTTTGATGTGCTTGATACTGTTGTAAATAATGCACGTATAATGGACGTGCGTGATATTGATGTAGAAGCTAAGCAAGAACTTAAAGAAGCTGAGTCGGTTGCTGATTTACCTATAGGCTCTGTAGTAGTTGATATTCGCTCTCCTGAGGAAGAAGAAGCTGCACCCTTAGAAATTGATGGTATTGAAGTGGTGCATTTACCGTTCTTTCGTCTGGCGACTAAGTTTGGTGATTTACCAAAAGACACTGACTATTATTTATATTGTGATAGAGGTGTAATGAGCCAACTACAGGCACTTATGCTGCACGAACAGGGCTTTGAAACTGTAAAAGTTTATCGTCCGTAAAGTAAAAAACTTATATAAGCGTGGTTTATACCACGCTTTTTTTTGCCTGAATTTTAGCAAGTAACTCATCATTGTAAGGTGTTGGAATACCGTGGAGTTTACCTTGTTGGCTAATATAGCCACATATAGCTGATATTTCAGTTTCTCTGCTATGCGCTACGTCTTGCTGCATTGAAGAGTAATTGTCAGACGTTAGTTCCATTATTTTATAAGCAGTGTTAAGTGCTTTAATTAATGGAATATTAAGCCCTTGTACCTTTGCTATATTGCATGCTTCAGTGAGTGCATTAAAAATTATAGCGTTGTACTTAGGCGCGCGTAATTCACCATTTTTTACATTATTTAAAGCGCTTAATGGGTTAATGGCAATATTTACGAGTAGTTTTTCAAAGCGAAGCTGCTGAATGTTATTAGTAAACTTTAGGTTGGGTATTACTTTAAAAATATCAGCTATTGGCGCACTATTTTGAAGAGCTAATTCATTACAAGCACCAATAACGCTTTGCCCTTCACCAGTGTGCTGCACAATGTATTGGTTTGATTTAAAGCCCGCTATGCTTGTAGTTAAAAAGTAGAGCGCTTGGTGAGTGCTTAGTTGGCTATTTACCTCATCAACATTACCCATTCCATTATGCGAAAGTACAACAGTGCAATGATTTGGTAAAAGTAGCTTTATTTGTGAAAATGCATCAAGTACTTGAAAGGCTTTAACGGTAAATAAAACAACATCAAATTCAGCTGCTTTATTTAGCTGATTTAATGAAATAAATTGTGCGTCAATTTTTTTAGATGCGCTTTTACCTCGACTATAAAAGCGGGTATTTGTTGGGCTCTTGCGAGTTAAAACACTGACATTATGCGACGCGCTTAGAAAATGGCTAAGTAACAAGCCAATAGCACCATCGCCAACAATTAAAATATTAGCCATATGGATTCTTTTTTCGAGGTGTAAAAATTACTCTAAGTAAAAAGTAGCTTGCAGCACCTGCAAAATCAGCAAAAAAATCACCGAGTGATGCTTGCCTATATGGAAGTGCATCTTGCATTATTTCTATAGAAGCGCCATAACCAGCCAATAAAAGTATTTGCGCATATAGAGGAAGCTTAAACGCTTTATCCATTATTATGGCTAGTATAAAAAAAATCCCAAAATGGGCGACTTTATCAACATGAGGAAATAAATTTACAACGCCACCTTTTACTTCTTTGGCAAATAAAAAGGTAAAAGCTACTATGCTGATTAAAAAAATTGCTTGATAAACACGCCTTGTCACGACAAATCCTAAAATCGCTTAAAAAAGAAACTGGATTATATCAAACTAAATTAGTATCGCACCTGAACAAGATGCAGAAAAATGTAAATATTTATAATTTTAGCGTTATAATTGCGACATAAAATTAAGATTAAATAGTTAGGAGCAAACCAATGCCTTCATTTGATATTGTATCTGAAGTAGAAATGAACGAAGCTAAAAACGCAGTTGATAATGCAAATCGTGAGCTAGAGACCCGCTTTGACTTTAGAGGGGTTGATGCATCTATTGAGCTAAATGATAAAACAATTAAGCTTAAAGCTGAAGCAGACTCTCAGGTTATGCAATTATTTGATATTTTAGCAAGCAAGATATCTAAGCGTGGTATGGATGTATCAAGCTTGGAACTTCAAGATATTAGCCGCGCAGGTAAAAATGTTTTTCGTAATGTGGGCTTAAAACAGGGCATCGAAAAAGATATGGCTAAAAAAGTAGTTAAAGCCATTAAAGACTCTAAAGTTAAAGTTCAAGCTGCTATTCAAGGCGAAGAAGTACGTGTAACGGGTAAAAAACGTGACGATCTTCAAGAGGCTATGCAAGTAGTACGCAGCGCTGAACTAGGTCAGCCTTTTCAGTTTAAAAACTTTCGCGACTAATTTATAAACTGTTTTTAATAAAAATGCTTTAATTTGTCTATATTTGCAGACAGATTAAAGCTACTTAATTTTTTACAACTTTCCCACCTTATCCTCTCGTAGTTCTGCATGTATTAATCCACCTTTTGATATTTAAGCTATTATATTTAATTGAATATAATAAAAATTTCACTCTAGAAGGTATTAAAATGAGACCCCATCAATTATTTCTGTTATTTGTTTTGCTTATATTTACCAAGCCAAGCTTATCAAAGCCAGTTGATATTGATGTATTGGTCGAAGATGGCTACTTTCCGATTATTATTAACGCGCAAAAAAAGCAGGGCTTTGCTCCTGAGTTTATTAATATTTTAAACGACGCACAGGAGGAATTTAACTTTATACTTATTTCTTTACCTGTAAAAAGGCTTACTTTGTCTGTTGAAAAAAATAACTTCGACGTTTTATTTTTAATGGCAATGCAATGGCTGCCAAAAACAACGCAGAAAAACATTGAAAAAACTGAATTTTATACCATCACCAAAAACGAGCTTTATACACTCAAAGAGAATGCATCAGAACAAACTTATTTTGACAATCTGGACAAATTAACCAAAGTTGGGGTTTTAGGGTACTCGTATCAATTTGCAGGATTTAATACAAATGCCGAATACTTGAGAGAAGAGCACCAGGTAAGCCTTACAATCGATGAATTCAATGTAGTTAAAATGCTGCTATTAAGGCGCGCTGAAGTCGGGGTTTTAAACAGTATTGCTTATCAGTATTTTAAAAAGCAGAATATCTTAAATATGGATTTACTATTTAAGAGTGACGTACCAGATGCAGTGTATGAAACACATTTTTTGATTAACTCACAATCAAATAAAATATCTAGTCGCAAAATGGATGAAATATTAAATTTACCTACTACACAAATGCAACTTCAGAAGCTACTTGATAAGTACGGTATTCCTTCAAGCTATAATAATACAGCACTGAACTGAAATAGCTTTTAGCTATATAGACGTCCATTGACATTTGTAAACAAAATGCTCACAATGACGGCATATTTTCAAGGTGCTTGCTAGCCACTTCATGTAATGATTTTTTTAGCAGGATAATCGGGAAGTTGGTGCGTTTTCATGATGACTACAAGCCCAACACTGCCCCCGCAACGGTAGAGTATTGCATGTTTTTATGTGCTTACTGAGTCCGGAGACCGGCCTTGATGCAATCTTACTTACTTAAATCTTTGCGGTGGGCAAAGGTAGGGGATCTCATGTTAAACAAAACAACTCTAGGCGTTGCAATTTCTGCTGCGCTTTCATTTTCTGTGTCTGGTGCAGAGCAATCAATTGAAAAAATAACCGTTACAGCTAATAAGTTTGAGCAATCAATTAACGACGTTTTAGTGAGTGTAAATGTTATTGAACGTGCTGAAATAGAAGCTAGTAACGTACGCGATTTACCTACACTTTTAAGCACGCGAGTGGGTTTTCAAGTTAATCCAAACGGTGGTTTTGGTCAAAATACAGGTGTGTCACTTCGTGGTACAGGCTCTGGCGATACGTTGATTTTAATTGACGGTGTACGTACAGGCTCAGCAACACTTGGTCAAAAAGCACTAAATAATGTCCCTTTAAATAGTATTGAACGCATAGAAATTATTAAAGGCTCTCGCGCGGCTGTTTATGGCTCTGATGCACTCGCTGGTGTTATTAATATTATTACGCGTGAGTCAGATAACTTATCCCTAAGCGCTACATTTGGTTCTGACTCTTATCAAAATTATCAAGTTGCAGGCTCTGTAAAATCAGATGATATAACAACAGCATTTAACGCAGGCTTTGAAAAAACAGATAACTTTGATGTACTGCAAGGCGTAGCACCTGATGAAGATGGCTATGAAAATAAAAACCTTGGGTTTAAAGTAAACTACACCGATGCACATTACGGCGACTTTAAGTTATTAGGCCAATACAGTGAAGGTTATGCAGATTACGACAGTAGCTTTAGCCCAGCAGATAGTACGATTGAACGAGATGACTTTAAAAACTATCAACTTTCTGCAGGTTGGAGCAAAAACTACACTAACCAAACGCATAGTATTGATTTAGCGCTTTCAACAGATGATTCAGACAATACATATGTCGATTTTTCAGTTGGGCCAACAACAAGTACCTTTATAACTAAACGCACACAAATTGATTATAACGGCCAGTACCTGTCATCTAATGAACTTAACATTAGTGGTGGTATTAATTGGTACAACGATGATGTGTCGCATAGTTCGCAACCATTTGTTGAAGACAGCCGCGATGTACTTGCTGTGTTTGTAGGTGCTTACTATGATGCAGATAAAGTACTGGCTAATTTAACTGTTCGCCAAGATGATGATGAGCAATTTGGCGACGAAACAACGTATACAGCCGCTGCAGGTTATCATTTATCTGAAGATGCAACATTTCGTATAAGCCAAAGTACTGGCTTTAAAGCTCCTACATTTAACGATTTATATTATCCACTTTATGGTAACCCTGATTTACAACCTGAAAAATCAGTAAACCGTGAGTTAGGTTTGAGTGTAGATTTTGATATCGCGCAAGTTGATATTGCAATATTTAGAAACGATATAGAAGATAAGATTGATTACGATGCAAACTTTGCATTGGCTAATATCGATGAAGCACGTTACGAAGGGGTTGAATTTAGCTTATCTCAGCAGTTTTTTGGTTTTGATAGCAACCTTAACTTTGCTTACTTAAGCGCTGAAGACGAAGAAACGGGCGCAGAGTTGCGTAATGTTGCTAAACGTACTTTTAACTGGGAACTTGCAAAACAGTTTGGTGCTTTTGATGCAAGCTTAGACATGCAATACCGTAGCGACCGACAAGGTGCTGTGACGCGCTTAGGCTCTTATACACTCTGGAACCTAGCGGGTAATTATCAAGTAAATGAACATATTGAAGTTTCACTTCGTGTAGAAAACTTATTTGATAAAGAATATAACGCTGTTGATTCAAACACTGATTTTACAACGGGTGAAGTGTATTACTACAACACGCCAGAGCGTCGCTTTTTTGCAGGCGCAAGCTACCAGTTTTAACGGTATTTATTAATATTAAAAAGCCCGACTTATGTCGGGCTTTTTAATGTGTAGCTAAGTTTAACTACTAAAATTAGCTAGTCAGCTAAGAACTCTTTAAATACGGTTTCAAACTTGTGTAACTTAGGTGCTATTAAAATACTACAGTAACCCTGCTGTGGGTTTTCGTTATAGTAATCTTGATGATAATGCTCTGCTGGATAATACGTAGTGGCAGGGCTGACTTCTGTCACAATTGGCTCAGCGACATGGCTTTGCAGTTGAGCTATCATTTCGTTGGTTTGCTTAAGTTGAGCTTCATCGTGATAGTAAACCACACTTCTATATTGTGTGCCTATATCGTTACCTTGGCGATTCAATTGTGTTGCATCATGCAGTGTGAAAAACATTGCTAAGAGTGTTTCAAAGCTAACTACAGTCGCGTCAAATTCAATTTTAACAACCTCAGCGTGACCGGTTGTGCCTGAGCATACAGAATCATATGTTGGGTTATTTGTTTCACCGCCGGTGTAGCCAGAGCTTACGGTTAGTACGCCATTTACACGTCTAAATGCAGCATCTATACACCAAAAACAGCCGCCACCAAATGTTGCTACTTGCGTTGTTGAGCTCATAAGTATTCCTAAAATGTATATGGGGTTTAAAGGCGAGCATAAATTGTATGCGCCGCAACAACAAGGTTACGGCGCAATTAAGAGGCTAGATCTCTTCGAAAGGTTTTTCAGCGGCTTGTTTGTCTAATTTTTGCTGTAAAAATTCAGGTGATTGAGTGTTACGTGCAAGTGCATAATATGCAGCAGGTACAACAAAAAGAGTTAGTAGGGTCGATACAATAACCCCAGTAAACACGACTACACCTATCACCATACGGCTTTCAGCGCCCGGACCTGAAGCAAGTACTAAAGGTACCGAACTCATAACCGTAGTCAGCGAGGTCATAATAATAGGGCGCAAACGCTGAGTTGCTGCTTGCAAAATAGCTTCACTAAATTCAACGCCTTTATCGCGTAGTTGGTTAGTAAATTCTACAATCAAAATACCGTTTTTAGCACTTAGCCCTATGAGCATGACAATACCTATTTGGCTGTAAATATTTAAGGTAAGTCCTGTAGCCCAAAGTCCGAACATAGCGCCCATTAAACCAAGTGGTACGGTAAGCATGATGACGAACGGATGCATAAAGCTTTCAAACTGTGCTGCCAGTACTAAAAAGGTAACAGTGAGTGCAAGTATAAATACGTAGGTCATCGCTGATGCGCCTTCGTAATAAAGCTGCGACTCGCCTTTGTAATCTACGGCGCCATCTATATCGTTTTCTTGCGCGGCTACTTCGTTTAAAAAGTTAAGCGCTTGCTCAAGCGTATAACCGTCGGCTAAGTTGGCGCTTAATGTAATTGCGCGCATACGGTTGTATCGGTTTAAGCGCGATGCGGTTGCTTCTTCTTTTAAGCTGATAAGGCTATCAAGTGGAACTAGTTCACCGCTTCGTGATTTAAGATATATATTTGAAATGTCAGTAGGGTTAGTAAAGTCTTCTTTAGTCCCTTTTAAAATTACATCGTATTCTTCACCACGGTCAATAAAGGTTGTAACACGGCGCTGGCCAAGCATTGTTTCAAGTGTACGGCCTACATCAGATACAGAAACGCCTAAATCAGCGGCCTTGTTTTTATCTATGCTGACTAAAAACTGCGGGAAGGTTTCTTTATAATCATGATCGATTCTTACTAAACCTGGGTTTTGTTCGGCACGCTTAATTATACGGTCACGCCAATCGGCAAGTTGTGCATAATCATTACCTTGCAATACAAACTCAATAGGGCGAGATGAACCACCACCGCCAATACCACGGCGCATAATGGCAAATGCACGAACATCGGTAACTTCTTGCATTTTACCGCTTATTTCGTCCATTACTTCCCATGTTGAGCGTTTGCGTTTATCCCAATCGGCCATACCAACAATAGCAACACCGCCGCTGCCACCCCAGCCAGGTACTCGAACAAGTACGCGACTTAGCTCACCTGCTTGCGAGTAAGGCATTAAGCGTTCTTCAATTTTAGCCATATTAGCGGCGTTATTTTCATAACTTGCGCCCTCAGGGCCGCTCATCATAATAAAGAACGTGCCACGGTCTTCTTTTGGCGTTAGCTCAGAGGGGACTTGTAAAAACAACGAGTAACTAACAAAGCCCGCTAATAATAGGCTCACCATTAAACCCCATTTACGGGTTATGTTGGTGGAGAGTGAATTACGGTAACTTACTTCAATTTTAGTAAACTGGCGGTCCATCCATTGGCTAAATTTATTTGGTTTGTCTGATACTTTAAGTACTTTAGAACACAAGGCTGGTGCGAGAGTCAGCGCTGTAACACTTGAGAAAAATACGGCAGCACTTACCGCCATTGCAAACTCAGTAAATAATGCCCCTATACGGCCATCCATAAACACCAATGGCACAAACACCGATATTAGTACAAGCGTGGTTGCGACAATGGCAAAACCAACTTCACGCGCGCCTCTATATGCAGCTAGTAATGGCGGCTCACCCAGTTCAATACGACGGTGAATGTTTTCAAGCATTACAATGGCATCATCTACTACTAAACCAATAGCCAGTACTAAGGCAAGTAAAGTGAGTAAGTTGATTGAGTAGCCCATTGCTAATAAAAACATAAAGCTACCAACAAGTGCGACCGGTACGGTAACCGCAGGAATAAGCGTTGCTCGTATATTGCCTAAAAACAAAAATATAACGAGTACGACTAAACACATAGAGATGGCAAGTGTGCTGTAAACTTCATTAATTGATTCTTTAATAAATACTGATGAATCGTAGCTGTCTTGAATTGTGGTGCCTTCAGGTAGGTTACGTTTTATTTTTTCAAGTTCACTGCGTGCGTTATCTACTACGGTAAGCGTATTTGCTTTAGCTTGTTTTACAATTCCTAGGCCAATCATGTTGCGCCCGTTACCACGAAATAAGCTTTCGTCATCGGCAGCTTCTAATTTTACGTCGGCAACTTCACCTAAACGCACTAAATAACCTTCTTCACCACGTTTAATAACAAGGTTTTTAAAATCGCGCTGATCTTTATAACTACGTGCGGTACGCACGGTAAAGTCGCGATCTATTGATTCTATTTCGCCGGCAGGTAATTCAACGTTTTCTGTACGCAGTGTATTTTCAATATCGCTCGAGGTAATGCCACGTGCAGCCATTGCTTGGCGGTTTAGCCAAATTTTCATGGCGTATTGGCGCTCACCACCAATACGCACGTTAGATACACCATCTACAACGGCTAAACGGTCAACAATAAAACGCTGTGCGTAATCAGAGAGCTGTAACGAGTCCATTGTTTCGCTGTTTAATACAAACCATGCGATTGGGCTTTCATCACTATTTGACTTAGACACTTCTGGTGGGCGTACCTGATCGGGTAAACTATCAAGTGCACGTGCTACACGTTCGCGTACATCGTTAGATGCGGCATCTATATCGCGGTTAATATCAAACTCAATGGTAATGTTTGAACGCCCATTACGACTAGATGAGTTTATACTTTTAATGCCTTCAATACCGGAAATTCGATTTTCTATTATTTGCGTTATTTTTGTTTCTATAATTTCGGCAGAAGCACCTGTGTATTCAGTGCTGATATTTACTATTGGTGTTTCAATATCAGGGTACTCACGAAGTGGCAGCATAGTAAATGCAACCAGACCAAAAGTAAGAAGCAGTAAATTAATTACTATGGCAAAAACGGGGCGTTTAACGCTAGTATCAGTAATTTTCACGTATTACCCCTTTACGCTTACTTTACTACCAGAGCGAATTTTTATTAGCCCTTCAGTAACAATTTGCTCGCCATCATTTAAACCTTCATCGATAGCAACCCAGCCATTATTTCTGCCAGCAACATGCACTTCAACCTTATTGGCTACTCCGTCTTGAATTTGAAAAACAAAGTGTTTGTCTTGTAAAGGGATAACCGCTTTTTCTGGCACCATTAAAGCTTGGTTACTGCTTAGCTCAAGTGCTGTATTTAGTAACATACCAGGGCGAAGTAATCCTGATTTATTAGCAAAACTTGCAGTTACTTCAACACTGCGTGTTACCGAATCAATACGCGAGCTAATATGCGTTACCTTGCCGTTAAATGTCTGCCCTGGGTAGGCATCGTTTTGGGTAAGTACTTTCATACCTATGTTTAATTGTGCTAAATATTTTTCAGGTACTTTGAAGTCAACTTTAATAATACTAATATCATCAAGTGTGGTGATTATTGTTGTGTTGCTTACGTAGGCGCCAACTGATATTTCACGCTTACCTAACAGGCCTGAAAATGGCGCGGTAATAGTCATTTCATTTAACTTTGTTTTAGCGCTTTCTAGTTGAGCTTCAGTGGCATCAACACGAGATAATTGTTCTTCAAGTAATGACTTTGCCGTTGATTGCGAGCGTGAAAGTTCGGTAAGGCGATCTAACTGGCGTTTTTCCTCACGTAAGTTAATACCGAGTTCTTTAACTGCAAGTTGCTCTTGTTGGCTTTGTAACTGTACTAATTTTTGTCCTTTACTGACTAAGTCGCCATCTTTAAAATATATATCTGTGACATAATCGTTTTGCGCACTTTTTATATAAATAGCTTGGTTTGCACGTGCACTACCGATGGCCTCTATCATCACTGCGTTTTCCTCAGAAGTAACAGTATGAGCCGTTACTTGGGTAGACATTTGTGATGAATCGGCTTGTTCGCCGTGGCTAGCGGGTAAATATAAATAAACGCTAAATATTAGAAGTAACGTAATAATAAATGGAAAAAGTGCTTTACCTGATTGTCTTGAGTACATTGATTTCATACCTGAAAATGAATTGTAAGTATTGTACGAAATAAGACCGTGAAAAGACGGTTATGTATCTCATAAATTTGTGCGTTAAGCGTAAAAGTAAGTAAGATTTATTCATTGTTCCTATTTTGTTGAGGAAAAAGCGGTAATGTATGAAATTTAAAACTAGCTGTAACTTATGTATAACAATAAGAAAGGTCATAATTTGGGGCATTATTATGTTTGTTTTTTATATGGTGTTTTACCGATATGGATAAATCTGACAATGTCATTAAGTTTCGGGCACAGGGCGCGCGAAACGCAATTGAGGCGATTGTTGTAGGTGCTATAGGCTTAGTCTTTATTATGTTATTTAATTTACTGAGGCCGGGTGAGATTAGCATACTTGAAATATTTTTAGTGAGCTTGTGCCTTGTGGCTATTTTTATTGGATTTTTAAAATCTCAAGAACCATACCATAGCCTTATATTGAGCGAATCTGAGCTCGTTTATTGCCACAAGTACGGAGCTTGGTGTATGCCTCATAGTAACTTTCATCACAGTGGAATACCCAAAGTAGAAGATGGCTTTGACTATTTAGAATTAAATGCGGTTGGCGTTAAGGTAAATGATATAGACGACTTTTTATCAAGCATAGCGCCTAGAATTGCAGGGAAATTATTAATAGAGCAGCGTAATTTATTTATGCAAGTTGTTCAAAAACATTGCAAAAATGGCAATTGCCCATCAGAATGGTTAATAGAAGATACACATTACACATCCCATAAAGGGATAAGCTATACTGGGCTTATAGCCATGTTTGCTAATAGAACTAAGCACCTTCAGCAGCTAACAGATTACGATTTATTATTGCCTGCCAGCGTGTTAGATAGAGATATTTGGGCATTTAGTGCTAACTTAAATAAGTGGAAGCGCGAGCCTAGTCAGTTTATAGCGTCGCAGCTTAGTAATTAAGCTACGACTGTAGGAAAGAAAAATGAGTCAAGAGAGAGCCTTTTTAAAAAGTGGTCGAAACACCATAATACATAAAGATAAAAAGCATGATTTAGTGATTGTAAACTCTGAAATTCATCCTCGAATTAAAGTAACGCAACATGGTCTGGAGCCATTTAAAGAAGAATTACCTAAAAACCGCCGTGATGCAAAAGAGCGTTATTTAGAAATGGTATATGTAAGTAGCGCTGATGTATTTGGCGAAGAAAAGCAGTTGCTGTTTATTCAAGCTCTAGACGGGCGTGAATACAAAATAGATTACAGTAAAATCGGTACGAAGTTGTTTGTACGTATTCATCAAGACACATATATGTAGTACTTTAATGGCATCTTTATTGCTAGTGATTACACTATAGTAATTATTTGACATAATAAGGTGCTGCGTATGAAAGCGTTTGCTTTAATCCCCCTCATTTCGTGTGGTTTACTGAGTGCGTGTGGAGGCGGTGGCGGTGATAGCGATAATACAGTTGTTGAAACGTCTGTTAATGCTGGAGCCGATTTACAAATTATCGAAAAATCTGAATTTACCATCACAGCACAAGGTTCCCCCGCTGATGGTACGTTTTCATGGCAACAAGTTAGTGGCCCAAGCATAGAAGGTTTCCCCCTTGAAGGCGCTGAGCAAACACTTACTGCACCTGACGTAAAAACTGATAGTGAAATAATATTAAGAGTGAGCTATCAAAGTACAGGTAGTAGCGCTGTTAGTGACGACATTTCTATTTCAGTGAGCTCTAATAACCAACTACCTCTTGCTGTTGTTACACAAACATCTCCTGAAACACTTCCCTCTGTATACAAAGATACAGTGACTTTGAGTGCCCTAGAGTCGAGCGATCCTGATGATAATGGTCAAATTGATAGTTATTTGTGGCAATTGCTATCGGGTCCTGATTTAGATATTGAGAGTTTTAATGAATCAACTCTTAGCTTTTCTCATCCATTACTTGAAAGCAACGTGAATTTATCTTGGCAGCTAACTGTCACTGATGATGAGGGTGGCGAGGCGAGCACTCAATATTCAATGACACTCAACAAAACAAATGAGTTAGTAGATGCAAATGCAGGCGCAGATCAAAATGTTGAAGAGTTTGAACAAGTAACGCTTGATGCAACAAATAGCGAAACAGTTACCGATACCTATAAGTGTAAATGGCAACAACTTACCGGTAATAGCGAAACATTAAGCAATAGCGACCAATGTACAACGACATTTTTTGCCTCAAATGTTGATACTGAGTCTACATTGAGCTTTGAAGTCACGGTAACCGACTCTAAAGGACGCACCGATACAGACTCTTTATTTGTTGATGTATCACCCAAAGCACTTGGACTCATCAACGATAGTGGTGTTGGTGAGTGTTATAACAATACTCAACGTATTAATTGTGAGAGTGATGACTTTCCAGCGCAAGATGCAGAGCTTGGACGCGATAGCTATGCAAACCGCTTAGATAAAGTTGGCAAAGGTAATTTAGCGTTTGATTACACTAAACTTAATGAGTTTGCTGATGAAGTTGGTGATGATAGTAGTGACTTTACCTGTATACGCGATAATGTTACTGGGCTTGTATGGGAGGTGAAAAGTGTGGCATCTGGCACGGTACCAAATACTTCGTTACGTGATGGTCAAAATCATTACTTTTGGGATGTAGGGAATACGACTTTTACCGATACCAGTACAGCCAATTCAACGTGTCCGGATAATACAAGTTGTGGAGTACAAAGTTATATAAACGAAGTTAATGATTTAGATTTTTGTGGTGGTACAAACTGGCGATTACCTACTTATACAGAGCTTTTGAGCTTAATTGATTACGGTAAACAAGGGCAAAGTATATTAATTGATGAGGCATTTTTTCCTAATATGCCAAGTGAAAGTGCATTAAGCCATTTACGTTACTGGACCTCACAGACAGCAGCTGATGGTACCAGTTTATCTCAAGCGTATATCATTGATATGAGTGATGGTAACGACCTTGCTTATCCAAAAGAAAATACTGCTTATGTACGTTTAGTTAGAAGTCGTTAGGAGAAAATAATGAAATTAAAATTACTCTATGCACTAGCAACTATAAGCTTGAGCTTTAATATTGCAGCGGCGCAAACGTGCTACGACGGTGCAGATACCACAACACCGACAGATAGATTTACTATAAATACAGATGGCACAGTGTCTGATAGTAAAACAGGCCTTATGTGGCAACGCTGTAGTTATGGGCAAACTTATAATACAGAGACACAACTTTGTGAAGGTTCAACACCTTCTCTTACTTGGCAAGAGGCACTACGCGGTGCTAAAAATGATACAACCGCAGATTACGATGATTGGCAAATGCCTAACATTAAAGAATTGGCGAGTATTTTAGAGCACAGTTGCACAGAGCCGAGTATTAATGAAGACGTATTTTTGGGCACTAAGCTTCAAAACTATTGGTCAAATACATCGGGTGTAAGCACGATGAGCTCAGCGTGGGTTTATCAATTTGATAGCGGGTTGAATAGCTTACATGCTAAAACCAGTAATGTGTATTTACGATTAGTGCGCTACGAAGAGTAAAATGCATACTAAGATTAGACAGACAAAAGTGCAGCCTTAAAACAGCTGCACTTTTTTGTTTTACATAAATTTACGTTATTTCAATAATAAAGCGCTTACAACGTTGTCACTCAGCGCATTTTTTTGCCATTATAGGCCGTGATTTAATTACGAAGGAACATCACGGTGTATTTAAGCTATTTTGGCCTGAACGAAAAACCTTTTTCGATTTCGCCCAACCCTCATTACTTATTTTTAAGTGAACGACATAAAGAAGCCTTAGCACACCTTACCTATGGATTAGGTGAAGACGGTGGTTTTGTATTATTAACAGGTGAAGTAGGTACAGGTAAAACTACAATTACCCGCAGTATGTTAGAGCAGCTTCCTGAAAACACTCAAGTAGCGATGATCCATAACCCAGCGCTTTCAGAGCTGGAGTTATTAGCCAGTATTTGTGATGAGCTCAATATTAGTTACGATGTTCATAATGCGACGCTTAAAAGTCTTACCGATATTATAAAAAAGCATTTAGAGACTAATAATAAATCGGGCGGGCACACTATACTTATTATTGACGAAGCACAATTACTTGCCCCTAACGTGCTTGAGCAATTACGTTTGCTGACAAATATAGAAACCGATCATAAAAAATTATTACAAATAGTATTGGTTGGTCAACCAGAGCTGCAAGAACTTTTGAAGCGCAACGAATTAAGGCAACTTGCCCAGAGGATAACGGCTCGTTACCATTTATTACCACTTACGCAAGGCCAAACAGTCGCTTACATAAAGCATCGGTTACATATTGCAGGGTGTGATAAAGGAATCTTTTCGATGGATGCCATGCAAGCTGTTCATCAATTAACTGGCGGTGTGCCACGATTAATGAACTTGGTCTGTGAGCGTGCTTTAGTTGGGACTTTTGCAAAGCAGCAGTTGATAGTTGATAGCGATATAATAAAAAAATCAGCCCATGAGTCATTACCCATGGATTTTGTCGCACCGGTTAACGAAGCTAACAAAGCAACGTCATTTGTACCCTATAGCCTTGCATTCGCTGCTTTATTTGCCGTAGGCATTGGGCTTTCATTTATTTTATAGTTAGGTAAGTTATGTCTTATTTATTAGATGCGCTAAAGCAGTCGCAGCAATCAGATATGAGTGCTGAACAGTACGACTTACAATCTGAGCAGTTAAAGCAACAGCAAGCACTTAAGCGTTATAGACGATTAGCATTAGTATTTGGTACAAGCTTAGCTGCTTTTATTGCGGTAGCGGGTGGCTTTACCGCCGGAAAGTGGTTTCAAAGTACGACTTTATTAAACGCAGCGGAACCCGCTGTAATTAAGGTGGTGGAAAGCGAAAAACCATCGCCTAACAAAGACGTTAAAGAGGAAGATGCTGAAGCTGAAAAACAGCAAGTAGCTAAGTTGGAGCCTGCTAAAGTAGCTCCAACAAATACTGCAACGATTGAAGGGCAACTTGTGCATGTGCAAACCCCCAATGGTGTACAGCAAATGTTATTAACCCCAAATGGTCAGTATATTCCTATGCCGTCGAGCCAGGTCACGAGCGCAGCAGGTTATAATCAGCAAAACATGCAACAAGTAATGCCTGTTCAAAATTATAATCAGCCAGCGTTTAACCCACAAAGTAATTACAATCCAAATAATGCACAAAACACTGCGGTATTTGGGCAAAATCAAAATACCGCATCGGCTCAACTTGATATGAGTAAATATAAAGTATTGGGTAAGCCAATTAATGGCAGCACCCAATCTCAACAGACGAGTGACCCTGAGCTTGATGCTGTGCCTACAACTCTTAAAAATGCATTTGCGCAAGCTATACAAGATGTCGAAAAAAACCAAGATTATGAAGTTACTCAAGCGTCAAAAACGTCATCACGTGTTGAGCCTGTTGAGTTATTACCTGATGGTTTGCAATCAATGTTACCTAGTATTAAATATCAAGCGCATATATATTCATCGAGTGCTGATAAACGTTGGATCAAGCTAAATGGCCGAGAATTACACGAAGGAGAAAGCATAGGAGCTCTAACAGTCACAGAAATTACACCTGAGCAAAGTGTGCTAGATTTTGATGGTTATGAGTTTAGCTTAAAAGCTTTGCAAGACTGGCCGCAGTAAGCGCTTAGTTATCATGTTGAGAGCTCGGTAGAATATTGAGCTCTCAATAGTGCTTAGGATAATATTGAATTTTTATAAAAGCGTTCTAAATCAATGTTATATTCTTTAGGTTTAATCGCTGACTCAAGAGTGTCTACAGTTTTTTTATTAGATAAATCAATATCTTTTACTTCGGTGTAGCGGCTATGCTTAGCGCTGTAAAATGTTTTAACGACAGGTTTTAGTGGTGCCCCCGGATTACTCTCGGTGACCAAACCCACTCTTTGACTCGATAACCTTACAAGCGTTCCTACCGGATGGATGCCAATACATTGAATAAATTTATTAAGCAGCACAGGATCAAAGCTATCAGGGCACCCGTCTTTTAATATTTTAAACGCCTTTATTGGCTCCATGCCTGCTTTATAAACACGTTCTGCGGTAAGTGCATCATAAACATCTACAATTGACGCCATACGCACATACTGACTTATCTCGTCACCTTTTTTACCAAACGGGTAGCCTTTACCATCGAGTCTTTCGTGGTGCATACCTGCAATATCTACCGCGATTCCTGTTAAGCCAGAGTCTTCTAATATCTCTTTACTGAAAAGCGAATGCATTTTCATTATTTTAAATTCGTCGTCTGTAAAGCGGCCAGGTTTGTTTAGCACTTCATCAGGGATTTTTATTTTTCCAATGTCGTGTAATAGTGCGCCGGTAGTCAGCTCAACAATAGTGTCTTTCTCTATATTTAAGTGTTTTGCAAAAATACCCATTAATATTGATACATTAATTGAGTGCTCAAGTAGGTAGGCATCTTTTTGGCGCATTTGGGTAAGGCAGGCTAGGGCATCTTGATTTCTAAAAACAGAATCCATAAAGCCACTTGCCAGTTCTCTAAACGGCCCTACATCTATATCACGGCCAGCTTTTATATCTTTAAATGCTTTTATTTGCAGTGTTTTTGCTTCGTCATAAAGCTTTTTTGCTTTTCCCATTTCTTGCTCAGCGCTGTTTATTTTTTGCCAAGGATTACGCTTTATTTTTGTTGTAGGTGTAGCGATTGGATCTTTTTCAGGGACTGAATCAATGAGGGTTTTATCTGGGTCGATTTCTACTTCTAAAATACCTGCTTTTATCAGGTTATTAATACCAGCTTGAGTTTTAACCCAGCCTTGGTTTTTAATTTTAATGCTGCCAGTTTGTTTGGTAACGCTTTGCACAAACATACCTGGGACTAACTTAGTAATAGGAATGGTTTTCAATTTCACGGCTTCAGTTGTTAATCTACTTTTAAACTAACAAACTTATACGTAACGACCAAATAAAAAAGGCACTTTACAGTGCCTTTTTTTATTTTTTAGTGAAAAACTATTAGCTTAATTATTCATCATCTTCAACAAGCGTCATTAGCGAGGTATTACCGCCTGATGCTGTTGTATCAATACTAATTGTTTTTTCAGTAATTAAGCGCTTGATTAATGTATCGTAATACTCAGAGCTAATTACCGGTAAAATTGCGCCTTTACGCTGTGCAAGCTGTTGGCTAAAGTAGCCTAAACGAGACGAGCGAGCGGCAACTACCGCACCAGCTAAATGAGGGTGAGCTAAGATAGCTTGTAACTGATTAGGTTTAGCTACTTGGAAAACACCTTCAGCAACACCTGTAGAGATAAATTTATCTTTAAAGGCAACAGCTTCATCGTAAAACAGCTCAGACGCTACAGTAATTACCGTATTACCTGCGGCAATAGCGGTAATGATAGACAATGCCCAGAAGTTAAATGATGTGCTCTTATCTGCATAACACACTACACAACCACGCGCTTCTAGATGAAGTGTATTAGACTCACCCGTTGGCCCTGGCAGGGTAGTAAATTTACGCATGTGCTTTTCAAGGCGGTTAAGCTGTGCACGAGCTTCTGATAATGTTAATGCTAAATCGTCTGCTAAATCGTCGATAATTTCTACCGTCGCGATTTTAGCAAGCAACTGACGTACAGCCGAAACTCGGTCGTTTAGTGGTGTTGCACGCCAGATTTTTTCATCGCGCATTGAGTTAGCCATTAGCTTTTTAACTTGCTCATTTGCACCGCTGTAGTGGTGTAAATCAAGCTCATCTGGCGTCAGGTTTGTCATTTGCACGTTATCTGGTGATGCTTTTTCTTTTACTAAACGTTGAAGGTAGTTAGGGCCACCGGCTTTAGGGCCAGTACCTGATAAACCACGGCCACCAAATGGTTGCACACCAACAATAGCACCAATCATGTTTCGGTTAATGTAAACATTACCCGCACGTGACATTTTAGCAAGGTACTCACAGCGCTCTTCAATACGTGAATGTACACCCATTGTTAAGCCATAACCTGTGTTGTTAATTTGATCCATCACATCATCAAGTTCGCTCGATTTAAAGCGAACAATATGAACACATGGGCCAAATACTTCACGCTTAAGTACTGATAAGTCTTTGATTTCGTATAAACGAGGAGCAAAAAAGTATGCGCCATTTTGCGTGTTATCCGGAATTTTACACTCGTAATGAAGTATAGAATTACCTTTTAAGTACTCAACGTGCTCATTTAAGTTTTTAAGTGCTTTTTCATCAATTACAGGACCAACATCAGTTGATAGTAACGATGGATCACCAATGTGTAACTCAGCTAGCGCACCTTTAAGCATTTCGATAATGCCATCTGCTACGTCATCTTGAATGAATAAAACACGAAGAGCAGAACAACGTTGCCCAGCACTTTGAAAACCAGAACTGATCACATCGTCAACTACTTGCTCAGGAAGCGCCGTTGAGTCAACAATCATACAGTTTTGGCCACCTGTTTCTGCAATTAACGGTACTTGAATATCGTTACGTGCAGCAAGTGTTTGAGAAATTAATGTGCCTGTTTCAGTAGAGCCTGTAAACATAACCGCTTGAATGCGCTCATCAGGAACAATTGTTTTGCCTACTTCTGAACCACGAGCAATAACCGGTTGAACAACATGCTCAGGTAAACCAACAGACAACATTAGTTCAATAGCACGAAGGGCGATTAAACTTGTTTGCTCAGCAGGCTTTGCAATTACAGTGTTACCTGTAACAATCGCAGCGGCAACTTGGCCTAAGAATATTGCAAGCGGGAAGTTCCACGGGCTAATACATAAAATAACGCCACGGGCTTCAAAACGCTCATCTTGCGATAGCTCCTCAGCGCGCGCCGCGTAGTAACGGCAAAAATCAACCGCTTCACGTACTTCATCAATACCATCTTGCGCTACTTTACCTGCTTCTTTAATACAGATAGCAACAAGTTCGTCGTGATGACGCTCTAAGATATCAGCAACTCGACGCAGTAAGTTAGCTCGCTCTCTTACTGGTGTTTGTGACCATGACTCAAGTGCAGCTTCAGCGTTAGCCAGTAATACTTTCATCTCTTCGCCAGTTTGCAATTTAACGTGGCCAATGATTTCTTTGTGATTTGCTGGGTTTTTAACAGCTAATGAGCCTTCAGGTACTTGGCTTTGCTCAATTAAGTGCTCGTTAAACCATGTTTCAAGATTCTCTTTAAAAGGGGTAATAACGTTAATGTCGGTTAAATCCATGCCTTTAGAGTTAGCACGTTCTTCACCGTATAAATCAATTGGCATTTTGATTTGCGTATTGTACTTGTTACGCAAGCCTTGCAATGTTTCTACAGGGTCTGGTAGTAGTGATTCAACAGGTTTTGTTGTATCAACAATTGCGTTTACAAATGATGAGTTAGCACCATTTTCTAACAAACGACGAACGAGGTACGCAAGGAGGTCTTCGTGTTGACCAACTGGGGCATATACGCGGCATTGAATTTTTTCTTCGTTAACGATTTGGTCGAATAATGACTCACCCATACCGTGCAAACGCTGAAATTCGAAACCTGTGTTGTCGCCTTTGGCTACTTCTAAAATAGTCGCGGCAGTGTAAGCGTTATGTGTAGCAAATTGCGGATAAAGCACATCGCGCGCTTCAAGCATTTTAATAGCACACGCTTTGTAAGAAACGTCTGTTGTTGCTTTACGGGTAAATACTGGGTAGTGATCTAAACCATCTTGCTGTGTGGTTTTGATTTCAGTATCCCAGTATGCGCCTTTAACTAGACGTACCATCATCTTGCGACCAACGCGGGTTGCAAGGTCAGTAAGCCATTCAATTACAAAAATAGCACGTTTTTGATACGCTTGAACTGCTAAGCCAAATCCTTGCCAATCACCAAGATCTTCATCACTGAATACCGCTTCAATTACATCTAATGAAATATCTAAACGGTCTGCTTCTTCTGCATCAACGGTAAAGCCGATATCGTATTTTTTAGCGGCAAGAGCAAGTTCTTTTAACTTAGGGACTATTTCTTCCATCACACGGTCTTTATGAGTGAACTCATAGCGCGGATGAATAGCAGAAAGCTTAACTGAAATACCAGGGCTCTTAATTGGACCACGACCATTGGCCGCCTTACCAATTGAGTGTATAGCATTCATGTAGCTGTCAAAGTAACGCTTCGCATCTTTCATTGTGCGCGCGCCTTCGCCTAGCATATCGTAAGAATACACATAACCTTTTTGCTCTGTTTCGGCTGCACGTTCAATTGCTTCGTCAATGGTACGACCCATTACGAATTGCTTGCCCATAATTTTCATAGCAAAGTTTACAGACTTACGAATAACTGGCTCACCTAAACGACCAATAGTCTTTTTAAGCATGCCGAACTGTTGTTCTTTAGTTTTGTCTGTGTAGTTAACCATTTTACCGGTAACTAATAATCCCCAAGAAGATGCGTTTACAAATAAAGAATCGCTGCTTCCTAGATGAGAGCTCCAATCACCTTTGGCTAACTTGTCACGAATAAGTACATCTTGAGTTGCTTTATCTGGTACGCGAAGCAGTGCTTCGGCCAAACACATTAATACAACGCCTTCTTCACTAGAGAGTGAAAATTCATTTAAAAGCGCATCAACACCGCCTTGCCCATCTTGCTCTTTACGAATGTTCAAAACAATCTGGCGGGCTCTTTCCCAGGCACGACTTCGTGCTTTTACGCCTACTTCTGCAAGCGGTAAAATATGATCAATAACTGCATTTTCATCTATGCGGTAGAAGTCACGGATTCTTTGTCTGATAGGACAAGTAGTAGTTAAATCGCCGTTGAATAACATAAGCAACCCTCAGGATGTTAAGAATTAAAGTAAAATTAATTACCAATAAATTACCAGTGATATTGTGAGTGCATTCTAATTAAAATTCAGCAGAATATGCTGGTTAAATTTCGCGATTTACGATAATTTACAGGGTATAAATTTAACTTATCCGCATAAAATTCTGTTATGACAATTCCAAATAGATTACGCATGCTAGATCGCATTGATTTAGCCATACTAGACGTTCTTCAAAAGAACGGCAGAATTTCTAATGTTAACCTCGCAAAACAGGTTAATTTGAGTGCCAGCCCGTGCCTAGATCGGGTTAAACGATTAGAGCAAGAAGGGTATATTGAAGGCTATTATGCCAAGCTTAGCGAAGCTAAACTTAATCAGAGCTTAGTAGCGCATGTTCAAGTATCGCTTGTTGCTTCAAATACAGCTGTATTTAAAGTATTTAGAGAGCACATATTAAGGATAGAACAAGTAGTCGAATGTGACATGGTTGCTGGTGGTTATGATTACTTATTAAAAATTCGCGTTTCTAATATGGAAGAATATAGACAAGTTCTTGGCGACTTAGTAGATATTCCCGGCGTGGGTACTCATCATACTTATATGGTGATCGAAAAGATTAAAAAGGATGAAGGATTGTTAATCGATATTTAAGCTTTTCTCAAGTCATAAAAAAACCGCAATTGCGGTTTTTTTATTTTAGTAGATAAATGCTATACCAAATAGTTAGTACATCACCTTATACATAATTTATTACGACCTTCCGACTTCGCTCTGTATAAGGCAGTATCCGCCGCGCATATTAATGCCTCAGATGTTCTGTATTGATTATTGTATTCACACGCTAAACCCTGACTTACACTTATTTTTACATTCGCTGGTAAACCGAGATCTCTAAAATTAATGTTGAGTATTTTTTCTTGAATACGCTTAGCAATCATTTGTGCATTTGAAATGTGCGAACGAGGCAGCACAACAGCAAACTCCTCACCACCATAGCGTGCTACTAAACTGTCTTTAGATGGTAAGCACTCTTCAATTGTACGAGCGACTTTTTGAAGGCACTTATCACCTTTTACATGGCCAAAGTTATCGTTAAATAATTTAAAGTAATCAATATCAATAAGTATAAAGCTAAGAGGCTGCTTGTTAACTATGCACTCTTGCCAATTTTTAATGATGGTTTTTTCTAAAGTACAGCGATTAGCAATACCAGTGAGATGATCAAGTCTGGCTACGTTTTCCAGTACTTTGTATTTTTTAACGTGCTTTGAAATATCATGCATTATACAAATAAAAAGTGGGGTACTTGCGACTACCGATTCGGGAAAACATGATATAGATAACTCAACATCTAAACAGTTACCATTGTTTTTTCTTATTTTAACTTCTTTCGGACCATGATTGAGTGGTGTTTGATAGTTGTTTTTCCAACTTTCAAACATGTATTTATAGTCATCGCGATACTGTTCTTGTAAACAATCTTGCCATTTTTTACCTATTAATGAATCAGACGTTACATTGAAAAAACGTGCTGCTACGGGATTGACTGATTCAAACACCCCATCTGCATTAACAATAAAAATAGCATCGGCCATGACATTAGTGACATTAATAATTGCGCTTATTTTTTCATTGTTAACGGTATTAGAAATGCTGCTGATTAATGCAGATACAGCGCTGTCGGTGTTGTTTGCTTTGCTATTTTCATTATTGTTAGACATGGTGTTGCTCATTTTTATTGTTAATGAAACTTTATGTCTAGCAGTTTATTCAATTTATCGTTTTTAAACCTTTCGGTAACCTTCTGATTTAAGTTGTTGTTATTTAAGTTTATTTAAGTTTATTTAAGGGGCGTTTTTAAATAAATTACACCGCAATTAATATGCCTTTGCAATTTAAAAATAAGCATTACTAATTAGAGTTCTTTTTCATTCTTAACTTGAGGATCAGCGCTTTCATATTTATTGCCATTACACTCAACGTTAAAGATTAAGCATACAGAGCCATTATTTTCATCTGTGTCGGTAATGATAATTGTGTGGCCGTTGTCACTTACTTTATAGCTGAAGTCTTGGGCGCATGGTTTTTGTGTGTCGATATTGGTGATAGTAGCGCCAGTAAATACGAAACCATTTTGAATTGTGGCATCGTCTAAATTGTAGTTGCCAGCGGTTTCAGTTCTTACAACACCACCGCCAGTAGCGGGTTCGCCATTTTTTGTATAGCTAAAATAGCTTCACCGTTGTTAAGTTCAATATTTACTTGAAAGTCGACATTTTCTAGGGTGTTATTCATATCATTTCCTTTATGAGTAATTATAGTTGGAAGTTCGTAATGCCTAATTTAACTAGGCTTGTTTTTATTTCTGATATCTCGTCTTCTCTGTTTAAACAGGTATAAGCTTGTACTAGTGGGTATGTTATTTTTACGCTCTGACTTATTTTTGCAGCTTCAGAAATTGCTTTGATAGCACTTAAGCAAAATTGCTCTCGCTGTTTATTAGTTGTAGCTAAGTTTGCTTTGATTAAGTTTATTCTTGTATATACTAAGTAATCACCAGTTTTAGTTAGGCTGGCTAATTGATGTTTGTAGTTTTCATTATTCTCAAGCTCAGTTAATAACTCCTGCGCTTTGAGTGGTGATTGTCTATTTATAAAATATTGAATCAGTGTAATTTGTGTATTAATAGTGCTGGTATTTTTAAAATTTTGAGATTTTAAAAAATTAATTATTTTTTCAATTGTTGAGTCAGTAGCTTCATCAGTAGATAGCATTAGTGAATGTGCTAAAGAGCGATAATACATAAGCTGAAATTTATTGTTTTTTGGATCTTGTACTAAAGCTTCATTGATAACTTGATTAGCCAAGCTGGCTTTTTTATGGGCCATCCGTTTATCACTCAAATAGCTCAGTAAATAACTTTGTTGCATATATAGGTTTGCTGACGTGTAAAAAAGGCTTGCATCACTAGGGTAGTCAGCAATCAATTTTGTGATTACGTCAACTGCACCTTCCAATATATTAACTGCTTCATTAAAGTTACTTAGCTTCTCTTCTGTTTTTGCAAGCCAACTAATCGTATCGGATTTATCTCGAAGTAAATCTTTGTTATTAGGTTTCAGTTTAAGCGCTTTATTTTTAAGTAAAAGTGACTCTGCAAAGTTCTTTTTTGCAGCGCTGTAGTTGGATTTTTCTATGTATAAAGAACCTAAAGAATTAGATGAATACGATAATTCCATAATGGAGTTAAAATCATTGGCTGCCAGCGCATACATTTTTTTACTGTAAGCGTGGTATTTTTTAAACATTTGCTCAGTAGCTTGATGATCATTTTGATCATAAGCTAATTGACCAAGCCAAAAGGCATTGGCACCTGCAAGCGTTAGTAGCTCTAAGTTATTAGGCTGTATTTTTAATAATGCCTCAAGGCGGGTGCGGGCGTTTTCAAAGGCGGTAAAGGCTTCATCAGTTTTACCTCGGGAATAAGCTACTTCACCCATTGCTTCGAGGGTTTGTGCGTACTGAAAACGGTTGTTAAATTGTGCTTTATTATCGCTAAAGCTAAAAAGTGAACTTGAATCGTCAGTTTGATTAGTAAAATACTCAAGTGCTTTATTACTAATACCATCAAGTAAGTCCATACGTTCAACGCTACGTAATTTATCGGCAAAGTCGCCGACCATAAACCCTAGTAAGCTTTCGGCCTCAAGCTGCTTGTTTTGCGCATGCTGTTGGGCTTTAAAACTAATGAAGCTCATCAATAACGCGGTAAATGTAAGTAAGCACAATAAAGCAACGGTCACTCGTTTTGCTCTTATTTTTGTTTTTATTTTGTTTACAGAGCTTTTGATAAGAGCATGCTCGTTATCATCTAATTTAAACAGTTTGTCGTTAAGTAATAGCTGCGCTTCTTGTAGTGGTTTACCTGGCGCTAGGAGGTAAGCACTACTTTTGCCTTCATCTACCCAATTTCGTGTTTGATGTTGTAAACGACTTTTTATTGCTAAGGCATCTTTATGGTCATTAATCCATTGTTTTGCGCGCGGCCATTGACGCAATAATGCCTCGTGAGCAAGACTAAAACAGGCTTCTTGGTTTTGTAAATGCGATACAAATAAACGGCTATCGACCATGGCTTGCACAAGCTCTTTTTGACTTGTGTTGGTTAATGTTTGCCAGCGGGCAGCGCGGCTCGTAATGGTTTTACCATCTGGGTTTAAAGTGATCAGTTGTGATAATACGCTTTTTAGTTGCTGCTGTTGCTCATTACTAAGGTCAATAAATATATCTTCTGCTTTTTTGCCTATGGCCCCCTCAATACCCCCGAGTTTTTTGTAAACACTGTGCAGTAGCTCGTTATTATCACTGCGCTGTAAGTACAGCTCTTGCAATGTGTATTGCAGCATGGGCAATGCATCGGGGTTATTGGCGGTATCGGCGCACAATATTTCATCCAGTGGTGTTTGAGTTTGTGGGTCATTGGAGAACGTTAAATTAGCGGTTAACGCTGGCAGGCGAATAATTTGTTGGAGTTCTTGGCGGTTTGGCGGTGTTAAATCGTAGTGCGCGCCATGAGCTTTGCCTGCCATTAAACTTGGTTGTTCAACAACTAAAGGGTAAAAGTCGTTACGACACGCACTAAATACAATCACGGCTTTAGAGATTGCTAAGCGCTCAATAACCGACAAAAAATGGCTGCGTGTTTCGCTACTAAATATAGGAGAAGAAAGCAGTACTTCTAAGCGGTCAATAAATAAAAATAACTGGGGTGTTTTAAGTTGTGTAGAGGCTTTACTAAGTGCAGCTTGTATGGCGTTAATTACGCCATCTATTGCCAATTCTAGTTGCTCTGCAAGTGTTTGCGCGCTTAATCCTTCAAACACAGGCTGGTCGTTTATATCCCAATCAAGTAATGCAGAAGCTAAGTCTAGAAAAAGTCTATTTTTATGCACATCTGCAAAGTCGATCTGGGTGTAGGAAATAACACCGATGCCATTATAGCCTCGCTCATCTAGCAGTTTTGGTAAAATTCCAGCATTAACAAGCGAGGATTTACCTGTACCACTAGGGCCAAGTATTAAGCAAAAAGCACGACCGTAATTTACCTGGCTAGATATCCTTTCCAGCAGGGTAGCTATAGATTGGGTACGGCCAAAAAAAACGTGGGTATCATTTGGGTTATATGCACGCAGGCCTAAGAAAGGGGATCCTCCCTGCCATGTACTTTTAGTGCTTGGGATAGGATCTGCTAACGGAAAAGATAATTTTGCAATAATGCGGTAGCCACGTTTACGGATAGTTTCAATATAATGTGGTTCATTGGCTTTATCACCGAGCGCTTTTCTTAGCTGAGTGATAGTTTTATGTAATGGATTATCGCCAATATCAGTATTTTTCCAGCATTTATTGAGCAATTCATCGCTGCTTACAATGTCGCCATTTTGTTGACACAAATGCAATAAAACCTCCATCGCTTTGGGCTCTAACTGTTTGGCTTTACCAGTGAGTTGAATTGAGTTAGTTGAAGGTGTTACTTGCCAATCGCCTAGGTAGAAGGGGTTGCGCATCATCATTACTCATTATTGTTTTTTTATTATTAAAATTAAGTGCGTATTGATATTTATTAACACTATTTATATGGCAAATAAATCTATAACACAACTATTTGAGTTTATTCTGAGCAGAGGGGGTAGGAAAGGATGAGCTTGCAGATGTGCAAGCTCACTATAAAAATAAATTAGCTTTCTAGGTCGGCTTTGTTAATTGTAATGACGCGTTGAGGGAATGGAATTTCAATATCAGCGTTATTAATTGCTTTATAAACACCACCGTTAATAGCCAGTTTGGTTTCGATAATTTTAGTAGTAGGCACCCAATATCGGTAGCTTATTGTAACACCGCTATCGGCAAAGCGTTCAATACCCACTTGTGATAACGGATTTTGTGCGACTAATTCATGTGCTTTAAGTACGTCTTCAATGAGGCTAATCGCGTTATCAGAGCATGCACTATAAGCTATATCTATTTCACCTTTGACCAATGAGTAACTAAATGAGTTATGAAGTATTTCACCCACTATGTGCTTATTTGGAATGGTGATTTCTACTTTTTCTTCATTGATTAAAATAGTGTAGCCAAGCTCAATTGTTTTAACTTGGCCGCTTACATTTTTAACTTCAATAGTATCACCAACAACAAAAGGTCGCGTGGCTATAATGGCAAGGCCTGCACCATAATTAGAAAGCATTCCTTGCAGCGCTAAACCAGCACCTAAAGATGCAGCACCAATGGCTGCTACAAATGGTGTAACGCTGATACCTATTTTGCCAAGTGCAATAATTATAACCATTACAATGAGCAGTACTTTTACCACGCTACTGACAAAGTTAGTGAGCGTAATGTCAACATTATGGCGGGTCATTAACGCGGCTACAAATTTGGCAAGCTTTTGTGCTATCCACAAACCAATGAGGACGATAAAAATAGCGCCAACAATTTGCATACTGTAGGTAATCATATACTCAGTAAGCATGGTGTAATATTTTTCAAACTGTTCGATTTCAGAACTGATCATAAAGCGCTCTATGTTAGGGCTATGTTGTATTTTTCCAACTATAGCAAAATGTTGACTAAAAATGGATATAACAGCGGCACTATAATCGCTGTTAATAAAGCACTTAGTGCCATTGCAACTGATGAGTAAGCGCCTACTTTTGGATGCTCAGCAATAGCAGCAGCGGTCCCAATTGCATGGCAAGCTGTGCCCATGGCAACGCCTTGAGATTCGTGATTAAAAATATTAATGAGTTTAAAAAGCATAAAACCAAATAAAGCGCCTAATAAACCAATAAAAATAACTAAAGCCGCAGCAAGTGAGCTAATCCCTCCTAACGAGTCGGTAACAATTAAAGATATTGGGGTCGTCACACTGAGTGCGGCAACAGATGCACTTAGCTGTGCAGGTGCGTTAAATAATATGCTTAGCAAAAATGCCACAACGGTTGCGTTAACAATGCCTAAGCTACATGTTGCGACTATGAGTAATAGATTTTTTCGTACGTGTGTAAACTGCTGATATAAAGGAAGCGCTAGAGCCACAATTGCGGGCTCTAATAACCAGCTTAGTAATTTGCTGTGCGTGGCAAATTGCGTATAAGGCAAATTTAGATTAACGAGTAATAAAGCAATAATACTAATACTTAAAAATACGGGGTTGGTGAGCGATTTAAATACGCTGCTTTTTATACTTTGGTTTACGGCCCTTAGCGCTAAAAATAATACAATAATGAAAGGAATACTTAGCCACCATAAATTAGGCTGTAGCTCTGAAATATCGGAAAAAGTAAAATTAGTCATTATTTTCTCTTCCCTTAAAGTACGCAATTACACTGCTAACAAGCAATAAGGTAGTTATAGGAACAAGCACCACAACTGAGGCTAAAAATGCCCAGTGCGATTTTATAAGGCCGAGATGCTCAATAAATCCCACGCCAGCTGGAATGAAAAAGATAGGCATAATATTTAAAATAGGGGAGGCGCATGGTTTTACATGTTGCTCTTTTACAATACCCGATAAGAGTAAAACTAATAAAATAACCATAGCGAGTAGCGGTGCAGGAAAGCTTCCACCAATAAAGTGCATAATGAGTTTAGCGCAGGCTAAACATAGTAATATAATAGCGCTACTGAGCAGATATTTCATCAAAGTGGCTCACAGAAAAGATAAGAGCTTAACTTTAACAAATCAAACTCTTTTATGCATTGTGCAATAGTCTACCAATGCTTTGTATTTGCGTAGGTTATATCCGCTTTTCCTTTTGCTTTAGCAATTGCTTTTTTAGTGTTTGGGTTTAGCAGTAAGCGAATTTGGCTGAAAGTTTCTTTAGCGAGTATTTTTCGTTGGTTTGGTTTATAGCTAAGTTGTGTAACACGTTTAATAGCAGCAAGCGTATCGGGTGAGCGCTCAAGTAATGTATTGATCATGTTTTGCGTGGCTTGTTGAGTATCATCGGTAAGCTGAGTAACTAAACCTAGCTCATTTGCTTGTTGTGCTGTGATTGGGTTTGCGTGGCTTGCAAGCCAAAGTGCTTGGTCACGCTTAACTAAACCGCTCATCATTACATTGGCGCCCATATCGGGGCACAACCCCCAACGTGCTTCCATAATGGCAAGTTTGGCATCAATATGAACAATCCTGTAATCGGCACCCAGTGCTATTTGTAAACCACCCCCTAAACAGTTGCCATCAATTTGTGCAATAACGGGCACACTCAGTGACTGCCAGCCTAATACTACTTTTTGCGCTAAGTTTTGATTGCCAGGTAACCATTTAAGCAATAATTTTATAATATTCAATGGTGCCGCCATTACGGCTGATATATCAAGCCCTGCACAAAAATGTTCGCCATCGCCTTTTATTACTACAGCACGAATACTGCGGTCTCTTTTTATGTTTTTAATGGCTTTGTTTAGTTCTACAAACATTTCAAAGCTTAATGCGTTTTGTTTTTTTGCTCTGCTAAGCGTGACGGTTGCAATGCCATTTTGTTTTTCTAGTTTTATCATTACACACTCCTCTGACCTGTTAGTTGAGCTTATGTTGTTATAAGAATTAAGTAAAGTGACGGTATTTTTTAAATAAATGGAATTTATTGCTAAAGCTGTAGTCTTAAAGGGTTAGATTTAGATGAGAAAAAGCTAAACAATTAGAACTTGAGATAATAAAATTTTTTACGTTGTTATTTTAAGCTTAAATTAAAAAAGTAATCTTGATATTCAATGGGTTAGTTAAATTGTTATTTATTGTTTGAGCTGCATGCTGAATAAAGCATGACTCAGTTACAAAAAAGTCAGTGTTTTACGCTTTTTTTTATCAAAATGATGATGAGATTTGATAATATAGCGCAACTTAAAAGCTTAAGGTTAAGCACATATGTCGGGTCCACGTTTATATACGGTAGAAGAAGCTACTCACCAAGCTTATGATATTTTTTTAGAGCTAGCGCCAAATAACTTGAGTGATAAAGATGTTGAAGACTTTAATGAGTTTAGAGAAGACCTAGGCTTTATTGAAGAAGACGAGCCAGACGATCAGTGGCAAGATTTTGTTGCCCTTGAGATAGAGCCAGAGCACTTTATTCAGGTGCTAGTTGGTTTAGAATTTGAAAATGATGATGTTTTGTTTGCTAAAATTTTGATTAGTCGTGATAAAGATGCTCCGTTTTGTCATATTTTATGGAAAGAGAGTGAATAAGCAATACCGCTTATTTTTATAATTGTGTGCAGAGAGAGTGTTGTGCGTAAGTATTTATTTTTAATTTTTTTAATAATTAGCTGCCCAAGTTGGGCTGTTGATCCATTTGAAGATTTTCATGAATATGGCAAGCTCTCTGATGAAGAAATTCATGAGTTACACAAAGGTGATATGCTTTACGGTGATACTGAATTTGGTTTTATTCTAAGTAAAGGTAACACCAATTCGACCAGTTTTAAGCTCAAAGGTAATTTATACCAAGATTTTGAAAAGTGGCGTAACCAATTTAAAATAGACTCTCTTTATAAGCGTGATGAAAACGATGAAAGCGGTGGCACTGATGTTACAGCTAATCGTATTTTTGTATCAGCGCAAGGTAACTATAAAGTAGGTGTTAAAAACTCCTCATTTTTTATTTACGGTGATTACGAAGAAGATGAATTTAGTGGACTTGATTTTAAAAGCACGGTGGCGACAGGCTATGGTGCGCGTGTATATCAAGGCTCTAAAAACAAAGTAGATATTGATATAGGACCTGGTTTATACCGTTCAGTCGCCGATGAAGATTCGGATGTGAGCGAAGATGAAATTGATAAAACCGGTTATTTAGTACGTGTTGCAATGCAGTGGGAACGCTTGGTTTCTAAGCGCACTCGTTTTAATCAAGATGTGAGTATAGAGCAGTCGCTTTCAGGTCTTAATTCTCGCTTAAAATCGGAAACCGCACTGATAAGCCAAGTGATTGGCGCGGTATCACTCAAATTTACCTACATGTATCGTTATAATTCAAAACCCGAAGATGATAAACTCAAGTTTGACTCAGAGCTGAGTGCTACATTGGTATACAGCTTTTAAGTATTTATTTAATTTAGAGAATATTATGTATCAGCATAAACAGTATGCGGTGTTTATCTTTTTTGTATTAGCGTGGATTGGCGGTTTTGTGGCGCTTGCGTGGAACTTGTTAGGCGCTGATGGACCTTTAATAATATTTACTGGGATTTTAGTGCTGGTGGGCTTTTTGTTCCATGGCCTAACAGTAAAAGTAGATGATAAAAATATTAGCTGGGCGTTTGGTCCAGGTGTTGCTGGGCAAAGTATTGAGCTTAGCGAAGTAGTAGAAGCAAAAGCAGTTCAAAACTCATACAGGCACGGTATTGGTATGCGAATTACTCACGATGGTTGGGTGTATACAGTATCTGGCTTTAGTGCAATACAGTTAACGCTCAAAGATGGCACCTTGTATAGAGTTGGTACAAACGATCAAAAAGGTTTACTAGCTGCTTTAAAAGAAAAAAACGTATCAATCGCGCTGCCTAGTAAGCCAAAAGCTGAAACGGTAAAGCGTAACAATATGATATAAAAAAGCGCCTTAGGCGCTTTTTTTATCTGTTTAGCAGTGCATTAGTGGTCGTGGCCACACCCACCTTCGCCATGTACGTGGCCGTGAGTTAATTCATCTTCTGTAGCATCACGTACTTCTAGTATTTCTACATCAAAGTTAAGTGTAATACCTGCAAGTGGGTTATTACCATCTACAATCACTTCTTCATCTTGGATATCGATGATCATTACTGATTGGTCACCATCATCTGTTGATGCACGAAATTGCATGCCAACTTCAATTTCCATACCTTCAAACATTGATTTAGGTACTGCTTGCATTAGGTTTTCGTGGCGCTCGCCGTAACCTTCTTCAGGTTCAACCTTTACGCTAAGCGTGTCGCCTGGTTGCTTGCCCAGCAAAGCATTTTCTAGGCCTGAAATTAAATAGCCTGTGCCAATGATAAAGTGTAGTGGCTCACCACCGAACGAGTTATCAATGCTATTGCCATCATTATCCATTACTGAATAATGCATTTTTACCACTTTGTTTGCCGCAACGATCATAGTCATTCCTATTTATTCATCTTCAAGAGAGTAGGGTAGAGGCAGAATACTTAGCTCCACCTGAGGTGTGTGTTTTGCACGAAGTACCTGAGTTACATCAGTATCGTTTGGCAACACAACGAGGCCTGTTAATTTATTTGTTTGCTCATCAAAGCTTTGTGCAATAAGTTTACCTGCACGGCGCCAATTTTCGCCTAATTGGGTTTCTAAATCAGGCTCTGAAAGAATCCCTTCGCTTTGCCCTGAAACGATATACATTGCACGTTTATTTTTACCAAGGTACTTCATACGGGCTACTGTTTCTTGACCGGTATAACACCCTTTTTTGAAACTTATACCGCCAATAGCATGTAGGTTTACCATTTGAGGAACGTACTCGCCAATTGCATCTGCACTTAGCTGAGGCTCACCGGCAAGCATCGCTGCTTGTTGCCAAGGGGCTTCGTTATCAAGTGTGGATACGTTATCAGGCATGCTAAATTGGTTATCAACCATTATTAAAACACGGTTATCAGCTAATTTTAGCGCTTTACCATTCGTAAAATCACACGCGCTTGCATCGCCTTCAAAGCTAATATCAAGTTGTGCCAGTACATCCGATAAATCATCACCAATTAAACCAATTAAACGCTTTGAGCATTCAGTAATATCAACTTTTGCAAATACAGCGTATTTTTTAAGTTCAGCTAATGATTTTTCAACTTCAGCTTGGCTACCCGCAAGGTAGTAGCTATCTTGGTAAGAAAATAATTTAAATACACCCCAAAGTTTACCTTTGGCGCTGCAATGGCCAGCCCACAAATAATTACTGCTGGTTAATTTATTTAGATCTTGAGTGATTTGTCCGTGCAAATAAGATAATTTATCAGCACCGCAGAGGCTAATAAGTTGATGAGATAACGGACATGCATAAACGCTCGACATAAAAACCTTCTTTGCAATATAAATGAAGTGACATAATAACGCAGTTGTTACGTATGGTACAGACAAGCGCTTATTGGTGCGGGTTTATTATTTAATGAGAGATTAATAGCTGCTAAATAGGCTTGTGTTTGTTAAACTCGAGTCAATTAAGTATGAGGTTTAAAATGGTTGAAATTCATAGTAAAGCACGTATTCGTTGGGCTTGTCGTCGTGGCATGTTAGAGCTAGATGTTTTGTTTATGCCGTTTGTAGAAGAAGCATACGACTCTTTGAGCGCAGAGCAACAGGCTATCTTTCAGCGTTTGCTAACAGAAGAAGACCCTGACTTATTTGCATGGTTTATGGGTCATGAAGAATGTAAAGACGAGCAGTTAAACGGTATGGTTTCGCTGATCTTAGACCGAGTTCGTGTATAGGTTTACGGTTACAAATAATAAAGCTGACCACAAACCAATTGTGGTCTTTTTTTGTATGCTCAGTTTTATATTATGTTTATTTTTAGATTCACTATTAGCCATGCTTTTTTGTTTAATACTAAATGCACTAGCTGGCTTGATAATGTGGCGCAAAGTATTAGCAATCCACCCAAATGAGGGAACTATAATATTAGAACCAAAGTTATTTAGATTTGAGGGCGAGAGCTTAAAAATTCAGGGTGAAATAAGTAACAAAAGCCGATTTTATGGTAATAATATATGGCTTCATATTAAAGGTTTTAGTAACAACCATTGGCTTATAATTTCAGCCAATGGCGTTAATGAGCAAAGTTATGCGCGTCTAAAACGTGCCACTGTCGGCGCAATTAATTGCGTTTTGGAGTCAAAATAGTCGGCGTTGGGTTTTCACTTTGTTCAGGGTAATCAATAGTGTAATGCAAGCCTCTGCTTTCTTTTCGCTCCATAGCACTTCTAATAATTAGCTCTGATACTTGCACTAAATTACGAAGCTCAAGTAAGTTGTTACTTACTCTAAAGTTTGCATAGTAATCGTGTATTTCTTGCTGTAGCAACTCAACTCTATGCAGAGCTCGTTCTAAGCGTTTAGTAGAGCGTACAATACCTACATAATCCCACATAAATAAACGTAGTTCATGCCAGTTATGGGTAATAACAATTTCTTCATCTGAGTTACTAACACGGCTCTCATCCCAATGAGGAAGCGCTATCGGCTCTGGTGCATGTTCAATTTTACTTAAAATATCTTTAGCTGCAGCGTGGGCAAATACAATGCACTCTAATAGTGAATTACTTGCCATACGGTTTGCACCATGTAAGCCTGTGTAAGCAACTTCACCTACAGCATATAAGTTATCGAGATCTGTTTTGCCGTTAAAGTCAGTCATTACACCACCACAGGTGTAATGCGCAGCAGGCACAACTGGGATTGCTTCTTTCGTTATATCGAGGCCTACACTTAAGCATTTTGCGTAAATAGTAGGAAAGTGCTCAATAATAAAGTCTTTATCTTTGTGGCTAATATCTAAATAAACACAATTGGCGCCTAAGCGCTTCATTTCAAAATCGATTGCGCGTGCCACTATATCGCGTGGAGCAAGCTCTTCACGGCTATCAAAGTCTTTCATAAACCGAGTTCCATCAGGGCGCTTTAAATAAGCCCCTTCACCGCGCATGGCTTCGGTAATTAAAAAGTTTTGTAGCTCTGGATGATAAAGACTTGTTGGATGAAATTGATTAAATTCCATGTTGGCAACTTTACAACCTGCACGCCAAGCCATTGCAATACCATCACCACTTGATACGTCTGGATTAGATGTATATAAATACACTTTACTTGCACCACCGGTTGCAAGAGCAACAAATTTAGCTGAAATGGTTTCTACCTTTTTAGCTTTTTTGTTCCACACATACATGCCTTCAATGTGTGAGCCTGTTTTTCCGGCGCTTTTATCTGTGATTAAATCAATGGCGTTGTATTGCTCTAAAAGCGTTATATTTTTATGAATTTTAACTTGGCTGATAAGTGTTGTTTGCACCGCTTTGCCTGTTGCATCGGCTGCATGCAATATACGACGATGGCTGTGACCACCTTCACGTGTTAAGTGAAAACGCTCTTTTCCTTTGCTATCAAACTCCATATCAAAGGGTACGCCTTGGTCGATTAACCACTGTAGGCAATCGTGAGCATTGCTGGCGGTATAATGAACAGCGTCTCTATCGCATAAACCGCCGCCTGCATCGAGAGTATCTTCAACATGAGATTCTATGCTGTCGTTTTGTTTATCAAATACAGCAGCTATACCGCCTTGGGCATACAAAGTAGAACCTTCGGTAAGCGCTCCTTTACTGATCACGGTAACGTTACAATAATTAGCTAGAGATAATGCAAGTGATAAGCCTGCTGCGCCGCTACCTATAATAGCGACATCTGCAATGTGATGTTTATTTTGGTTCATGTCAGAGGTACTTTGCGGTTACAATGCTCATATAGAGCAATATTTGTTTTTAATATCTGTAGTTGTATCATATTTGTCATACTACTACGTAGTGATTTTAAAGGCTTAGCGCCGTTATTATCATCTATTTTATAAAAAAATAATATTAAGCAGAACTTTTTATTCATAAAGAGGTCAGAGTATTTGTGAACAATGACGACAATATGAATAACAAGCAAAAATCAGACATAGGAGTACCGGCTCGAATGAGCGAGCAGGAATTAGATTTAGTGCTAGTAAAAAGGGTCCAGCAAGGAGATAAAAACGCCTTCAACCTATTAGTAAAGAAGTATCAAAACAAAATTGCAGGTTTGATCTCACGTTATGTATCTAACCAAGGCGATATTGCTGATGTAGCACAAGAAGCTTTTATTAAAGCTTACCGTGCACTTCCTAACTTTAGAGGTGACAGCGCCTTTTACACGTGGTTATACCGTATTGCCGTTAATTGTGCTAAAAATTACTTAGTAGCCCAGGGGCGTAAGCCGCCAGCAAATGATATAGACGCTGAAGATGCCGAGTTTTATGATTGTGCAGATTCAATGCGATCGAATGCATCTCCTGAAAACCTACTTTTAAGCGAAGAAGTACGCGCTGTTATTTTTAATACGATTGATAGTTTGCCTGAAGATCTTAAAACCGCAATCACCCTTAGAGAAATAGAAGGGATGAGCTATGAAGAAATAGCAGTGGTAATGGATTGCCCAGTCGGGACTGTGCGTTCGCGTATATTTCGTGCCCGTGAAGCAATAGATAACAAATTAAACCCATTAATAGGCGAGTCTTAGTATGACAAAAGCACACCTTAACAAGTTAGATAACGAAGCGTTATCGGCATTACTTGATGGCGAGCAACATCTAACTGATGCAAAAATTGCAGAGCAAGATGTAACTACGTTTGGCCGTTATGCGTTAATTGGTGATGCGATGCGTGCTCAAAAAAATAATAACGACATACATATTGATATTAGCGATCGCGTTGCATTAGCACTAGAAAGCGAGCCTGTTTATGCTGACTTTAGTCAGTCAAAAACACAGCCTCAAGCAATCACTGAAACAGTACAAGATAATAAAGTAGTCGCTTTTAATTGGCGCAAACCAGTTGCCCAATTAGCTATTGCAGCAAGTGTAGCGATGTTTGCTATTGTGGGCGTTAATACGCTTCCTCAAAGTAACAATGAGCAGCAAAGTGAAATTCCATTACTGCAAACCACACCGCTAGCAGGTATGGCCTCGCCAGTAAGTTATTCGTCTGAGCCTGCGCTTGAAAATGCTGAGCAAGGTTTACGTGAACTACAGCAACAGCGTATTGGTGCGTTAGTTCTTGAGCATCAACGCCAAGCACGAGTTGCGAATTCTTTAGAAACAGCGCAAACTAATACCAAAGCGTCTGAGGAAAAAAACTAATTAAATGAAAGTAATCACTTTTGTTCTGTCGTTGGTAGTAAGCTTCAATGCATTTGCCAACGACACAAATCCTGCCAAAGATTTATTACTCAAAATGGCTAATGCCGTTCACACCCGTAATTTTGACGCCTCGTTTGTGGTTGTCAAAGGTAAAACAATGGAACCCTACCGATGGGTGCATGCTTTACAAGGTGACACCGAACTTGAGCATTTAAGTTTACTTAACGGTGCTGGGCTTGAAATGGTCCGTATCGATAATCAAGTTACTTATTTTGAACCTCAGTCTGAACCATATTCTCTAAAAACAGATTCAATAGCAGGTCCAATCCCTGAAGTACTATTTAAAGATATAGATCGCTTAAGTGCGCACTATGATTTTGTACTAGGCGGCAAAGGGCGTATTGCAGGGCGCGCAGCGCAACTTGTTCGCATTGAATCTAAAGACGAGTATAAATATAATTATTGGATTTGGCTGGATATGGAATCGTCGTTGTTGCTAAAAGCCGCGTACGTTAACCATGAAGGTGAAGCCTTAGAGCAGTTACAGCTTACACATATTAGTGTGACAGAGCAGCCAGCCGGTATGCTAGTTGAAGTGCTCAATCGAAACTTTCCAACGCCTTTGCCAAACGATGCACTTATAAATGAAGATAGTACTGCCACTAATTGGAAAATTAGCTGGTTACCAGATGGCTTTGAGTTGCTAAAATCAGACAGACATAAGCTCGATTTAAATAACGAGTTAACTGATTATTACTTGTTCTCTGATGGTTTTGTTGAGGTTTCTGTATTTATTCAGCGCCCATTACCAGGTAAGCGTTTAAGTGGAGCACTCACTTCTGGTGCAACGACAGTATATGTGCATAATGGCGGTAATTTTGATGTTTCGGTTGTTGGTAATGTACCGAGTATGACCGCAAAAGCGATTGCAGAGTCAGTTACCCGCGCACTATAGACGATTCCGTAAGGATTGTTATGATTGAACAAACCCTCACTGTTGTGGCCCTCGATGGCCACATTGCTCATTTAGAAGCACAGCAAAAACAAGCTTGTGAAGGCTGCAATGGTCGTTGCGGCTCACAAGTGTTTAGTAAATTATTTGGCACTGCAAAAAAAACCTTTCCTTATAAATTTGAATCCTCTGTAGAAATAGGGCAAAAGGTCACTTTGTCACTAGATGATAGTCATGTTGTTAAGCATGCTTTTGCGGTTTACATGCTACCGCTCCTTTTGAGTCTTATTTTTGCATTTGTTGCGGCGCAATTGTTTATAGCTTCCGAAGGCTGGCAGATTTTAGCTGCTGCTCTAGGTGGCGTTACTGGCTTTTTTATAGCTAAAACTCGCGTGAAATCTCTAAAGCACGATATAAAAGTTATAAAAATTCACCCAATTAGTATCCCTTTAACTCAAATAGATGGTGATTGACGCCAATTAAATGTAAAATTGCCGTTTTATACCAAAGTAACTTGGAAATACAGGGAATCGTGGTTTTTTAAATTATTTTATCTGGCTGAATTATTTAAGTTAAGTAAATATAACTTATTGTTATTCAATACATAAAATGGTTGTAACCCATCTTAAAAAGCGTAAGTACAGTTTGTTATATACAAATCTAGCTTATGGCATCCTAAAGCAAGTATTTTCAAGTCACTTAGGTATTCATATTTAGTCCATTAAAATAGAAGTATAGAATCCAGTTTATGAAGCATATCCGTAATTTTTCGATCATCGCCCATATTGACCATGGTAAATCGACCCTTTCAGATCGTTTGATCCAAGTTTGTGGCGGTTTAACCGACCGTGAAATGCAAAAACAAGTTTTGGATTCAATGGATATTGAGCGCGAACGTGGTATTACCATTAAAGCGCAAAGTGTAACGTTGAATTACAAAGCGAACGACGGCGAAACCTACCAACTTAATTTCATTGATACTCCAGGACACGTTGATTTTACGTATGAAGTTTCACGATCTTTAGCTGCTTGTGAAGGCGCGTTGCTTGTTGTTGATGCAGGCCAAGGCGTTGAAGCACAAACACTAGCTAACTGTTACACCGCTATTGAAATGGAATTAGAAGTAATTCCAGTACTTAATAAAATCGATTTACCGCAAGCGGATCCTTTACGTGTTGCAGAAGAAATTGAAGAGATTATTGGTATTGATGCCCTTGATGCAGTGCAGTGTAGCGCTAAAACAGGTGTAGGTATTGCCGAAGTTCTTGAAATGATTGTTAAAGATGTACCGCCGCCAGTAGGCGACAAAGATGCACCTTTACAAGCACTTATTATCGATTCTTGGTTTGACCCATACCAAGGCGTTGTATCACTAGTGCGTATTAAGCACGGTGAATTACGCACTGGCGACAAAATAAAAATAATGTCGAACGAGCATATACATACTGCCGACCAAGTAGGTGTGTTCACTCCTAAGCAAACCAACACCGGTATTTTAAGAACAGGTGAAGTAGGGTTTGTTATTGCTGGTATTAAAGAGATACATGGTGCGCCAGTAGGTGACACTATTACTCATCAAAAAAATGCAGCTCCACTTCGCTTACCTGGCTTTCAAAAAATTAAGCCTCAGGTTTATGCGGGTATGTTCCCAATTGCATCAGATGAGTATGAATCGTTCCGTGATGCACTTAATAAATTAAGCTTAAACGATGCGTCGTTATTCTTTGAACCAGAGAATTCAACTGCACTTGGCTTTGGTTTCCGCTGTGGCTTTTTAGGTATGCTACACATGGAAATCATTCAAGAGCGTTTAGAGCGTGAATACGATATTGATTTAATTACAACAGCACCTACGGTAATCTATGAGATAGTTACTAAAGAAGGTACATTTCAGATTGATAATCCATCTGATTTGCCTGCAGTAAACGATATTATAGAGATTCGTGAGCCGATTGTTGAAGCTAATATTTTGGTACCACAAGAATACCTAGGTAACGTTATTACTTTGTGTATTGAAAAACGTGGTAGCCAAACAAAAATGACTTATCACGGAAAGCAAGTAGCTGTAACTTACGAGCTACCTATGGCTGAAGTGGTGATGGACTTCTTTGATAAATTAAAATCTACTAGCCGTGGTTTTGCGTCGCTTGATTATAACTTTAAACACTTTCAAACATCAGATATGGTGCGTGTTGATATTTTAATCAATGGTGAGCGCGTTGACGCACTTGCGATAATTGTTCACAGAGATGGTGCACAGTCTCGTGGTCGCCAGTTAGCTGATGCGTTAAAAGAGCTTATACCACGTCAAATGTTTGATATAGCGATTCAAGCTGCTATCGGACAACATGTTATTGCCCGTACCACGGTAAAACAATTACGTAAAAACGTAATTGCTAAGTGTTACGGTGGTGATGTGAGCCGTAAGAAAAAGCTACTTAAAAAGCAAAAAGATGGTAAAAAACGTATGAAGCAAGTAGGTAATGTTGAAGTGCCTCAAGAAGCGTTTTTAGCTATTTTAAAAGTTGGCAAATAAAAACAAAGGATTATAAATGGCTGGTTATTTTTCAGTTTTATTGGTGTTATTAACTTTAGGCTCAGGCTTAATATGGTTAATAGATCACTTAATGTATGCACCTAAAAGACAGGAGCGCTTAGCGATAGCGCAAACGTCTGCTGGAGCTCCGTTAGATGAAGAAACGGCGGCATTAATTGCACCAGAACCAGTACTAACAGAAACAGCAAAGTCGATTTTCCCGATGATTGCAGCAATTACTATTTTTAGATCATTTATCTTTGAACCGTTTCAAATTCCATCCGGTTCAATGATGCCTACATTATTAGTAGGTGATTTTATTTTAGTACAAAAGTATTCATATGGAATAAAAGACCCTGTTTGGCGTACTCAATTAGTTGATATTGGGCAGCCTGAGCGTGGTGATATTGTTGTTTTTAAATACCCTTTAGATGAAAATGTTGACTATATTAAACGTACAATTGGTTTACCTGGCGATAAAATTGTTTATCGCGATAAACGTTTATATATTCAGCCAAATTGTAAAGAAGGCGAAACCCAGCAGGGTGAGCTTTTATGTAATGAATTCAATAAAATTGATTTTAAACTAATTAATGATAACGAATTTAAACAAGGCCCAATGCCTCTAGCTCGTGTAAATGAAAATTTAACAACAGTTACGCATGATATATTAATCAACCCACAAGCGCCTGAGAGAAAAGGGCGTTACTACCAGCAACCGGGCACGCCTTCTGATGAATGGACTGTTCCTGCTGATCATTATTTTATGATGGGTGATAACCGCGACAACAGCCAAGATGGTCGCTTTTGGGGCTTTGTACCAAAAGAAAACTTGGTGGGTAAAGCTGTCTTTATATGGATGAGTTTTGAATTTGAGAATGGCCCTGATGATATTTTACCAGGATGGGTTCCAACTGGTGTTCGCTTTGAGCGCCTAGGTAATATTCAGTAACGATGAAAAAAAATGTAACAGAATTATATAAAAAAATTGGCTATGAATTTGCCGATCAAGGTTTACTTGAGCAAGCAATGACGCACCGCAGCCACAAAGGCCAGCATAATGAGCGACTAGAATTTTTAGGCGACTCTATTTTAAGCTTTGTGATTGCCAATGCACTTTATGCCAAATTTCCTAAAGCGCGTGAAGGCGATTTAAGCCGCATGCGCTCAACGCTTGTGCGTGGTCAAACACTTGCCGAGTTTGGTCTTGAATTTGGCCTAGGCGATTATTTACGCTTAGGGCCGGGCGAGCTTAAAAGTGGCGGATTCCGTCGCGAGTCAACGCTTGCTGATGCAGTAGAAGCTATTATTGGCGCTGCATTTTTAGATTCAGGTATTGATAGCTGTGGCGATCTTATATTGTCATGGTACGAATCACGATTAGATGCTATTTCACCAGGGCTTAACCAAAAAGATCCGAAGACCCTGCTGCAAGAGTATTTGCAAGCCCGTAAATTATCTTTACCGGGTTACACTGTGGTTGATACCAAAGGCCAAGCACACAATCAAACATTCACGGTCGAATGTATTGTTGATGGAATGGATAGCATAATTTCTGTAGGTAGCTCGCGCCGTAAAGCCGAACAAAAAGCTGCTGAAAAAGCATTGAAGATACTTAAAAATGAACCTTGATACCCTAATACAGCCTCATGAAGGTGATGTAGATACGTTTTGTGGAATGGTTGCTATTGTAGGGCGCCCGAACGTAGGTAAGTCGACTTTGCTTAATGAAATTATTGAGCAAAAAGTGAGTATTACCTCACGTAAACCACAAACCACGCGTCATCGTATTATGGGTATTCATACCGAAGGTAAACACCAAGCGGTATACATAGATACACCAGGTCTACACGTTGAAGAAAAACGTGCGATTAACCGTTTAATGAACCGTGCCGCGTCTAGTTCTATCGGCGATGTTGAGCTTATTATTTTTGTAGTTGAGGGCACTCATTGGAATGCCGATGACGACATGGTACTTAATAAAGTATCGCAAAGTGGTAAGCCGGTATTATTGGTTATTAATAAAATAGACCAAGTTAAAGACCGTGACCTTGTGTTGCCTCATATGAAGTGGTTAAGTGACAAGTTTGATTTTGTTGGAATTATGCCAGTATCGGCAACGCAAGGTAAAAATGTTGATTTAATCAAAGCAGAAGTAACTAAACGCTTACCTCCTTGCGAATTTTACTTTCCGGAAGATTATGTAACTGACCGTTCAATGCGCTTTATGGCAGCTGAAGTAATTCGTGAAAAACTAATGCGTTTTATGGGCGAAGAATTGCCGTATTCTGTAACTGTTGAAATTGAGCAGTTTAAATGGCAAGACAATGGTATTTGGCATATCAACGGGTTGATTCTTGTTGAGCGCGAAACACAAAAACGCATGGTTATTGGTAATAAAGGCGAAAAGCTAAAAACCATTGGCCGTGAAGCCCGTAAAGACATAGAAGAAATGCTTGATAACAAAGTATTCTTAGAGCTTTGGGTTAAAGTTAAGTCGGGTTGGGCTGACGATGAACGTGCACTAAGAAGCTTAGGTTACAGTGAAGACTAAGCCAAGCAGTAGCTTAGTGAATGGATAGCGACTTCTACACCGCGTATTTATTACATCGGCGTCCTTATAGTGACTCCCAAGTAATGTTAGATATGCTTGTAGAAGGCGTTGGTCAGTTAAGAATGCTGGCCCGAATTAGTGGTCGCCAGGCCACTAAACATAAAGCACAACTTCAGCCGTTTCAGGCACTGCTTGTTAATTACAGTGGCAAGTACGATTTAAAATATATCAATAAGTTTGAACTGCATGGGAACTCGCACTTTTTAAAAGGTGATGAGCTTTATTGTGGTTTTTATTTAAATGAGCTTACTAATCGTATCGTTCCTGTTAACGAGCCAATTGAACAAGTATTTGAGCTATATAAAACTCATCTATCAAACCTAAACAGCGGGGCCAATTTACAAGAAGTGCTTCGCTCATACGAGTTTCAACTATTGGAATTACTCGGTTATGGCGTGGATTTTAGTTTTGACGCCAGTGGTGAACCAATAGATGAAAAGCAGACGTATAGTTATTTCCCCGAACTTGGTTTTTTAGTACAAGAAGATACGCGTTCTGGATTTAGTGGCAAACAACTCAACGCCATAGCAAATCATGACTTTAGCCAAAATGATGTGCTATATATGGCAAAGCAATTAAGTCGCTATTTATTAAAACCCTTATTAGGTAGTAAACCATTAAAAAGCCGCGAGCTATTTATGGCCTCTCAACAAACGTAATTTTACAGGTAAGAAAATGAAAGATATTCTTTTGGGTGTAAACGTAGATCATATTGCAACACTTCGCCAAGCGCGTGGAACAAGCTATCCTGATCCAGCTCATGCAGCCAGTGTAGCAGAGCATGCAGGCGCAGACGGTATTACGATTCACTTACGTGAAGACAGACGCCATATTCAAGATCGCGACGTTTATGTAATGGCTAAAACCATTCAAACTCGTATGAATCTTGAAACCGCTGTTACCGATGAAATGATAAAAATAGCGCTTGAAGTAAAACCTGAGTACGTGTGTTTAGTACCTGAAAAGCGCGAAGAATTAACAACCGAAGGTGGCTTAGACGTAGCCGGTAATATAGATAAAATTAAAGCAGCAACAAAAACGCTTACCGAAGCGGGTATTAAAGTATCGCTATTTATTGATGCAGATAAAGCACAGTTAGATGCAGCCAAAGAATGTGGTGCTCCTTATGTAGAAATACACACAGGCGCGTACGCCGATGCAACAAATGATACTGATTTACACAAAGAGTTAGAGCACATTCGTGAAGGTGTCAAATACGCAGCAAGCTTAGGTTTGATTGTTAACGCTGGCCATGGTCTTCATTATCATAACGTGAAACCAATCGCTGCAATGCCTGAGATTTATGAGCTAAATATTGGTCACGCTATTATTGCTCGTGCAGCTATAGATGGGCTTGATAAAGCCGTACGTGACATGAAACGATTAATGATTGAAGCAAGAATGTAAGATAAGCAAACATAAGCATTTAAAGAGCTTAATTAAAAAACGCGGTAAATACCGCGTTTTTTGTATCTAAAATTCAAAGCTTATCTTTGTAGTTCGGTCACACTTGCATCTGCAAGTAGGTTTTCAAGCTCATCTTGTAACTCAAATAATTCAGGTTCAATATTCTCTAACAAGCATTTATTTTTAAGCGATGTTTCGATTGTTTCTGCGAGTGATTTAAGTTTAGGTACACCAGTGTAACAACATGCACCATGAAACTTATGGACAATACTTAACACTTGCTGGCAATCGTTACTCTCTATTGCTTTAGCAAGTAATGTAAGGGTCTCAGGGACACTTAAAAGTAGCATGTTAAGCATCTCTAGCGCTAACTCGCTCTTTCCGCCAGCACGCTGCAGGGCTTGTGCCCAATCAATTCTACTACTTTGAAATGGTGCAGGACTTTGTGGTGTATCTGTCTTAGCTTTGTCACGATTAACAGGAGTCTGTGGACTATGGTCGCTAATAATTTGTTTAAGCATATCTTCATCAATAGGCTTAGTTAAATAGCCTTTAAAGCCATCTTTTAGTAGTTGCTCTTTTTCGCTTTGAAGGGCGTGTGCCGTTACAGCGATAATGGGTGTGTCTTCATTAAGTGATGATTCTTGTATAAGCTTACATGCGGTTATACCGTCCATAATTGGCATTTGTATATCCATAAAAATTATGTCGTATTTATGACTTTTACTTAAACTGTATGCCTGTGAACCATTATGAGCCGTTTCTATTACTTCAATCTGTTCACTTAACAAAGTATGGAGAAGTTTTAAATTAGCATCGTTATCATCAACAACCAATACTTTTAACGGCAGTAGAGCTTGATCGTTTTGTTCAATATTATGAGTCGGGTGGTCAAGTCTGTAAGGTGCTGCAAGTACTTCACATAACTTACGGTGATTAAGTGGCTTACTTAAACATGCATCAGCTCCGCTGCCTATAAAGGCTTCTCGCATATTGTGCGATACAGTATTAAGCATTAAATATAAGTAATCAGTAGATTCACGCACGGCTTTTACATAGCTTTTTAGTTGCTGCATATCATCAACTGATGCCATATGGCCAATTAAGCAAACGTCATATTTATGTTCAGTATTTTTTATAGCGTCTAAAAAGCTAGTTTCGTTAAAGCATGCCGTAACGTTTGATTCCCACTGGGTTAATAACGAAAGTACGGCATGGTGCGTATGCTCATGTGGCTCTAAATATAAGATACGCTTTCCAATGAGCGATTTAGTCGGTAAGTCATTTGTAAATACGTGATTTGGCAAACTAAACACACTATTGAATGTAAAGCAGGTACCGTTACCAGGCGCAGAATTTAACGTTATACGACCACTCATTGCTTCAACAATATGCTTGGTAATAATAAGACCAAGGCCTGTACCACCAAACTTACGTGTAATGCTTGAGTCTGCTTGCCCAAATGGAGTGAATAAAGAGTCTTGCTTATCCATAGGTATACCCACGCCAGTATCTGTTACTGACACAAGTAAAGAAGTGCGTTCGTCGTCGAGTAACCGATGGCTTATGTCGACCTTAATAGAGCCTTTTTCGGTAAATTTAATCGCATTACTTAACAGGTTTATTAAGACTTGTTTAAAGCGAGTGGGATCGCCTGTTAAGTCATCCGGTACTTGTTGGTTAATGTAAATGGATAGCTCTAATTGCTTATCGTGTGCGCTAGGAGCGAGTAGTGTCATTACTTCATTTACAGCATCACGAAGTTGAAACTGAATCGACTCAAGCTCCATTGCCCCCGCTTCTAGTTTGGAGAAGTCTAAAATGTCGCTAATAATAGTCATTAAACTATTTGCTGAGAGCATAATAGTGTCAAGGTAATCTTTTTGATGTTTATTCAGCGGTGTTTTATAAAGCTGGCGTGTAAATCCAATAACACCGTTTAACGGAGTACGAAGCTCGTGACTCATTTTAGCTAAAAAGTCTGATTTTACACGGTTAGCATCTTGCGCTTCTTTTTTTGCAAACGAGAGCTCTATATTTGACGTTTCGTATTGCTCTAGTGTTTCGCGGTAGTCGCTTGTTGCTTGATCAATATTTTTTTGCATTTCATCTTTTTGCATCACCATAGTGTGAGCAATGGTGTTTAAGCCTTCTCGAAGTAACTCAAACTCACCAATCATGTTGTCGTTAAGGCCAGTACTTCTTTTACCTTCAACTAACTTGTCGGTTGCAAGTACTAACTTATTAAGCGGCGTCATAAACATGCGGCTTAACTTTAAAGCTAAAATAGCTGCAAACACCAATGATAAAATAATTACAATACCGCTAATTAATAAAGCTCGTTGTTGCCCTATAACAGCTTGGTCTTTATTTAGCTGTATAATAACGGTGCCCAGAGATGACTGAAAAGCCGACGGGTCCCATTTAGAATCGTGACTTGTATGGTTAATAATGGGTGTGAAAAATGTAACAAGCTCATCTGACTTTTGCACATGGGTGGTTTTTAAATTTATGAGCGTTTTTTGACTAATTAACTTTTCAAATGAGCGGTGATAATTACTGGTCATTAATAGCGCATTATTTTTATCAAAAATTGCAATCGACTTAATTGTAGGGGAGTGCTTGTTATGTGTGTAGCTTATAAGGCGATTCAATAGCTGTTTGTTTTTTTCGAGCATGGGTTGCTCAAGCGCAATAGCAAGGGGCTCAGAAATAGTAGTGCCTTGCTGATATAAAATTTCATCAAGCTCAATGTAACGATTTATTGTAAAATAGCCACCAAGTAGTAATCCTATGATCACCGTTGGGATCAGGGTCAGTGTTAAAACAGAATCGCGTAAGCCTAATTTGGTCATAATGAGAGCGTTTTATCGTTATTAGTATGACTTGAGTATATACGGTTCAACACGCATTCTAAAGCATCTAAATATAGGTGCTTCATAAATAAAGTTAAGGTAATGCCTAATGGCGCAAATTTTTAAAGCGAAAAAAAAACCGTTAAAGCAACAAACACTAGAATTGACTATAACGGGAATGGATCATCAAGGGCGTGGCATTGCTAAACATAACAATAAAGTATGTTTTGTAAGCGGTGCATTACCAAACGAAACAGTCAAAGCAACACTCGTCGAAGATAAAGCTAAATACAGTAGTGCAAAAGTAACTAAAGTTATTCAAGCGAGTGAATCAAGAGTAGATGCTTTTTGTGAGCACTATAATCAGTGTGGTGGTTGCCAATTACAGCATTTAGAAGTAAGCCAACAAGTTGTAGAAAAACAAACTGCAGTTACTCAGTTATTTAGTAAGTTTGCTAAATTAAACAGCTTAAACTGGCAAGCCCCATTATTAAGTAAACCTGTGCATTACAGACGCAGCGCTCGTATAGCTGTTATGTTTGATAAAGCAGCTAAAAAAATGCGCGTGGGTTACAGAGCAAGTGGCTCAAAAAATATTGTGAGTATTAATAAATGTGCAGTACTTGATGAAGTATTTACAGATGTTTTTACACTTTTTGATGATTTAATTAATCAACACAAAGCACTGCACAGTATAAGCCATTTACAGTTATGCCAAAGTGATAAACAAAACTTTGTTGTTATTCGTCACACTAAAGCAATTAATGATGATACAAAGGCTTTGGTTGAGCACATAACAAAAAGCCAGCAGTTTAAAATTGTATGGCAAAGCGAGAGCGATGCAATAGAACATTCACACTTAGCCATGCCATTTTATTATCTTAAAGAATTTGATCTAAAATTTGAATTTGGTTTAGGTAATTTTATTCAGGTAAATGCGCAAGTTAACGAAGCTATGTTAAAGCAAGCTGCAAATTGGCTTGATTTAAAAGGTGATGAAAATTTATTGGATTTATTTTGTGGGATTGGTAATTTCTCATTAGTGTTAGCAAAACAAGCAAAATCTGTAATTGGTGTAGAAGGTGTGACTTCAGCGGTTGCAATGGCTGCTCAAAATGCGCAAACTAACTCTATTACCAATGCGCAGTTTCATTGCTTTGATTTAACCCAAAGCATACAGAGCGCCCCATGGTTTAGCAAAAACTTAGATGTGCTTGTACTCGATCCTTCGAGGACTGGTGCTATGGCTGTATTAGAGGAATTACCTTTAAAGCAGTTTAAAACTATTTTATATGTCTCTTGTGACCCTGTTACTTTAGCCCGTGACAGCGCAATTATTTCACAAGCTGGCTTTGATCTTAATAAAATTGGGCTAATGAATATGTTTCCTCATACAGGGCATATTGAAACTATGGCGTTATTTCAACGGAGGTAGAACGCATTATGGTAGCTACACGACAATCACATCAACAAGATGAGACAACAGATTTTAGCACTCGGCTTTCATTTCTTGCCTTGTCTGAAGAAAAAACAGAGCTACTTACTAAAGCCCAAGCGCTCTGCGTAAAATGTGATAGTGAAAGCAGGCAAACTACTGCAATCGAAATGGTTGAAATTTTAGCTGAGCTAAATCTCGACCCCGAATCGTTAGCTACTGCGTATTTAACCCCGTATTTTTTAAACGACTTAATATCGCTTGAAACCATCGAAGAGCAGCTTGGGAATAACATTGCCATGCTGCTAACTGGGGTTGCACAAATGGCCACTATTAGTACTTTATCGCATCAAGGTAAAGGCACTATGCAAGTTGATAATATTCGAAAAATGTTATTAACCATGGTTGAAGATGTGCGCGCCGTGGTCATTAAGCTTGCCGAGCAGGTATGTCATTTACGCAATGTAAAAAATGCGGATGAAGAAGACCGCGTCATTGCCGCTAAAGAAACGGCTGATATTTTTGCACCATTGGCAAACAGATTAGGAATAGGGCAATTAAAATGGGAACTGGAAGATTTATCGTTTAGATATTTGCACCCAGGCACCTATAAAAGCATAGCCAAACAACTTGACGACAAACGCCTTACACGCGAAGCCTACATGGAAGATATGGTTGAGCAAGTAAAAAACCGTTTAAGTGAAGCGGGCATAGAAGCCCAAGTTTATGGTCGTCCTAAGCACATTTACAGCATTTATAAAAAAATGCAGCAAAAAAACTACGAGTTTGATCAGCTTTTTGATATTCGGGCAATGCGTATCGTCGTTGAACGCCTGCAAGACTGCTACGGTGCGCTGGGCATTGTGCACACCAATTGGCGTCATCTTAATAAAGAGTTTGACGACTATGTAGCAACCCCAAAGCAAAACGGCTATCAGTCAATTCATACCGTGGTATTTGGACCTGAAGGTAAAACGGTAGAGATACAAATTCGTACCAGCGACATGCATCAAGATGCTGAGTTAGGAGTGGCTGCACACTGGATGTACAAAGAAGGTGCATTACCAGGGCGCGGCTCGGGTTATGAGCAAAAAATCAGCTGGTTGCGTAAGCTACTCCAATGGCAAGAAGAAGTGGTTGATGGTGGCGATTTAGCAGAAGAGCTTAAAAACCAAGTAGTAGAAGATCGCGTATACATATTTACCCCAAGCGGCGATATTATCGATTTACCACTTGGCGCTACACCGCTTGATTTTGCTTACTACATTCACTCAAATGTGGGGCATCGTTGTATTGGTGCAAAAATATTCGGCAAAATAGTGCCGTTTACGCATCAACTTACAACAGGGGATCAGGTAGAAATACTCACCCAAAAACAACCAAATCCAAGTCGTGATTGGTTAAACCCGTCATTAGGATACATTAAGTCATCCCGTGCTAGAGCTAAAATCCACCACTGGTTTAAACAGCTCGACCGCGACAAAAACTTAAGTGCGGGGAAAGAAATTCTCGACAGTGAATTACAAAAGCTCAATTTAACATATAAAGATTTAGAGCCAGCCATTAAGCGTTTTAACTTTAAAGAGCTGGATGACTTAATGGTTGCGATTGGTGCGGGCGATGTTCGCCTCAATCAAATGCTTAACTTTGTAAGTGATCGGACAGAAGATGAGCCGGTTATTCGCATTAAAGCACCAAGTAAAGTAACTGGTGATAAAAACGGCATTGTGGTTGATGGTGTTGGCAGCTTAATGAGCCATGTAGCCAAGTGCTGTCGCCCAGTACCTGGCGATGAAATAATAGGTTATATAACCCAAGGTCGAGGAATAGGTGTTCATAAGGAAGACTGTGATTCGTTTAATAACTTAAAAAACCAGCATCCTGAGCGTGTTATTTCGGTAAGTTGGTCAGATGATATTAACGGCTCGTACGCACTAAGTATTAAAATAGAAGCCACCGATCGTTCAGGGTTGATACGCGATATAAGCTCAGTACTTGCTAATGAAAAAGTAAATGTTTTAAACATGAACGTAAATACGGTTGAAGATAATCAGTTAGCTATATTTACAATGCAAATAGAAGTACATGACTTATCGGGTACTAACCGTGTTCTTTCTAAATTACACCAAATTGAAGGTGTACATGATGCCAAGCGTGGTCATTAATCATGAATGATAATACAGCGCTTACACAACTTCTTAGCATAATGAAAACACTGCGAGATCCCAAGGGCGGTTGTCCGTGGGATCTCAAGCAAAATTTTAAATCTATTGTGCCGCATACGCTAGAAGAAGCGTACGAAGTTGCCGACTGTATTGAATCAGGCAACTTAGATGAGCTTAAAGGTGAATTGGGTGATTTGCTATTTCAAATAGTTTTTTATGCGCAACTTGCACAAGAGCAAAATCTATTTGATTTTAATGATCTAGTAGAGCAATTAAACGATAAGCTTACCCGTCGTCACCCGCATGTGTTTGGTGAAAAAAAAGAGCTAACAGACGATCAATTATCGCAGCAGTGGCAAGCAATCAAAGCACAGGAGCGAAGTGCTAGAGCGCAAACCGAACCCCCTTCTTTTTGGCAAGATATTCCTGGCAGTATGCCAAGCTTAAGTAAAGCCAAAAAAATTCAACAACGCGTGGCTTCCCTTGGCTTTGATTGGCCAACGTATCATGGTGCACTAGATAAAGTGAGTGAAGAAGTGCTTGAAGTAAAAGAAGCGATTGAGCAAGACCCGCTATCTGATCATACAGCGGAAGAGCTCGGCGACTTACTTTTTGCCACTGTTAATGTTATACGCCATGTTAAACGAGATCCCGAACAACTGCTTCGTAGCGCTAATGATAAGTTTTCAGCGCGTTTTGAAAAGGTAAACGCTTATTTGCATGCGCAAGGTAAAAGCTTAGATACAGCAACCTTTGAAGAGATGGATAGTGCGTGGGATGCGATTAAAAAAGTAAAATAGGCTTAATGTTAAATAGTGCACATTTTTTGTGCGCGTATTAGCTAATTTTAGCTGGATTGATAAGCAGTGTTTTGGTACAATTTCGCCCCGTCTTGATGATATACCCTTAGGCTCTTCTTTGGGTGTTATATTCCTTTTAATTCCTGATATTCTAGGGTTCGCATGAGTACAAAATTTATCTTCGTTACTGGCGGAGTTGTTTCTTCGTTGGGTAAAGGTATTGCCGCAGCTTCACTGGCCGCTATTTTAGAAGCCCGTGGTTTAAATGTTACCATTTTAAAGCTGGATCCTTACATCAACGTTGACCCAGGCACAATGAGCCCAATTCAACACGGTGAAGTTTACGTTACAGAAGACGGCGCAGAAACTGACCTTGATTTAGGTCACTACGAGCGTTTTATCCGTACCAAAATGACTAGTCGTAATAACTTCACACAAGGCCGTGTATATGAAGACGTATTACGTCGTGAGCGCCGTGGTGAATACCTAGGTGCTACTATTCAGGTTATTCCACATATCACTAACGATATTAAGCAGCGTGTATACGACGGTGCTGAAGGTTATGATATTGCTATTGTAGAAATTGGCGGCACTGTAGGTGATATTGAATCACAACCGTTTATTGAAGCAATTCGTCAGATGGGAACTGAAATTGGCCGCGAACGCGCGCTATTTATTCACTTAACGCTAGTGCCATTTTTAGGCCCTGCCGGTGAAGTTAAAACGAAACCAACTCAGCACTCTGTTAAAGAGTTACGCTCAGTAGGTATTCAACCAGATATTCTTATTTGTCGTTCAGACCGTAAACTACCTAATAATGAGCGTGCAAAAATCTCATTATTCACAAACGTAGAAGAAAAAGCGGTTATTTCACTACCCGATGTAGACAGCATTTATAAAATTCCTGCGTTATTAAAAACACAAGAATTAGATAACTTTGTATGTCGTCGTTTTCACTTAGATCCACCAGAAGCTGATTTAGCTGAGTGGGAACAAGTACTTTATCAAGAGTCTAACCCAACGGGTGAAGTGACCATTGGTATGGTTGGTAAATATATTGAATTACCAGATGCGTACAAATCGGTTAACGAAGCATTAAAGCATGCGGGTCTTAAAAACCGCCTAACAATCAACATTGAATACGTAGATTCACAAGACTTAGAAAGCAAAGGTGTTGAATTACTTTCACACTTAGATGCTATTTTAGTACCGGGTGGATTTGGCGGACGTGGTGTTGAAGGTAAAATTTTAGCAGCTAAATATGCACGTGAAAATAAAGTACCATACTTAGGTATTTGTTTAGGGATGCAAGTAGCATTAATTGAATATGCACGTAATGTTGCAGGTTTAACAGATGCAAACTCTACAGAATTTAATGCAAATTCAGAAGCACCGGTAGTTGGCTTAATTACTGAATGGCTAGATGCTGAAGGTAATGTTGAAACACGTAGCGAAAAATCTGATTTAGGTGGCACTATGCGTTTAGGCGCACAAAAGTGTCATTTAACGCCTGGTTCTAAAGTACATGGAGTATATGGCAGCGACGAAATTGTTGAACGTCATCGTCATCGCTACGAAGTAAATAATAACTTCGTAGAAATACTTGAAAAAGCAGGCTTAAGCTTTACTGGTTTATCAGAAGATAAAAAACTGGTAGAAATTATCGAAAATAAAGATCACCCATGGTTTATTGCCGCGCAGTTCCATCCGGAATTCACGTCAACGCCACGTGATGGTCATCCGTTATTTGAAGGGTTTGTAGCAGCTGCGCACATCCACCAAAAAGCGAATTCGTAATTTTAAAAGCCGTGCATATTGCACGGCTTTTTTGTTTTAAGGGCTGACTAAGCTATATAAAACGTAGTAAAGTTAGCTGAACTCACCATTTTGGGAATATAGAGGAATCAAGATGTCAGAAATCGTAAAAGTAATCGGTCGCGAAATTATGGACTCGCGTGGTAACCCAACTGTTGAAGCAGACGTACATTTAGCAGATGGTTCTTGGGGTCGTGCAGCAGCACCTTCAGGCGCATCTACTGGTACTCGTGAAGCATTAGAGTTACGCGACGGTGATAAATCACGTTACTTAGGTAAAGGCGTATTAAAAGCAGTTGGTTATATTAATAAAGAAATTGCTGATGCTTTAGCTGGTCAAAATGCATTAGATCAAAACGCTGTTGATAAAGTGATGCTAGATTTAGATGGTACCGAAAATAAAGAAAAATTAGGTGCAAACGCAATCTTAGCTGTATCACTAGCAACTGCGAAAGCAGCTGCACAGTCTAAAAAAGTTGAGCTTTATGAACATATTGCTGACTTAAATGGCACACCAGGTGTTTACTCTATGCCACTTCCAATGATGAACATCATCAATGGTGGTGAGCACGCAGATAACTCTGTAGATATTCAAGAATTCATGATCCAACCTGTTGGCGCTAAAAACTTCCGCGAAGGCCTACGTATGGGCGCTGAAGTATTCCACAGCCTTGCTAAAGTGCTTAAAGCTGATGGTCATTCAACAGCGGTTGGCGATGAAGGTGGTTTTGCACCTAACCTTGCATCTAACGAAGCGGCTCTTGCTGCAATCAAAGTAGCTGTTGCAAACGCAGGTTACGAGCTAGGTAAAGATATTACTTTAGCGATGGATTGTGCTGCATCTGAGTTTTACGACAAAGAAGCAAACATCTACGATCTTAAAGGTGAAGGTAAAAAATTCACTTCTGAAGAATTTAACTTCTTCTTACAAGATCTTACTAATCAGTACCCAATCGTTTCTATCGAAGATGGTCTTGATGAGTCTGATTGGGATGGCTTTGCACACCAAACTAAACTAATGGGTGATAAAATCCAATTAGTAGGTGATGATTTATTTGTAACTAACACGAAGATTTTAAAACGTGGTATCGACAACGGTATTGCTAACTCAATCTTAATTAAGTTTAACCAAATCGGTTCTTTAACTGAAACTTTAGCTGCAATCAAAATGGCTAAAGATGCTGGTTTTACTGTTGTTATTTCTCACCGTTCTGGTGAAACTGAAGATTCAACAATTGCTGATTTAGCAGTGGGTACTGCTGCAGGTCAAATCAAAACAGGTTCACTGAGCCGTTCTGACCGTGTTGCAAAGTACAACCAATTGCTACGTATTGAAGAGCAATTAGGTGATAAAGCACCGTACAACGGTCTTAAAGAAGTTAAAGGTCAGTAATTCTATTTTACATAGAATATAACTTTTAATTTTAGATGATAAAATCCTCGCCTATGCGGGGATTTTTTATGCCTGATACTTTTTCCAAAGAGATGAAAATAAATTGTATGCTTTAAGCTTGTTGATGTACGCAGCACTAAAGAGTGGAGCACAAAAGTATAACGCTTTACTCATGCTTTAACTTCTTACGCACTCATAGCTGAAACTGCTGCTTTAAAATATCACCTGTAAAACTGGTTTTTAAATAAAAACCACGGGGTAGGGTTTTAATTATTTGCCCATTTGGGCCAATAGCATCAGTGACTATTTTACTATGAGCAGCTTTGGGGCGTATTTGCATAGCATCGCCTAAATGGCCTGATATTTCGTCGACTCTACCTAGCGCAATTAGCTCCATTTGCTCTTCCCAGTCGCGCTGTAACAAAGCGTCTTGTTCAGGTGAAGGCTGCCACAAAAAGCCGCTGCCGATGGTTCTGTCAAACGGCGCAATATCACGTTCGCTTAAAATTGGCAGCCATAAAACATGATTTAGTTTTTTACGCACAGAGCTGGTATGCCACGTCATTCCCGTCACGTTCATTAAAGGTGTAACCGATACAAACGTAGTTTCCAGTGGCCTACCTTTATAAGAAATAGGCAGTGTTTTTAGCTCAATTCCTAAATCTTCAAAATCGGGGAGGGGTTTTGAGCCTGCAGTAGCGCCTAGTACGTATTCAATGAGTTGCCCAGTCCAGCCTTTTTCACGTAGTAAATCATCAGGTGTTTTAAAATAGTACTGGTTTGCAAGTTGCCCAAGTGTTAATCCGGCAATACTGTTAACGCGCTGCATTAAGTCGTTTATTGAGTGTGGTTTTGTAGGTCGCATATTCTTAATTTCGGTTGTATAAATACCATAGCCATGATAGCAAATAGGCTAAGCCGTGGATATCTTTAGGGTTGTACGTTTTTTGCACGCCTGTTGTTTGTGTTAATTTTGCACATATTGAAATTAAGCTACTTTACTTTAAGTTACTGACTCTGCAGGTTTTTTTAAATGTGCACGTTCAGTTTTGATTAAGCCATTTCAAAGTTGTAAGGATAAATACAACTATATGAACATGTTTATCCACAGAATCTGTGGAGAAGCTAAGTTTTAAGATCTAATATTGTGGATTTGTTTGCAAAATGAGCGTGTTTTACAAAAGTTATGCACAAACTGTGAGTAACTAGAGGAAAACAAGAACCGCAATAGCTTTGCTGAGTTATTTTCTAAATATTTACCTATTCTCTATTAATTTATCAACATACTAAAAGCTCAAACTTAGCTCACTAATTGGCTTGGGTATAATAGTATTTGCCGTATTGCGGCTAATGTGGAACAATCATTAAAAATCGACTTACAAATGAGGCACTAAGGTGATTGATGCCGAAGGTTTTCGTGCCAATGTCGGAATTGTGATTTGCAATAATCAGGGACAGGTTTTTTGGGCCAGACGTTATGGTCAACACTCTTGGCAATTTCCCCAAGGTGGTGTTGATGATGGCGAAACTGCAGAACAAACCATGTACCGTGAATTACACGAAGAAGTAGGGTTGCGACCAGAAGATGTAGAAATAGTCGCAAGCTCAAAACATTGGTTACGCTATAAATTACCCAAACGATTAATCCGCCGAGACTCTAGTCCGGTGTGTATTGGGCAAAAACAAAAATGGTTTTTACTAAAATTACGCTGTAAAGACGAAGATGTAAATTTACTTAAAACCCATCATCCAGAGTTTGATGATTGGCGCTGGGTAAGTTATTGGTATCCTGTAAGACAGGTTGTATCGTTTAAACGGGATGTTTATCGACGAGTAATGAAAGAGTTTGCTCCTTTCGCCATGCCTTTTAATAAGAGAGAACAACATAAAGATCATTGGCGAAGTAAAAGGTAGTAATTTCTCGATACAATAAAGGAGCAGGGTATGCTGGCTACACTGAGATCTATTGCGGAGTCTGTATCGCGACAAGCGAATTTAGACAGCGCATTAGTGTGCTTTGTGCAAATGGTTAAAGATGCCATGAAAACCCAGTGCTGCTCCATTTATTTTGCAGATTACAGCCAAGACAATTTTGTACTTATGGCTACCGAAGGGTTAAATCCTGATGCGGTGGGTAAGTTTAGAATTGGGTTTACCGAAGGCTTAGTGGGCCTAGTAGCACAACGCGAAGAACCTATTAATATTGCATTTGCTAAATCACATCCTCGCTTTAAGCTCTCCCCCGAAGTAAATGAAGAAGGCTACAACGCTTTTTTATCTGTACCCGTTGTTCATCAAAAAAAAGTACTGGGTGTTATTGTTGTTCAACAAAAAATGGCACGTGTATTTAGCCAAGACGAAGAGTCGTTTTTAATAACGCTTTCTGCCCAGCTTGCTTCACAGTTAGCGCATGCTGAAATTAAAGAAATACTCCGCCAAGATGAGTCATCTCATCAAACGTCTGTTTTAAAAGGCGTATCGAGCGCGCCTGGAATAGGTATAGGGCAAGCATTTGTTGTATTACCAAAACTCGATTTTAAATCTATTGAGCTTTTAAAAGACAGTGACGTTACTGAGCAGCGCCGTTTGTTTACACAAGCTGTAGCTGCAACGCGCAAAGAATTTAATACCCTATCTATGACGCTAAGCGATTCTATTCCGCACGAAGCTCTTGCGGTATTTGATGTGTATCAACAACTGCTTGACGCTAAAAGTTTAGGGCATAATGTTGAAATGCAATTACAAGAAGGCTGGTGTGCTAAAAGCGCCCTAAAAATTGTAATAGAGCGTTTAATATCTCAATTTAATGCCATGCAAGACCCTTATATAAAAGAGCGTGCTGTTGACGTTAAAGACATTGGTCTTCGCGTATTACACCATCTTGTAAATACCGAGCACGCTGTTAAAAATTATCCGGCCAACACTATCTTAATTGCTAATACCTTAACACCCGCCATGCTAGCTGAGGTGCCAAAAGGTCACTTAACAGGCGTTGTAAGCGTAAATGGCTCTGCAAATAGCCATGCTTCTATATTAACGCGTGCGATGGGGATCCCTGCCATTTGGGGTATAGAAGATTTACCTCTACTGCAGTTTAATGGCAAACCGATGATTTTAGATGCATTTGCTGGGCGTTTATATATATCGCCTTCGCAAATGTTGATGGATGAATACACAGAGTTACAGCATCAAGATAACCTACTTAATAACCGCTTTTTAGCAGAGCAAGACTCAGAATCAATTACGCTTGACGGTGAGCATGTTAGCTTATTATTAAACGCAGGCCTTGAGCTTAATACCGAGCAAAGTAGCGCGCATATTTGTGACGGTGTGGGGCTTTACCGTACCGAAGCGTGGTTTATGCAAAAGGGTCAGTTTCCTTCGCAATCAGAGCAAGAAAATTGGTACCGAGAAGTACTAACTAGCTATCATCCTAATCCTGTGGTTATGCGTACATTGGATATTGGGGGCGATAAGGTACTCGATTACTTTAACATTACCGAAGAAAACCCATTTTTAGGTTGGCGTGGCATTCGTATTAGCCTTGATCACCCAGAGTTATTTTTAGATCAACTAAAAGCGATGCTTAAAGCAAACATTGGTTTGGGTAATTTAAAAATAATGCTCCCTATGATCAGTGGCACTGAAGAAGTTGATGAGTCACTTGCGTTATTTGAACAGGCTTATTTTGAGTTAAGTGAAAAATACCCAGAGCAAACCATAGAAAGACCCGACATAGGTATAATGCTAGAGGTACCTTCAAGTGTATTTATGCTTCCAGAGTGGTCAAAAAAAGTCGATTTTTGCTCAGTAGGTAGTAACGATTTAACACAGTATTTATTAGCAGTAGACAGGGCTAATGCACGAGTTGCCGAACTTTTTAACCCTTATCACCCGGGCGTACTCAGGGTACTAAATAAAGTAGCGCGTGAATGTGAACAATATGAACTGCCATTTAGTTTGTGTGGTGAACTAGGTGGCGATCCTGAAGGGGCTATTTTGCTTATTGCCATGGGTTACAGGCGCCTTAGTATGAATTTATCATCGCTTAATAAAGTTAAATGGGTACTTAGGCGTTTAAATGTCAGTGACATGGAACAACTATTAAGTGAATGCTTAGCGCAATCCACAGCCAAACAAGTACTACGTTTAACGCGAAGCTTTATGCTAGAGCATAAATTAGGTGATTTGTTTTACACTCCCAAATAAGCTTATACGCCTAATTAATTGCAATACACAGATGCTATTAGTTTTATAATCCTTTAATATATAAACCTTAAAAGGGTATTTGAGATTACTATGTATGACTTAGGTTTGTTAGTCGCAAGCTGCGCACTACTAGGCTGTATTGTTGGGTTTTTAGCTGGGTTACTAGGCATTGGTGGCGGTTTAATTATCGTTCCAGTTCTAAGCACTCTGCTACTGTCATTTAATGTAACGTCGGCTGATCATGTATTAGTAATTGCTATTGCAACCTCACTCGCTTCTATTTTATTTACTTCAACGTCTTCAGCGCTGGCTCATCATAAAAATGATAACGTGCCTTGGGATATTGCCCCATGGGTTATGTCGGGCGTGGCTTTAGGTGCACTTATTAGTGGCTTTGCAGCAAGTTTAATCCCTGAACAAATATTGCGTACAGTGTTTGCTATAAGTGTTGTATTTATTGCAGCAAGAATGGTGCTATCTGCGCGTAATAAACCGATGTCAGATAAACCGTTACCGGCAGGTCCTATTTTAGGTGGATTTTCTGCGATAATGGGCGGATTATCAGGTTTAATTGGTATTGGCGGTGGTGCTTTAATAGTACCTATGCTTAATTATTTCTCGGTTGATATAAAAAAAGCAATTGGCTGCGCAGCCGCGTGCGGAATTGTTATCGCATTATTTGGCTCTATTGGTTACATCAGCGCAGGTTGGCATGTTACCGATTTAGAGCATGGTTTTGCTGGATTTGTTTATTTACCTGCATTATTTGGAATTGTTATTACCTCGTGGTTTGTTGCGCCTATTGGCGCCAAAGCAACTCACTATTTACCTGTTAATACAATTAAAAAAGTTTTCGCGGTGCTGCTTGTAGTTATCGCAATTAAAATGGTTTTTAGCTAAAGGTTTATTTTTTATGGCACTTGAGTTTCCTCAAATTGATCCAATTATTTTTTCTGTTGGACCGCTAAGCGTACGTTGGTATGGCTTAATGTATTTAATAGGTTTTGCATTTGCGATGTGGTTTGCAAATCGTCAAGCATCAAAGCCAAATTCGGGTTGGACTAAAGAGCAAGTAAGCGATTTACTGTTTTACGGCATGTTAGGGGTAATACTAGGCGGGCGTATTGGCTACGTATTGTTTTACCAGTTTAGTTACTTTATAGAAAACCCACTGTATTTATTTAGAATAGACCAGGGCGGTATGTCGTTTCATGGTGGAACACTTGGCGTTATAACTGCCGTCGCAATTTTTTCGTGGACGCGTAAAAAGTCGCTTCTTCAAGTGGGCGACTTTGTTGCACCACTGGTTCCTGTAGGGCTTTTAGCTGGACGTATTGGTAACTTTATAAACGGTGAATTATGGGGCCGAGTTACCGACGTGCCATGGGCAATGGTATTTCCAACGGGCGGTCCGCTTGCGCGTCACCCATCGCAATTATACGAAGCATTTTTTGAAGGCTTAGTGCTGTTTTTAATCCTGCAATGGTTTATTAAAAAACCGCGCCCAGCAGGCAGCGTAGCCGGTGTATTTTTATTAGGTTATGGCGTGTTTAGATTCTGTATTGAATATTTCCGCCAACCCGATGCACAATTAGGTTTATTTGCCGACTTTATATCAATGGGACAAATACTTTCGTTACCTATGATTGTAGGTGGTTTAGGCTTATTAATTTGGGCATATAAACAACCTAAACAAATAACCACAGCTAAAGCATAATAAGAAGTAACGCATGAAACAATATTTAGAATTATGTCAGCGTATTGTTGACGAAGGACAGTGGGTCGAAAATAAACGTACAGGTACGCGTTGTTTAACCGTTATCAATGCTGATTTAGAATACGATGTGGCTAATAATCAGTTTCCGATGATCACTACACGCAAAAGTTACTACAAAGCAGCGATTGCTGAATTGCTAGGCTATTTACGCGGGTACGACAGCGCTGCGCAATTTCGTGAAATTGGCTGTAAAACGTGGGATGCTAACGCAAACGATAACAATGCATGGCTTAATAATCCTAACCGTAAAGGTGAGGATGACATGGGGCGTGTTTACGGCGTACAAGGTCGTGGTTGGCAACGACCAGATGGCTCAACGCTTGATCAGCTTTCCAAAGTTATTAATAACTTAAAAAATGGCATTGATGACCGTGGTGAAATAATCACGTTTTATAATCCAGGTGAGTTTGAGCTTGGTTGCCTGCGCCCGTGTATGCATACACACACTTTCTCCTTACTTGGTGATACGCTATATTTAACGTCATACCAGCGAAGCTGTGATGTGCCACTTGGCCTTAATTTTAATCAAATTCAGTGTTTTGTGTTGCTTGCGCTAGTGGCTCAAATTACCGGCCACAAAGCGGGTAAGGCGTATCATAAAATTGCTAATGCACATATTTACGAAAACCAACTTGAGCTGATGCGTGATGTGCAGTTAACGCGTGAGCCATTTGCATCTCCTCAGTTAAAAATTAATCCAAAAATTAAATCATTAGAAGACATAGAAACGTGGGTAACACGAGACGACTTTGAAGTAACAGGCTATCAATGCCACGAAGCGATTCAATATCCATTTTCAGTATAATAAAAGATTAAGGAAAACATAAAATGAAAGCAGTCATCCCAGTAGCAGGCCTTGGTACTCGTATGTTACCAGCCACTAAAGCAATTCCTAAAGAAATGCTGCCAGTGGTAGACCGTCCTTTAATTCAATATGTAGTAAACGAAGCCGTTGCTGCAGGCATTAAAGAAATAGTGTTAGTAACGCACTCAAGTAAAAATTCAATCGAAAATCACTTCGATACGAGCTTTGAACTAGAAGCTACTTTAGAAAAGCGTGTAAAGCGGCAACTACTTGCCGAAGTGCAAGCAATCTGCCCTAAAGACGTAACCATTATTCACGTACGCCAAGGTGAAGCAAAAGGCTTAGGCCATGCTATTAGTTGTGCTGCGCCTATTATTGGTAACGAACCGTTTGTAGTTATTCTACCTGATGTAATTATTGATGATGTAGAGAGCGATCTTAAAAAAGATAACTTAGCAGAAATGATCGCTAATTTTGAGCAAAACAAGCATAGCCAAATAATGGTTGAGCCAGTACCAATGGATGAAGTAGATAAGTTTGGTGTGGTTGATTTAGGCGATGTTGACTTAAAACAAGGTGAAAGCTCGCCAATTTTTAACATGGTAGAAAAACCGCCAGTAGACGAAGCGCCATCTAACTTAGCTGTAGTGGGTCGATACGTATTAAGCGAAAACATATGGCCGTTACTTGCAAAAACTCCGCAAGGAGCAGGCAATGAAATTCAATTAACTGACGCAATTGCGATGTTAATGGAACACGAAAAAGTAGATGCATACGCTATAAAAGGCCGTAGCCACGATTGTGGAAGTAAAATTGGTTATTTAAAAGCGACTATTGAATTTGCACTTCGTCGCGATGAATTTGCTGATGAATTAAAGTCATTTATTAAAAAACTGATTTAACAGTTAATGTAAATCATGAAAGGCGCCTATATCGGCGCCTTTTTTATGAGTTTTATCAGGCCTGTTTATCTTTCGAGGTTAAATTTGCAGCAGGCTGTTTGGTATTTAGGCAAGGCAGAGCCGATGTAATGTGGTTATTCCCCATAAATAGGCGATAACGTAGCATAGATGCCAAACATGCGCTGCCCGAAGGGCTGACGAATCCCCAAAACGTGACAGGCACAGCAATTTATGATCTTATGTAAATCACCACAACCCACATAAGTCACAACTGCTATGCCTGAGACATCAGTTTGCCATAAGT
>NZ_JACJEK010000030.1:0-37038 GCF_014164015.1 Pseudoalteromonas sp. SR41-1
AAACGAAACAGCGCCGATGATAGTGTAGCATTTGCTATGTGAAAGTAGGACATTACCAGGCTTCAAATTGTAGAGAGCCCGACTAGAAATAGTCGGGCTTTTTTACGTCTGCAGAAAAGTGAAATACGCGTAATTAACACCCACTCATATCGCGCCACAAAGATAGTGTAGCATTTGCTATCTGACTTTCTACCGCTGTGGCACTACGACATCCTACTGCGTAGCGCACCGACTTCAAATTGTAGAGAGCCCGACTAGAAATAGTCGGGCTTTTTTACGCCTGCAGAAAAGTGAAATGTGCGCAATTAATATACACTCATACCAACACCATCAAGTAGGGCGGAAAAATAGATCACTTAATTAAGCGAATTGGTATAAAAATAAAATTGTGAACTACCGAATTTACGTTTTCGGTTTGTGTAAGCAGTTGTTTAGGTGAAGTATCAAACAGAATTTATAAATTAGTTTGATTAGTTGATTATAACTCGTTAACTAACCACAGACTTAGCTTGTTTATGAGGGCAATGAATACTAATATGATTTCATGATCTTATAACTAAATCTATTGGCTTAGTTGTTTTAAAATTACTACCAATAATGATTGTGAGCTGTAACTTAAATGCCTTATGAAACATTTGTAGATGACTCTGCATCGCTAGTTGAATTTACCCGAGTTTACTTAGCTATTTTTTATACTTTTGTTGCCGGATTTTACACATTTAGAATTATTTATAAAAATCGAAATACACCATCAGGCGTTATTTATCCCGGTGATAAATTTTGTACTAGTTGGTGGAACCATATGGTTTTTAAGTTTTTCAGAGCTGCTATTTGGTTTGTATGTGTAGTGAGAGTGTTTGTACCTGAGTTAGATAGCTATCTTGGGCTATTCCCAATACTCAATGGCTGGCCAGGCGTATTATTTGGCGATGTATTATTGACCGCAGGCTTTATTTTAACGATGTTTGTACATTTTCAGATGGCAGCCCTTTGGCGTTCAGGAATTGATCCTAAGGGACCACATGAGCTTAAAACATCAGGATTATATGAATACTCTAGAAATCCGATGTATTTAGGTATCGTAGCAGCACAAGTAGGTTTCTTTTTAGCCTTACCTAGTATATTTAGTTTGATCTGCTTAGTGGTTGGTTTAATTGCTATATATAGACAAACTTTAGTTGAGGAAGCTCATTTGACCCATCGTTTTTCTACACAATATAAAGAGTATAAATTACTTGTCCCTCGCTGGTTATAGCTTGAGGTAAGGCTATAAGTATATTGAATGTAAATTAAGAGTTATGGGGTTTTCTATATTGAATTGTAAAAGGTTCACACGATAGACAAAAATTAGATCACTTCTTTTTGTTCTATGTATTTTCCCATAAACTCTTGTTTAGTAATTGCCTTTGAAAAGAAGTAGCCCTGAATATAATCACAAGCAAGCTGCTTTAATAGGTCATACTGTTTTTGTGTCTCAACTCCTTCAGCAACTACCATTACGTCTAGATTGTGAGCCATAGTGATAATAGCTTTCACGAGAGCAATACTATTATCGTTTGATTCTATATCGTTGATAAATGAGCGATCTATTTTTAAAATATCTATATCTAAGCGCTGTAAATACGCCAAGGAAGAATAACCAACACCAAAGTCGTCAATCGCAATATCTATATTAATAGTGCTTAAGCGTTTTAATTGTCGTTGTATTGACGAGTCGGGATCCATTAAAGTATTTTCAGTGACTTCAATTAAAATGGTGTTTGCGGGTAGTTGATACTTTTTACTTGCTACAATCCATTCATCCACCCAGCAACCAGCACGGTCAATTTCAAGAGGTGATGTATTCACACTGACTTGAATTGCCTTTTCACTTAAAACATTGAATTGGACGGTATCTTGAATTGCTTGAGATTTTACCCATTGGCCGATATCGTTTATTAATCCGTTTTTTTCAGCGACAGGTATAAATTCATTTGGCCCTATTAGGCCTCGTTCAGGGTGATTCCAACGAATTAGAGCTTCAGCTTTTGGTACTGATTTCCCGTCAATTGAAAATATAGGTTGGTAAAATAATTCAAATTGGTTTTTAACAATTGCAGTGCGTATCTCCTCTATTAGACGACGCTTTTCTGTGGCTTTTTCTTCTATAGCATAAGAGAAAAATTCATAGCGATTCCGCCCTTTATTTTTAGATAAATACATTGCTTGGTCAGCGCGTCTAACGAGCTCTTCTACTGTTAAACCATCAGCAGGGAAAAATGTTAAACCTATGCTTGCAGTAACATAGACTGTCTCTTTTTTTACTTTAATGCTCTGCATTAAGCTGCTTTTTACAGCTTCGGCAATTTTTGATGCTTCATCCGGGCTATTTACACCCTCTAAAATTAATGTAAATTCGTCACCACCTAAACGTGCGACTGTATCTTTAGTCGTTATACAACTTTGCAGTCTTGTGGCTACTTGGTGTAAGAGTAAATCACCGTAGTCGTGACCTAGGCTGTCATTTACTTCTTTAAAGCCATCCAAATCGATGAATATAAGGGCGAACTTCATTCCCTTAATACTTACTAAGCTTTGTAGTTTTTCGTAAAAATAACGCCTGTTCGGTAAGTCGGTTAATCCATCTTGGTAGGCATATTGTTGCAACTGAATATTCGCATTTTCAAGTTCATTAGTACGCAGTCTAACTTGGTTTTCTAATGAATTTTCTCTTTGCTCAATGTTGTATAACATTACATTAAAACAAGAGGTTAATTGTCCTACTTCATCTTGTGATAGCTGTTTAGCGCGTAAGCTATAATCATGTGATGTGGTTATTTTATTTGCTGTTTGAGCTAAATATAAAATAGGGTTTAAAAAGCGACGCCTTAATAAAAGAGATAAAATTAGGCTGATGGCAAAGGTGAATACCATCAAAATCATTATAAATTTAAAGTAAAAAGTAATTCTGTCTTGAATGTAGCTGTTGTTAGCGCGTATTTTTAATATACCGTAATCATGCATATCGAGCTGAAGGGGTGTACTTACTTCAATACTTTGCTCCATATTTTCATCTTCGGATTGCGCAATAACAAGTTGCTCACCAGTCATACTTGTTACCATTATACTAATAACATCTGAGCGTATAAGTATTGGGTTTATAAGCTCTTGCACTGCATCTATATCATCAAACATAAGTGCTGTAGTTATATTCGGTGAAAGCATTTTTGACAGAGAGCCCAAGCTTTCTATTTGTTCCTCTTTAGCGCTAGTGATTTCATAAGCACTAAATACAATGGTTACTGTCGCGGTTGATACAAGTGCAACACTCATTAAGATAAATAGTAATTTTTTGCTCATCGTATTTAATGCAAATAGTTTTTTCATTGCACTACCTATCTACAACGCGGGCAAGGCGTAGCACTTTTGAGCTCATAGTAATACCTGCATCTTTAAGCTGCTTCGGAGCAATTTCAAAGCGAATTTTACCACTGGAAAGAAAAAACCTGATATGACCGCCATTTTCAATAAATGTGTCTGTTTCACCAATGAGCATAACGTTTTTCAGTTCTAAAGGTGTTATGTTTTGCCATTCGATAAATGTATCAGAGGTAATAAATAGCATGTTACACGCCGAGGTTGTTACTTCATCAAGAGTGATTAATTTATTGTATAGAGGTAAGTTTTTTATAGTGCGACTTTTTAAAGCGTTGTTAGCCGCATCAATAAAGTATTTATCAGGGCTACAAATAATAAATTCATTAAGAGATTCTAAATGATAATCCCAGTGTCCAAAACGTGCAAAGTTATATAAGAAGCCTGCTTTTAGCATGTATTCTTTTTCAACAGCGCCAATGCTGGAACTAAAAAGTGTCAACGTTATTAAGCTACTGTGAATTAAACTTCTTAATTTAATCATCTAATTAACTTAGAAATTTGCTGAAATTGTAAATGTAATACATTCATCAATATAGTTTGGTAATGTATAGGTTTCGCCCGTATTATTGTACTCAATATGTGAACCTGCAAAGAGGTTTTTACCCGAAATTGCAGTAGACCACACAGGTGTTGCTTGCCAATTCCAACTAACATCTAACGTTGTGTAATTATCAGTGTTATATGCATTTGAGTTAATTGCGCGCAATGTCGCAAACACATTATGGTTGTTTAAAAAAGAATAATCGGCTTTTGCAAATAACTGCTTGTTTTTAGAGTCATAGCCGATTGCTGGCTCTACTCGAGGAGGTAAATCGTAGTTATAATCGGTGTAACTATAACCAAACTCAGTATTGAGGTTATCAACAGGTTGCCACGATACAACTAGGTCGAACCCTTTAGTGCTCGTGTCTGCTACAGATGCAAAGTCTAAATCTATGCGAGTCATTGTTAGTGCTTGAAATACTTCTGGGATTCTCCCTGCTAGAAATAATTCAAGTATAGGAGTGAATTGTTCAGCATGCGTATTCATATCAATAACCGCTACGTTATTAGCATCGGTATAATAAGTAGAAAGATCCAATGACCAATCGTTAGCAGTAAAACGGTAGCCTAATTCATAAGATAGATAGTTTTCTGATTTAACTTTGTCGTTACCATTTAGGTAGGTTGCAATTCGGTAGTCGTCTATTTGTCCAAAGCCAGAGCTTAAACCGGTAAGATCTTTAATTTCAGTACCATTAACTTTAAAGTTGTCGTTAAATTCAATCAATGTTGGTGTACGTACACTTCTCGATATAGCACCCCAAGTAAGGTGGTTATCTACTGGTTTGTATATAAGCCTTGCTGACGGTTGATTTTCCCAGCCAGTTAAATCGTTATGATCAAGCTTAGTACCAATAATAAAATCGAGTGTATCAGGCGTCACATTGTATTGAGCTTGAACAAGTGCACCAAACTGTTTGAGGTTATCAAAGTTTTTATCGCTATCTAAAAATACACTTTCTGCGAAAGAGATAGAGTTATACCGGTAGTTTAATCCCCAATCTAGCTGTAGAGATTGGTATATGAAGTTCATTTGATAATCAATATCTATCGATTCAAAATCTTCTTTAATATAATCTTGGGAACCATTTTGTTTCAGCCAAGAAATTTGTAGCATTTGATTGGCATCGGGCGACACTCTGTTTTCAAGGCGTGCCATTATGCGTGAGTCTGTTCGCTTTAAATCATCTGAGAATGAAATGTTTTCGTTGGTTTTATCTATAACACCTCGGTAGTTTTGACCAAGTGTTGAGTGAGTAACGTCCCCCTGTAGTAGCGCAGACCACTCATCATTAGGGGTAAAGTCAGCCCGAAAACCTAAAGAATTTTGTTTAGTTGTATCGTTAGGTGCGAGTAAGATCCCTTTTTTTGATTCATTCGCATCTTTTACATGACCATACACACGGTAGCTGCCTATGTTACTTATATCACCACCGTAACGAAGATTTGCATCAACATTTATTTGATTACCAGTTGTTACGTTTGCGTATCCACCGCGAGTATCAATACTGTTTTTAGTAATGATATTAATCACGCCATTATTTGCGTTACTACCCCAAAGTAATCCGCCTTGTCCGCGTATTACTTCAATGCGCTCAATGTCATACAAAGGAACGTTGAGTGTTTCCCAATAAACTGCAGCAAATTTTGGGGTATATAAGCTTTGTCCGTCAATCATAACCAATAGTTTGCTAGAAAATCGAGAGGCAATACCTCTTGATGAAATAGCCCATTGATTGTTATCGAGCTGACGTACAATTAAATCAGGCACCATTTTCAGTGCTTCAGGTACTGATGTAGCACCAGAGTTAGTAATTTGTTCTTTACTTAATACATAAATAGATGAGGCGGTATCAAATGCTGATTGTGCTCTTTTCATCGCAGAAGTTGCTTGTACATCCATGCCCATTAAAGCATCAAGATCGAGGTCTTTATCTTCAAACGGCTCGGCCGTTAAGAGAGGGCAAACAAAAAGTAATGGCCAAAACAAACGTTGTGATATTTTCACCCAAAAGTCTCCAGCGCAATCAAAAATCAAAAACAGTCTTTGTTTTTGTAATACATGTGATATCACACAATATTAACATACATTAACAGTGTAAAAGCATAAATGAGATTAACTCAAGGTAGCTAATTTTGTAGTAGTTAAAAGGTCTAATTTCGCCCAATTGAACTGTAAAAATATAGTTAAATGAACTTTATAAGTATATTTATTAAAGAGTCAGTAAAATGTAAATAGCTGATAGTTATATGTTTATATACGACTTAAAATTTAGTCTATTTCAGAATAACTTCAAAGTATTTATGGTTATTAAATATTTAATCTTAACTTTTTCGTGTCATGCTTCTCAAAGCAATATTAATTATATGGGCACAATTTATACCTAGCCCTGTGTTATCTGCGATTGTGGTTTAATTATCTTTGCTTTTGTTAAAGCTATATAGAATACTTAAATTTGCTTGGTTTTGCTTTAAAGGCACCAAAGTATGATAAAAAATGAATTAATTAATGTAGAAGAAGTACTCGATTTAATGCTTGATGCCGTTTGTGTGGTAGATAAACAAGGCACATTTGTTTTTGTAAGCGCAGCATTTGAGCAAATTTTTGGTTATACGGCCGACGAAGTTGTAGGCAAAAAGATGATTAACTATGTTTACGAAGGTGATCATTACAAAACGCATAACGCCGTAACTTCGCTATTGTCTGGCGAAACGGTAAACCCTCGCTTTGAAAACCGCTGGATGAGAAAAGATGGTCAATTAGTCCATATATTATGGTCTGTTCGTTGGTCAGAGCAACATCAAGTAAGAATTGCAGTAGCGCACGATATAACTGAGCGAAAAGTAATGGAAGAGCAGCTCCATTACATGGCTCGGCACGATGTGTTAACTGGTTTGCCTAATCGCTCTTTATTGATGGAGCGATTAGAAAAAGTAATTATTAGTGCAACTACAAACAACACATTTTTTTCTTTACTGTTTATAGACATAAATGGCTTTAAAGCAGTAAACGACACCCACGGACACGAAACTGGCGATAAGCTTTTATGTGCTATAGCAAAAAGGCTTTCAGCGTCGGTTAGGCATTACGACACAGTAGGGCGTTTAGGTGGAGACGAATTTTTAATTATTTTAGATAATTTAAGTTCTAGCCACGAAACCGTCAGAATAAAAAATAAAGTCCTCACTGAGTTTAAAGCTGTCTTTAAGTTAGATGACGTACTACTAAATATTTCACCTAGTATTGGTATTGCAAACTACCCAGAGCACGGCCAAACAGATCACGAACTTATAAAATATGCTGATCAAGCTATGTACAAAAATAAACAACAAGGCTTAGATAACGTAACCTATTTACCTTAAAAAATTATGCTGAACTACCACCTTAGACAGCTCATCTTCACAACGCCCTTAACTACAATACATTACTTACCGCCACATTTTTAATAGCGGTTTTCCAGCGCTGCGTTAAAAACCTATAAATGCTCTTACAGCAGTTTGTAGGTAGTTCCTTGATAAATAAACTGCACAAGTTATGTCTGGGTGATAATGAAGGCAATTACCGTATAGGCAGTAATACATTTTTTACTAATGATGCAGGCGAAAGCAAAGTTTCGGTCACTGATTACGCAACAGCAATGGTTGATGTAGCGCAAAATGCAGCGCACGTAAATCAGCATATTAGTATTGCCTACTAATATGGTTACTAATCAAAAGCGTTTGATTATTTTGATATAACAATACTGGCTCACAAGGCTAAAATAATTTAATCTGAGCGTATTAATTCTTATTAAATTATTTGCCTTATGAGCCTTCTTTTTTCTCTTGCGTTAGCAAGCCTTCCCGCTTTACCTGAGCCTGTTGCAAATAATGCTGTGGCTAAAGTTATTGTAAAAAACCAGCCCTACTTTTTAAGCTTTATGGGGCTGGGGCGCGATAAACAATACTCGTCAGTGCATAACAAAGTGTGGACGCTTAAAGTTGGCGATTCACAGTGGCAATCTAAAACTGGTGTGCCTTCAAGCTTGCCATTAAAAGGGCGCTTAGCAAGCACCGCAGTCGGCTTAGGCGAGTACGCTTATGTGTTTGGCGGTTATACGGTAGCAGAGGATCATACTGAAGTTTCAAGCCCCGACGTATATAGGTACGACGTAATAAAAGATACCTACACTCACCTTGCTAGCATGCCAGTACCCGTAGACGATAGCGTAGCGCTGAGCTACAAAGCGCGTTACATTTATCTAATTAGCGGTTGGCATAACGACGGCAACGTAAACTTAGTACAAGTATACGACACGCAAAATAATACATGGCAACAAGCCTCGCCATTTTTAGGTGAGCCCGTATTTGGCCAAGCCGCTGCTATTAGTGGTAACACCATTGTTATTTGTGATGGCGTTAAAACACAAGCTAATCCTGATTCGCGTCGCTCGTTTGCAGGTGTAGCACAGTGCTTAAAAGGCACAATAGATTCAACTAACCCACAAAAAATAGATTGGCGTACCTTGCCACATCCAACAGGCACTGCTCACTACCGAATGGCAGCCACCAGCTATAATGGCAATATTTATATGATGGCAGGCTCTAATAACCCATATAACTACAGCGCAATAGGTTACGACGGCAAACCTGCACCAGCAAGTGACCATGTTTGGCGCTTTAGTATCGAAAAAAACGAATGGCAGATTTTATCCCCAGTTGAAGTAAAGAGCATGGATCATCGTGGCTTACTTGAGCACAGTGGGGTTTTATATCGAATTGGCGGCATAGATAATAATCAGCAAGTAAGCGCTAACGTGCTCGGTTACGAGGTTGAAAAGTGAACACTCTTTACATTACAGGAGCGGGAGTCAGCGCAGCCAGTGGTATTCCCACCTTTAGAGGGGAGGATGGTTATTGGACCATTGGCAGTAAAAATTATACGCCTATGGAAATGGCAACGCGCGCAATGTATCAAAACGCCCCAAAAGAGTTTTTAGCATGGTATTACCATCGCTTTGCAACGTATCGCAACCATGGCCCAAACGACGTACACCATTGGCTAAGTGACAAAAACCTAATTACTCAAAACATAGATGGGCTTGATGGCAAAGCGGGTAACAAAAATTACATAGCGATACACGGCAGGCTTGATCAAATGACCTTATTTCATGAGCAAGGTGAGCCAGTCACGCCACTTGCCACCCCGTGGGATAGCGTAGACGAAAACTGCCTGCAAGAGTCTCTTTTTGAGCTATTTAATATTCAAAACCAAACGCCTGAGCTAAACCATTCATTTAAGCCCTTTGTTTTATTATTTGACGAATACTACACCGAGCTTTACAGAATAACACAAGCACAACAGCGTATGCTCAACGCCGATAAAATTGTATTTATGGGCACCTCGTTTAGCGTCAATATTACGCAAATGGCAATTGAAATAGCCCGAAATTACGACATTCCTGTTGAAGTGGTTGACCCTGAACCTGCACATATTTTGCACGCTAACGTCACATATAAAAAAATGAATGCATTAGATTACATTCAATCTAATTAATAAGTGCTATATTTTAAAGGGGTTGGTAATGTTTTCTTAAATATTACAATCTCTTTATATAATATTAACGAGTCAAAAATGTTATTATTATCCTGATTATAACAATACTAAAGAGATCTGAATGAGCGACTTAACTGCAATAGCAAACTTGTCCATTTTACTTGTAGAGCCTTCAGAGGTTCAGCAAAAAATAATAATAAAATCGCTTTTAGAAAGTGGTGTAAAACAAGTTGAAACTGCATCTACACAAACACAAGCGCTTAGCTTATTAGCAAGTTATCACCCTGATCTAGTTATAAGCTCTATGTATTTATCTGACGGGACAGCCGACTCACTATTGCAAGAAATAAGATCAAACCCTATCACCGAGCATCAACCTTTTATGCTTATATCGAGCGAACGTAATAAAAAATACCTTGAGCAATTACGCCAATCGGGTGTGCTGGCTATTTTGCCTAAGCCTTTTAGCGCAAAAGCCATTACCCGCGCACTCAAAGCAACCCTCGATATTATAAGCGAAGAAGAAGTAGAACTTGATCATTTTGACGTAACGCTGCTGCGAGTTTTAGTGGTAGACGACAGCCGCTTTGCGCGTAAACACATAATACGTGTACTTGCAGGGATGGGAATACCTGCACCAATAGAAGCTGAAAACGGTAAAGAAGCTATTGAGCACTTGAATAACCAACCGTTTGACTTAATAGTAACCGACTACAACATGCCAGAAATGGACGGGCGAGAACTAACAGAAGCCGTTAGAAGCTCAAATAGCTACTCACATATTCCTATTTTAATGGTGAGCTCAGAAGCCAACGAAACGCACCTAGCTAATATTGCTCAAGCGGGAGTTGATGCTATTTGTGATAAACCGTTTGAACCGGCCACAGTGCGAGAATTACTGTATAAAATAATGTCTTAAAAGTAAGTACAAGCGTAGGACGGTTATTATTTGGCCTACGCTCATCTTTAAAATACATTTACTATTACAGTTTTCCTAATCTATAAATGAGTAATGCCGTTTTTTTAATGTTTTTATCAAGGCTGGTTAAATCGGCTGTTTCGTTTTTAGTGTGCGCACCGCTGCCCATTAAGCCTAAACCATCAAGTGCCATATCAACATGGTTTGCCGCAAACGAAATATCAGCCGCACCTGCATTGCGTGGGTTGGCGGCTACTACTTTGTTGAAGCCTAAGTCGTGGCTTGCGTCGCTGTATAATTCTAATAGCTTTTTATTGCCATCAGTTAATGCCATTGGCGGGTAACCGTCTTCAAAAATAAGCTCTGCTTTACTGCCATTTAGACTGTTGCTAGCAATAAGTTGCATTGATCTTTTTGCGTTTTCTAATTGTTTTGGTGAAAGTGCGCGTAAATCACCTGCTACATGCACGGTTTGTGCTATTACGTTGCTTTTACCAAACGCCGTTGCTGACGAATTAGCACTGTCGTAATCGGCATTTGTACCGCCCACAATAAGCCCCGGGTTAAACGTTAAATTAGGTTGCGTGGCAAGTTGCTCTCTAAAATCATTTAAAATACGTGATGCCTCGTAAATAGCGCCATAACCAACGTTTTCGCTAAATATTTGCGAAGAATGCGCCGCATTTGCCGTTACGTTTAGCGTCCAACCGGTATAACCACGGCGCGCCGCCATAGCTGTTTTTATATTGTTATCGCCATTTTCATAACCAAGCGCTACGTCAGCCCAAATTGCCGCATCAACAATAGCTTGTTTAGATAAGCTAAGCGGGCGACCGCTGCTTTCTTCATCGCCGGTTAGTAACACTTTTATGCTTACATTTTCGAGTAAATTAAGGGCTTGTAAGCTTTTAAGTGCAGTTATTATTACCGTGTTACCGCCTTTCATATCGGCTACACCTGGGCCACTGGCCGTATCGGCATCAAGCTGTTTGTAGGTAGTAAAGTTATCGTTTTTGGCAAATACCGTATCTAGATGGCCGATCATCAGTATTTTTATTGCATCGGGGTTTTTACTTTCATGCGTTGCCAGTACATGCCCTGCGCGGTTAAACGCACTGCCATCAAGCCATTCTACTTTAAAACCTATGGCTTTAAGCTGCTCGCTTGTCAGCGCCCCTACTTTTTTTACACCTTCAATATTAAGCGAACCGCTATTAATATTTACGGCTTGCTCTATTTCTTTAAGTGCATGGGGAATGTTTTTATCGACCTGTTTTACTATTTCACGCTCGTTTTTATCAAGCGCCGCATGGCTTGTAAGCGGTAAGGTACTAGCAAGTGTGAGAATAAGTGCATAGCTAAATTTTAAAAATGACATAACAGCATAATAAGTGAGAAATAAGAGTATTTAATATGAAGTAAAAATACACAGTATTCAATAGAAGGTGATTGTGATTTTTAACTAATTTTATAAGCAATAACGAGTTACAAGTTTAAGGGTTAAAGGGTGAACGTGTTATTAGTTTAAACACAGGTACTTAAAATATAATCTTTTAATTAATAATCAAGCTGCATAACTAAACAGTAATTTGTCTGATATTACTGATCTCCACCATTTTGGGGTTTTGCTGCATTTAGAAAAGGTAAGGCGAATCTAACTAACTGTTTACAGTTGTTTATTTTATAGCTAGGATAAAATCATTGTAATATAAAGACATTTGTCGGTTTGTAAAACGACAAATGTCGTAGACTAAATTGTTAGGTGTTTTCATCAATATGCGATTATTTTCAACTATCATTCTTATAATTTTTAGTGGCTATTCTTTAGCTCATAAAAATACTGGGTTAGAGATTCAATCGGACGGAGCACTCTTTGGCCTTCCTAAAGCATACGAACCTTCCTCATTTGATCTTAAAACTTTTACTGTAGAAGTTGCAGGTAAAAAGTTGTCAATTCCTGAGTGTGTAAAACATAAAATTGGAGTTAGTAAAAAAGGTGATTACGCTTTAGATTTTTCAGCTTCTTGGTATCATAACTCGACGACTTTGCCGCCATATATAAAGATTAATGTCATACCTACAAACGGGAAGTTTGAGTATCATATGCTGTTTAATTTGGATAACCTAGAGTTAATAAGTGCAAAAAAGACTGATAAGTGGAGTGATATTATTGGTTTTCGACACTCTAGGGTGCCAATAGAATTTTCTGGTGATTGCCTTAAATCCATTAAAATAGTTTCGGCTAAATAAACACCTAACAAGAAATTAAACAAGGACAAAAAACAGTTGGTTTTTGCTCCTTCGTCGCTAATTTTAACCAACTATTTTTTGCCTGTTAATTGGGCGTTATACGCACAAAGGACATGTAGTTGAATAACGAAGCTGTTAAACCAAAATACTTAAATTACACTGAGATATTGGGTTTTAAAATTCCTTTAGTGTGGTGTTCGTTAGCTATGTTAATTGGCCTAATATTTCATGAAGTTGTAGAAGCTATTTTAGTACCGCCGCTAACGTTATTGATGGTTTATATTTGTCATAAAATAACCACTGTGTTCCTGAGCTTTCAGGAACACAGTGGGATTTTGAGTGAGAAAGTTTATGGTGTGATAATTAGATTCATTTGGTTTAGTGCTGTACTTGGATTTTTCATATCTCTTTTTAGTGCCGCTTTTGAATCTGTAAACAACGAAGTAAATTTTGAATTTTTCAATGGTGTTTTTAGTATTGTCTATTTTGGTTTTGCTTTGGCAGCGGCTAATAAGTGGGGTAAAACCTATGTTCCCAAACATTAGCGTAATATGTGCGTATAACAAAAACATCAACTGGGAAACTACTCGCTGTAAAGCGCTCGTATTTTCCAGTTATATTAAGCGTTATGTGGCATGGAGTCAGCATTGAGTCAATTTGAACTAATTATAGGGTTGATAATCTGGGTATGGATATTCGTAAGCTCATTTCTGTTTAATTATTTGGAAAATAGTTGCATTGATAACATGCAAAAACATTCAGACTCAGAAATAGAGAACCCAAGTAAAAATTCTTGGATAAACCCTTTTGGTGGTTTTAAAAATTTATTGTTTTTTATTACCTATAAGCCTAAAACTTCTGACTCTACAGGTTTTGTTGTAGCGGCTAAAAATGGGAAAGTATTACAAGCGGTGTACTTCATTCAACTTATTTGTGTTGTTGGTGTATTTATAGCTTTTAAAGCTTAATAAAATTTACAGTACACTGCCACATAACAAGACGATCCAATAAGGACAAAAAACAGTTAGTTTTGCTCCAGCGTGAATTACAGTGACACCCAATCTAAATCTTGTAATGCTTTAAAAACGCTTAGGGTTAATTAAAGGAGATCATTTTTTAATTGAATTTGGCTGTTGGAGTTATTTTACAGTCTCGTTAGTTGCCAAGGATAATAATGAGAACATTTCAGCTTTTAGGTTTTATACTTGCGATTGTTGGGTTTATTTTAGGCTACGTGATGCTAGCCCCAATTGATGGTGAAGCATCCGACGCTTCAGCAGGAGGTACAGGCATAGGCATTATGTTTATGGTGTTACCTATACTTGGTTGGTCTGCGTTAATATTAGTGCCCTCTTCAGTAGCATTGTTCAACCATGAAGTAAGAGAACGCACTTATTTCAGAGGCAATTTTTGGCTAAACCTTTGGAAAGTAAACCTAATTATTTCTTTTGGATATATTGCCGTTGTCTTATATTTTGCTTACATATGGTTTAAGGGCAGCATTGGCAATTAATAAGACTTTAAATGCGTAATACCTTTAATTCATTCTTACCTACTAACACCTAACCCAAACTAAGTACTAATAACCATCAGGTTTAACACCATTAGCATTAAACCTGACAGCCCGAACTCAACCAATCAACGTTAATTAGTCGGCATTAAATAAATCTCGCGTACGCTGTTGCGCTGGTTTGCTTCAATAGCAAACAGTACGGCGTCGGCTACATCTTGTGGGTCGAGTTTGTCGGGCTTAGCTTCATCAAAAAACGGGGTGTTTACCATGCCTGGTGCGATGGTAGTACATCGGCCGTTCCACTCGCTCATTTCCTCTGCTAAGTTTTGTCCAAAGCCATAAGCAAACCATTTAGTTGCACCGTAAATAGAGCCTCCAATTGGCTTACGGCCAGCGGCAGAGCTGGTTAATATAAAGTGACCTTTGTTTTGGCGTAAATGCGGCAGTGTTAATTTAGCAGTCCACAGTAGGGCTTTAATGTTTATATCAATCATGGTTGACCATTCATCGGGGTCACCTTTTTCGGTGCCTGCGGTTGAAACACCCATGCCTGCGTTAGCAAAGGCTACATCTAATCGGCCAAACTTTTCAATGCCTTTGGCAACTACGTTTTCAAGCGCGGTAAAGTCGGTTGCATCTGCAGCTACGCTAAGTGCGTTATTTGAGCCTAATGATTCAACTAATTTAGTTAATTTGTCTTCGCTTCTGGCGGTTAAAATGACTTTGTGGCCATTGTTAACCAGCGTTTTTGCGGTTGCTTCGCCAATACCGCTTGAAGCACCTGTAATGAGGACTATTTTTTCTTTCGCCATGATTATTTCTCCTATGTTTACATATTCAAAATTATGAGAATAGTTTTACTAATGAGTGGGTCTTAAATGTATTTCTCTGATGTTATTACGCTGATTTGCCTCAATGGCAAATAGCACAGCATCGGCAACATCTTGCGGGTATAACTTGTCAGGTCTTGCTTCATCAGTAAAAGGGGTATTTACAGCGCCAGGGGTGATGGTTGTACAACGCCCATCCCATTCACTAATTTCTTGTGCTAGGTTTTGAGAAAAACCATAAGTAAACCATTTGCTTGCACCGTATATAGAGCCTTTAACAGCTCTGCGACCAGTTGCTGAGCTAGTAATAATAAAGTGTCCTTTGCTTTGGCGTAAATGCGGCATTGTTAGTTTTGCAGTCCACAGTAGGGCTTTAATGTTTATGTCGATCATGGTGGACCACTCATCGGGGTCGCCTTCTTCAACCCCTAAAGTGTCTAGCCCTTTACCTGCATTAGCAAAGGCAACATCTAAACGACCAAATTTTTCAATGCCTTTAGCAACAACGTTTTCATGCGCGGTAAAGTTGGTTGCATCTGCGGCTACGCTAATGGCGTTATCTGAGCCCAATGACTCTACTAATTCAGTTAATTTATCTTCGCGTCTAGCGGTAAGTATTACTTTATGACCATTGTTAACCAGCATTTTTGCGGTTGCTTCGCCAATACCACTTGAAGCGCCGGTTATGAGTACTATTTTCTCTTTTCCCATAGATAACCTCTTTTGTGAACCTTGAAAGCTTAAAATAACCATACCAATAAACGATTAACCTATATTGAATAGGCGCTATAAATTAGCCGTAAATAGGCGGGCTTTACGTATCAAAAACTATAGTTTTAACGGTATTTTTAAAGTTGAAATAAGTGATTAAAAAAGATAGGTTTAAATTTTTTATTCTATATACTCGCGCCACTTCTTTTGAAGTCGGTTTTTATTAGATTTAACCATTATTTTGCTGAGTTTCAGCCACATTTATCGGAACAAACATGAAAGATAAACTTTTAGCGTTTTGGCAAAGCCATTCAGAAACAATCATCACTTTAGGGTACAAAGTGATTTTAGCGTTGGTGATTTTAGTTGCGAGTGCCTTAATTGCACGCTCGGTTAAAAAAGCGATTAAAAACTCTAAATCTCCATTAAAAAGAGTAGATAGTACGCTACTCCCGCTTTTATCGAGTATTGCTGGTTATTTAGTTTATATAATTGGCGGGCTATTTATTTTAGATATTTTTGGCGTTAATACGGCAAGCTTAATTGCGCTAATGGGCGCTGCAGGTTTAGCGATTGGTTTAGCCCTTAAAAATACGCTGAGCAATATTGCTGCGGGTATTATGCTGCTAATACTCAGACCTTTTAAAATAGGCGACTTTGTTGATGCCAGTGGCACGCTTGGTACTGTGAGTGAAATAAACCTGTTTACCACTATTTTTAAAACCACCGACGGTCTTTATATAGCATCGCCTAACGGCAAAGTATGGGGTGGCAATATTAAAAACTTTACCCGTAATGGCAAAAGACGAATGGATATAGTGGTGGGTATTTCGTATGCCGACTCTATTGATGTTGGCTTAAATGTACTTAAAGAATTAGCCGCATCAGAGAGCCGATTACTTGCAGAGCCTGCACCTAAAGTAATGGTGACATCAATAGGCGAAAGCGCAGTAAACATTCAATTACGTGCGTGGGCTGTTAATGGTGATTATTGGCAAACCGTGTGGGATTTAAATAAACGTGTTAAAGAAGCAATTGAAGGCGCTGGGCTGAGTATTCCGTTTCCGCAGCGTACGCTGCATTTATCGGAGTCGATGGCGTCGGCAATAACTGTTAACAAAGATGCTTAAATATGTATTAACATAAACACGAATAAAAATAGCGAGCCTTTGCTCGCTATTTTTGTATTAGCCTTTGTGCTGACGAGGTATTAACCTTCTAATTGAAAGTCGTACACTGAGCCTAAATTTAGTAGTTGTGTAAGCTCATCAAGTGCTTGGTAGCTTTCGGTGAGTAGGGCTGAATCTGCAAAGTCACTTGCGCCTAATTTGTCGCGGTAGTTACGTTTTGCCCAGTCACACAGTTGTGTGTATTTAGTATCAGTTAAAATAACCTCAGGGTTTACCGCAGCAAGTTCTTGCTCGTTAAGGGCTACACGTAAACGCAAGCACGCAGGGCCGCCGCCATTTTGCATACTTTGGCGTAAATCAAAAAACTGCACTTGGTTTACTGGGTTATCAGCCATAATCATTTCTTCAATGTAGGCGTTAACCGCGCTGTTGCGTTTACACTCTTGTGGTGCCACTAACAGCATTGAACCATCTTCAAGGCTCACTAGTTGGCTATTAAATAAGTAGCTACTTACAGCATCGGTAATACTTACTTTATCGGTAGGTACTTCAATAATATAAAATTCTTTATTGCCCACATACGCTTCGCGAATATCTTGCAGTGCCAGAGCTTGGTTTAAAAATGCTTGCTGGTGGCACAGTAATACGTTGGCGTTACCTACTGCAATTACATCATTATGAAACACACCTTGGTCTATTACGTCTGGGTTTTGCTGTAGTAAAATTTGGCTTGAATCTTTTAAGTTATGTAAACGACAAATTGCTTCTGAGGCTTCGAGTGTTTGCCTTGCAGGAAACTTAGCGGGTTTTGGTAATTGGCTGTTAAACGCGCTGGCACCAAATACAAACATTTCAAGGCCCTGCTCGCCGTGGCTGTCACAAAAACGAGTATGGTTTGCTGCACCTTCGTCGCCAAAAAAGCCTTGGTCTGGCAAATGGGTATGGTGCGCAAAGTATTTGTCGTTATTAAACATAGCCTTTAATAAGCGCGTAGTGGTTGCTGGCTCTAATGAACGATGAAACTTATTATTTAAATTAGCTGAAGTAAAATGTACTTTGCCGTCGGTTGTATCAGGAGATGGCGATACCGTAGCAGCATTGGCTGTCCACATTGCAGACGCTGAATAACACGCGCGTAATAAAATTGGGTCAGCTTTAAATGCTTTATGAATTACCTGTGCATCATTACCGGTAAAGCCTAAGCGGCGCAGTACGTTTAAGTCGGGGCGCGCATGAGGGGCAAATACACCTTGGGTTAGGCCTTTGTCGTGCATGGCTTTCATTTTTTCAAGGCCTTGAAGCACTGCCTCTTGAGGATTTGAAAAGCTTGCTGCGTTATTTAACGAAGCAACATTACCATACGATAAACCAGCGTAGTTGTGAGTAGGACCCACTAAGCCATCAAAATTAACTTCCAAAGCGTTCATACACGTTCCAACTAAAAATTTTCAATAGGGTGCAACAATACAACGCAATAGGGTTGCTTGCAAAGCTATAAACGCAGTGTTTTTACTAATTTTTGATGTTTTTAAATGGGGAATTTATTACAAGGGAGTTGTTTTGATATTGAACGATTAATTTGAAGTTTAACTAAAATGTACATATAAATTTCATAGTGTGTAAAAGCTTAGCCTAAAGTAGGTTTATACATTTAAGCTTTATGCCAAGCCTTTACACAATACGATGTTACTTAACATAGGCGCGTTCTTTATCAGCGGTTGTATGGGTATTTGTTGGATCATTAACTTGCCAAACGCTAATATCTAAACGCCATAAAAGGTAAAGGGTATGGTATAAATTGAACATGGTTTTTCCTTGGTATTTTCACTGAACACATCAGTTTATTGGAAGAAGTATGCCAACATTAACTTGAATATTTTATGAATAAAAATCAGGTATTTAGTATTTAAGTGTAAATACATACTTAAGGATTAGCACCAAAGAGGTGAAGCACTACTAAAAGATGCACCAGTGTGGTGTGTTTTTAGCAAAAAGCCCTGCAACTATTGGGTCACTTAAATGTGCAAGGCTTTTTAAAAATGTAGTCACTTAAAAAGTAAATTAACGGCCTACTTTTCCTTTTACTAAAGGCTCGAACGACATTACTTTAAACTTGCCGTGGCTTTGATTTTTGCCATTATTAAGCACCGGAGAATTATGTAAATCGTCAACGGTAAAGTATATTTTATGATCGGCTCCGTAACTAAAGCCATCAGGCCAGCTCAAACGTTCGTCTTTAAATAATACTTCGTAGTCGCCAGTGGGTTTAACTACGCCAATTGCGCCATTGGTTATGTCGGTTACATATACGTTACCGCCGCCATCAACAATAATACCGTCTGAAATTGGCTTAGTGCCGTAACGCGTAACTTTGTCTTCAAGCGCTTTAGCCGAAAGGCTCTCGTTATTTATATCGCTGGTGGCAATGCGGTAAACCGACGTGCCCGACATAGATCCAAAGTAAAGCCAGTCTTCGTTAGGGTCAAGCGTAATAGGGTTAACACCTAAGCGGGCAGGTTGGCCGCCAAGGCTCATTGTACGCCCATCAATAACCATATCGATATTTTCGGCTGTGGTGTAATGGCTATTTTGTAACACTCTGCGTGCGACACCTGTTTTAAGGTTAACCGTAATAATAGCGGCTTGGCTGCCTTGGGCTGTATCGGCAATGTATACAACGCCATGTTTATTATCGATGACTAAATCGTTTAAAAACGAGGTGTCGGTAATGGTCGGTTTAGCCAGATAAATAATTTTATGTAGTTGCTCTTTGTTTGTATCCCAGCCTACTAAGCGCCCAGCATGATCGGGCCCTGAAGTGTCGAGCATCCATAATACACCATCGCTTGATACGTTTATGCCAAGTACGTCGTAAAAACCTTTACCGTTATTGTACGCGTATGCCCACTCTTCATTAGGATAGGGCTTAGTTGTACCATCGCTTAAAAGCTCCATAATTTTTTGCTTTTGGCCAAAAAAGCCATGCACAGATAAAAACTTTCTGCCCGATGGGGTAATAGCAATGTTGCCCGGAGGGTGCTGCGCATCAAATGTGGCTACTGTTTTTAAATCAGCATTTTGATTATCGGTATTAGCAGATACGGCGTTGCTACCTAAAAGAGCCGTGCTACATGCCGCTGCTAATAGTAATTTTTTAATATGAGTCATTTTTAAAACCTTTTAAAACCTTTTAAAACCTTTTAAAACACGTTTATTGTTTAAAAATTAAGAGCCTAATCGGCTAAGTCGTTTACTACTAAATCGAGCAGCTGCATCAACTGTTTCGCTTGTGTTGCATCTACACTATCAAATTTACATAAAATATTTTTAGGAATATCGGCTGCTTTTAACTTAAGTGATTGGCCATGCTGGGTTAGCTGAACTAGGCGTTTGCGTTTGTCGTGCTCATCTTTAATAACAGCCAGTAATGATTTGTCGCTCATTTTTTTGAGTATTTGAGTCATTGCACCACCATCTATCGCGGTTTTATCTACTAGCTCTGCAATTGTTATTTCGTCTTGCTCCCACAGCGCCATCATTACTACGTATTGCGGGTAAGTTAAATTTAGCTCGTTTAAAGGCTCGCGATACGCACGCGCAATGCTGTTAGATGCCATATATAACCGATGACATAACTGATTCTTTAACTTTAATTGCTCAAACGGCATAACGTTATCCTTTATTTCGATACATGGTATTTTAATTTGCATGCAAAGTATTTGCAATCTCTAATTACTTGTTCTATTATTTTGCACACAAACTAAATTAATTACTAAACTTTGGAGTTCATTATGAATGTATTACAAAACGTAGCTTACACAGCAAAAGCAACTGCAACTGGCGGCCGCGAAGGCGTAGCTAAATCTGATGATGGTCGTTTAGATGTAAATTTATCAACACCTAAAGGTTTAGGCGGAGACGACGGACAAGGTACTAACCCTGAGCAATTATTTGCCGCAGGTTATGCCGCGTGTTTTATTGGCGCACTAAAATTTGTAGCAGGTAGCGAAAAAATAGATTTACCAAGCGACACACATATTGACTCACAAGTATCTATTGGCGCGATTGAAGGCGGTTTTGGTATTGCAGTAAAACTTGCTGTATCACTAGGTGATATGGATAAAGCTGCAGCGCAGGAGCTTGTAGATAAAGCGCACCAAGTATGTCCATATTCAAACGCAACACGTGGCAATATTGAAGTAGAGCTTTCAGTTATTTAATTAATTGCTAAGTTAACTAATACTGTAATAGCCCAGTGGTTTTGCCACTGGGCTTTTTTGTGCGTGGAGTTTAATAAAAATGAGTCGTTAAATAAACATACAAAAAATCATATATTCACTATTCCATATATTCTGTTTTTGTTTTATTGTATGTGCAATAAAACTGCGAGGACAATATGGAACAATTCAACCCACTTCAATTTTATAAATGCCTAGCGGACGATACGCGTTTAAAAGCAATGCTGCTCATTAGCCATCAAGAAGAGCTATGTGTATGCGAACTGGTTACTGCACTTGAGCTAAGCCAGCCTAAAGTGTCTCGCCATTTAGCGCAGTTAAGACAATGCGGATTGTTGAGCGACCGTAAACAAAATCAATGGGTTTATTACAGTATTAATAAAGCCCTACCAGAGTGGGCTAAAAATGTATTAACGCAAACGCTTACTGCTAACCCTTCATTTTATGAAAACGATTTAACGCGCTTAAATGTTATGGGTAATCGCCCTGAACGTATTACTAGCTGCTGTAACTAACTTATTAAAGGTATTTAATTATGACTATTAAAGTAGGTATTAACGGTTTTGGCCGTATGGGACGTTTAACTCTGCGTGCAGCAGTTGATTGGCCAGAAATAGAGTTTATTAAAGTAAATGATGTAGCGGGCGATGCTAAAACCCACGCACATTTAATTGAGTTTGACTCAGTACACGGGCGCTTAGCACAACAGGTTTCTAGTGATGATAATAGCTTTAGTGTGGGTAAGCATACGATTGCAGTTACTAACAACAAAGCCATAAACGAAACTGATTGGTCTGATTGCGATGTAGTAATAGAAGCCAGCGGTAAAATGAAAACCACAGAGCTGTTAAATCAATATTTAGCGCAAGGTGTTAAGCGTGTTGTGGTAACCGCACCTGTAAAAGAAGACGGTATTTTAAATGTAGTAATGGGTGTAAACGATGATCTTTATAACCCAAGTGAGCATAACATTGTTACAGCCGCCTCTTGTACTACTAACTGTTTAGCGCCAATAGTAAAAGTACTGCAAGAAAAAGTGGGCATTAAACACGGCTCAATGACTACTATTCACGACATTACTAATACTCAAACGATTATTGATGCCCCTCATAAAGATTTACGACGTGCGCGTTCATGCGGTACAAGTTTAATTCCTACTACAACCGGTAGTGCAACGGCTATTACGCATATTTTTCCTGAGCTTAAAGGTAAATTAAACGGCCATGCCGTGCGCGTACCTCTTACTAACGCATCAATTACTGATTGTGTTTTTGAGCTCGAGCGAGGTGTTACACAAGACGAAGTAAACACGTGGTTTAAAGACGCTGCAAATAACGAGCTACAAGGTATTTTAGGCTACGAAGAAAAGCCGCTTGTATCTATAGATTACAAAACAGATCCGCGCAGCTGCACTATTGATGCGCTTTCAACCATGGTAATTAACAACACTCAACTTAAACTATACGCTTGGTACGATAACGAGTGGGGTTATGCAAACCGTACTGCTGAGCTAATGCTTAAAGTTGCACAAAGTGATTTGGTTTAATCTCGTTTAAAAAGGTTTAACGCTATGTTTGCGCAGTTGGCTAACTTACCGAGCTCTATAAAACAATATTTAATAATTACTAGTAACTATTGGGCATTTACTTTAACTGATGGTGCGCTACGCATGTTGGTGGTGCTGTATTTTCATCAGTTAGGTTATGGTGCATTTGCGATAGCCATGTTGTTTTTGTTTTATGAAATATTTGGGGTGTTCACCAATTTAGTAGGTGGTTGGCTTGGCGCGCATTTAGGGTTGAACAAAACCATGAATGTAGGGCTTGGGCTACAACTTGTAGCTTTAGCCATGCTTTGCGTGCCAGGGGATTGGCTAACCGTTGCCTATGTTATGGCAGCGCAAGCACTGAGTGGCATAGCAAAAGACTTAAATAAAATGAGTGCAAAGAGTGCCATTAAGTATTTAGTACCACAAGACGATGCAGGGCAAAGCCAATTATATAAATGGATTGCCATACTTACCGGCTCTAAAAATGCTTTAAAAGGGGTGGGCTTTTTTTTAGGCGGCTTATTACTAACTGTATTTGGTTTTGTGGGCGCATTAATAAGCCTAATTGCATTACTTAGTGTTGCGTGGGTTATTAGTTTAATTTTTTTAAAAGGCGATATTGGTAAAGCTAAAAACAAACCTAAGTTTAAAGAATTATTTTCTAAATCGCGGGCAATTAACTTACTTAGTGCAGCGCGTTTATGCTTGTTTGCAGCGCGCGATGTATGGTTTGTAGTTGCACTACCTGTTTACTTAGCCGCTCAGTTTAACTGGGATCACTGGTGGGTCAGCGGCTTTATGGCTTCGTGGGTAATTGCTTATGGATTGGTGCAATCGCAAGCACCGCGAATAACTGGGCAAGGTGATTCAAATTCACACTCAGTCAAAAAAGCATACTGGTGGGTTGCTTTATTAAGTGGCGTAACTGGCATTTTGGCGTTGTTGATGCAATTGGATATAGCGGTACATTTTACGCTTGTAATTGGCTTACTTATTTTTGGTGGTGTATTTGCTGTAAATTCATCGCTGCACAGTTACTTAATAGTAAGTTTTGCTAAAAACGATGGAGTGTCACTCGACGTTGGCTTTTATTATATGGCCAATGCGATAGGGCGTTTGTTTGGTACGGTGCTTTCTGGTTGGGTTTTTCAAGTATATGGGCTTAGTGCGTGTTTATGGGTAAGTGTGTGTTTATTAGTTTTAGCCGCAATTACAACAGCACGGTTAGCTAAACTTTAAAAAACCCCAACGTATTGTATTAAATTCAATTTGTTTAACGATATTCATAGCTTCGTTGGTTAGATCTACTAAACTGTATCAGTAGTTTTAATTTAAAGGGTGTGATGAATGCGAGAAATATCGTTAGCAAAAAAGTTACTCTGGCTTAGTGTTGGTAGTATATTTATAACTGTACTAGTGCTATCAGGCATTTTGTGGTGGCAGTTATCATCAAGTAATAAGCAGTTAGCGACTAAATCTGAAGAGTACATTACTGTAGAAGTAGAAGAAAAGCTTAATGCTCATGCAGCTGGATACGGAGAAAAAATTGCAGGCTTTATTAATGAAGCTTACCGCATTCCCTATTCATTAGCGGCTTTATTAGGTGACGCAGCCAAAAGCGAAACCCTGAGCCGCGATACGGTAGTAAGTATTAACCGCTCGATGTTAGAGCAAAATACTCTGCTTTCTTCTATATATTCGCAATTTGAGCCTAATGCTTTTGATGGGCAAGATTCGAGCTTTAAACAAGGTTACAAACATTCGGTTAATGGTAATGGCACCTTAGAGGTGTATATAACTCGCGACCAAAACGGCGTCATTGAACAGCAAAAAGTAGCTAATGCTGCCGATAAATATATTACCTCTTTAAATGAATTTGGTATTCGTGAAGCGCATTGGTATTTGTGTGCAAAAGACACGCTTAAGCCTTGTATTATGGAACCGTATTTATACGAAATCCCATCGGGCGACTCAGTAATGCTAACTTCGTTAACTGTGCCTATTTTAAAGTCAGGTCAGTTTATTGGTTTAGCTGGCGTTGATTTAACGCTCCCAACTTTTCAGGGCTTAACCGAAAAGCTGTCGAGCGAGCTTTACAACGGCCAAGCAAAAGTAACACTTTTAAGTGATATAGGTTTAATTGTAGGCAGCAGTCACTATAAATCTAAATTAGGCCGCCCATTTAAAGAAGCGGTTAGTAGCAACACTTACAGTGAGCTGGTTAAATTTAAAGGCCAACATGGTCTCTTTAAAACGCCTCGCGAGTATTTAGTTAACTACCCAATTAATATAAAACTAGCTAACACTCAGTGGTCATTAATCATAGAAGTACCTACAGAACTAGCACTTGCAGGGCCTGAAGCGCTAGAAAAAAACATGCAAGAAACAGCAACATCACTCAGATTTATTATTTTAATAACAGGCTTAGTAATTGCTGTGGTTGCTTTTGTTATTATGAAATTAGTAATAGCAGGTGTAATAGCGCCGCTACAACAAATTCAACAGCGTGTAGATAACTTAGCAAGTTCTGAAGGCGATTTAACGCATACACTTCATGTTGAAACTCATGCAGAGCTCATTGCTTTAGCTGGTGGCTTTAATGCCTTTTTATCTAAGTTACGTATTTTAATTACAGAACTTAAAGATGTGTCTGATCAAACCAAGCAACAAGGTGAAATAGCGCAGCATATAGCTATTGATACTAAGCATAATGTTCAATCTCAATTTCAAGAAATTGAAAGTGTGGTAACGGCTATGAACGAAATGAGCGCAACAGCACTCGAAGTCGCCAGAGCATCAGAGCAATCAGCCCAACAAGCCGATGAAATAAACAGCTTGGTAGTAAGCAGTGAATCGAGTTTATCGTCAGCAATGACACAAGTTAAAACAATGTCTGAAGAAATTAAAGAAGCTAATCAAGCCGTTGAAAAAGTAGCTTCGCGCAGTAAAGACATTACGCAAATATTAGATGTAATTCGTACTATTTCAGAACAAACAAACTTACTTGCTCTTAATGCAGCTATTGAAGCTGCGCGCGCTGGTGAACATGGCCGAGGCTTTGCCGTTGTTGCCGATGAAGTACGTGCACTTGCTTCTAAAACGCGTTCATCAACAGACGACATAAGCCAGCTAATTGATAGTTTATTATCTGAAGTAGGTAATGCGTCTACCGTTATTGAAAAAGGCGTAGTACGTGCGCAAAATGCTGTTGATGAAACATCAGTAGCTTTTGATGCTCTGCACAGTGTTGTTGTTAAAGTTGATGAAATAACCAATCAAATTACACATATTGCAACCGCGGCTGAAGAACAAAGCTTAGTGACCGAAGAAATTAACCGTAATTTAACGCTTATATCTGATGCCGCCTCGCAACTTGCTGACTTATCTACACAAGCAGGGGATAGCAGCGAAGCGCTTAATGCACTCGTTGCCCAGCAAGATAATGAACTTAATAAGCTTAAAACGTAACTTACAAATTAAGTTTTAAGTACAAAAAAAATGGCCAGTTAATACTGGCCATTTTTATTTAGTAGAATAAATGTAACTTGTTGAGAATGCTCGATAACTGCTATTTATAACTTTTTAATCAACATAAACATTTGGTTGATCATTGGCTCAGCAAATTGCTCTACATTAGGACGATTAAAATAACCGCGTAAACCTGTAAATTGCACTTGAAAAAAGCGCGCATATTCAACAGCGGTCAACGTGTTACTTAACTCACCTTTGTTTATTGCTTGGTTAAATAATTGCGTTAAATAAGCTTCAAATTGAGCCGTTAAATCTAAGCTTAGCTCATACAGGTTTGAATCTTTTTCTGCAAACTCGCTGTTTGCTTTAACTAGCATACAAATAGCGCTTGGGCTGCAATCTTTTGTTTTAATTACCACGTTTTCAACAAACGCACGTAATCCACCAAGTACTGTATCGGCACTTGATAAAAACCCTTCTATTTGGGTTTTCATTTGTACGGTGTAATCTTTCAGCGATTCGCAGTATAGGCCTTCTTTAGAGCCAAACGCAGAGTAAATACTACCTGGGCGCATATTAACGGCTTCTTGTAAGTCACGCGTTGAGGTTGCATGAAAACCTTTTTGCCAAAATAGCTGACTAGCAACGCGAACTACATTCTCGCGTTCAAATTTAACCTTATTAGCCATATCATTCTCAATCAATTTGAACATTTGCTCAATTTTAACTTGAACAGTCGCTCAAAATCAAATACTATGTGTCTCGAAGTTACTTAAAACTATTAATTATTAGGAGCTAACCATGGCCGAATTTACTTTATACACTCAAGAAAACGCACCAGAAGAAGCAAAACCGTTACTAGCTGATTCAGTAGCAGCATTTGGTATGCTTCCTAACTTACATGCAGTAATGGCTGAAGCACCAACATTACTTAAAGGTTACCAAGTACTGCATGAGTTGTTTCAAAAAACATCATTCAACGCAGAAGAGCTAACAGTAGTATGGCAATCAATTAACGTAGAGCACGACTGCCATTACTGTGTTCCTGCTCACAGTGGTATTGCAGCGGCAATGAAGGTTGATCAAGGTATTGTTGACGCACTTGTTAACAAAACACCACTTGAAAACCCTAAGCTAGAAACTCTTCGTGAAACTACACTCGCAATGACACGTGAACGTGGCGTGATCAGCGATGAGCAAATCGAAAAATTCTTTGCCGCAGGTTACGCTAAGCAGCAACTACTTGAAATTATTGTAGGCTTGTCTCAAAAAGTAATGAGCAACTACACTAATCACCTTGCTGATACACCAGTAGACGCTGCATTTAAAAAATACGTAAAATAAATACGGTTTTATAAATGACAAAAGGCAGCCTAGGCTGCCTTTTTTGTGTTTATAAATCACAGCTATTTAAATTTAACCGTTTTTATACTGCGTGTATAAATACGTTGTTCGGGCTTTGTCCACTCACCCTTTTTAAGGTAAGAGGTCGATACAAGAAATTTATCGTCCTTTAGTTCACTCATCGATTTAACCTTTGTAATACCATCTTGGCTACCAGTTACATCTTCATAAGCTACAAATTGAGTGGGGCTGAGGACTTTCATAGTCCCTTTTGTATAAAACCCTGCTGTTGTGAAATAGTAAAATACCAAAGACTCTTTTTTACTGTCGTAAAAAATCATCGACTCGCCGCCATACTCACCTTCATTAATAGAGTGCTTGGTATGTATCGCTTTACCGTTTAAAGCACGCTCCCAACGGCCAACATCTTGTATTTTTTTAGCACCTTCAGGTACTTTAAAGTCAGCCTGCCAAGTTCCTAAATAGGGCTTAAATACGGCAAGTTCTTTATCAAGGTTGGTGGATGTATCGGATGCATAGCTACTAAATGTTAATAAGCATAAGACTAAGAATATCGCTTTAAAATATGTCATAATTTGGCTCTTGTTTTTGTAATACCAATGCCAAGTATAGGCGATAATTAATTGATAAAGAAAATATTAATCACATTCTCATTACTTTATTTAGCCGCCATTTGGCAGGCTTACCTACTGCAATACTTACCTGTTTATATACCTATATATGTACCTGGTTATATAAGTGTATTAAGTGCTATCACTTTTTTAATGTACGCGTGGGATAAGCGACAAGCTAAGCGCTCTTCACATAAAAAAGTAAACCGCACGCCAGAGCGCACACTGCAACTACTTGCATTATTTGGAGGATGGCCGGGGGCATTACTTGCTCAACAATTACTTCGTCATAAATCACAAAAGCGACGTTTTATAGTGGTGTTGTGGTTATGTATTTTAATAAATGTTGGTAGTTATTTCGCAGTAGGATATTTGTGGCTTTATGAAGGATTTAATATGCCTTAGGCCAGTTATTAAATTAATCAGACTAAGGCATATACTAAAACGTACTGAGAAGTTTACTGAGCCGACTGGCTTGCTTCCATTGTATCGAGTTCAACAGTTAGGATTGTTTTTTTATCAACTGAAACCCATTTTCTGTAAGTAAGGTATCCTGCTTTGCTTACTTCAATATCGTATTTACCTTCTTTAAGCTCTATACCAGCTTTGTAAACAGGGTTGATATTCATAATACGAACGCGAGCATCAGCTGGGTTAGTAATAACTGTTAATGAAATTGGTGCGGCTACTTCGTTAATCTCTGCAATAGGTTCTACAACTACTTGCTCAGTTTCTTGAGCAGGAGGAGGTGTAGAACAACCGCTTAATAACAGTAAACCCAAAAGTGCGCTTAATTTTTTCATAGGTACTCCGTAAAATTATTTTAAATAATAAATGTTAAATGTCACGAAATATCATGGAGGAGTATTAATAAGTTGGGGTACCTAACTCGTCTTCCTTGACTTTCGTTTGTTTAAAAAACAAATTGGCGTACAGTTTAATATGTATCCAGCTCAGGTTCAATTATTGTTATTAATTTATAAAGTTTTAAATAAATTTAACGCTATGCTTATGCTGCTCATTTAAAGTAATAAAGTGGCTTCATCGCTATTATCGCGTTCAAAGTTTAAGTTGAACTGACCTTGACGAGTGATAGTAAAAATAGCGCGCTGCCAATCCTCAACTTCGTTTTTAATAGCATGGTCAAATAATGTTTTAAATAACTCAGTTATATTTTCAGATACTATGATTGCATGCTGTGTTTCGTCGTCTGCTTTTATAAAGTGGGCTTTGCACTCAATCACATTATTATCGCAATCTAAAATAAGCTGAGCTTCAAACCACGGCTCATCTATTTGCTGATAAAGGTACTGACCTAGGTGATGTGGGATGTTTTTAATGTCGGGTTGCATCTGCTTTCCTTAGCGTGTTATTGATTAGTCTTCAAAACCAATTGTTATCCAAGTATCAACTGTTGCCCACAGATCTATGTTCATAGTTGGTAGTTCATCAGCCCACCAAATTAAGGATTCTTCAAGGCCTTTAATACGATTAAAACAGATGTAACCTCCAGCGCCATTAGTAAAAATGCTTTTGAACTTGTTTAAGTCTATATCCACATCGTGCTCTTCTAATACTTCCCAGTCATACTCATCCAATAATTCTTGCTCATCAATTGGTAAAAGCCCCATTGAGTTTGAGACTAGGTAATTAAAGCCATTAAAGTGTGTGTAAAAATCTTTTAAATCATTCGGAAGTTGAGAGAAGCACTCTGTTAATTCTATATTTTTTGGATTTTTAGATTGATAATATAGAATTTGATTTCCTGACAAAGAGCGAATACCAAAAACTAAATGATACTCTTCAAAGTAATATGCTAAATTAATAGTTTCAAGTTGCTCTGCTAGGTATTCATAGGTAAGCTCTAAATCGTTACGGAATTTGCTAAATAAATTAATAGTTCGTTCAATTTTCGAGTCGTTTTCTTTAAATATTTCAGCCCATACCTCAGGTATTACTGCCGTTATATCGGCGGATAAAATTTTAGTGTCAATAACTTCAGGTTTGTCAAAATATTCGCCTAAAAATTTTTTTAATTCATTGTCCATTAAAAATTACCTTAAATTTATTTTACTAAAGTTTTTATCTTACTTTGAATGTCTAATTCTAATTGCGTCTCAAGTTTCATCATTCTTTCTCTGAATTCTGGGGATACTTTGATACCTCCTTTTTTATACTCAGTCCACTGTGAAAAGCTTTTTGAACCTTTAGAAGTGTTAGCCGTTTTACTTAGACCTATGAAGTTAATGGGGTCGTTGAGTACTTGCTTTTGTTGTTCTAATGTTAGCCTTTCAAAGCCATCCATTCTAGTTATTTTGTCCATTGGAACAACGTGATCGGCTTCTAAGCGCCCTATGACAATTAGCCCTGGCAACGCTTCATCTGGATAAGGTGGCTTTTTGTTCTTATTTACTTGATTTCTGATCTCAGGAGATGGTGTAGACCTCCTTAGCTTGGCATATAATTCAGGAGCTACTCGCCTATCCTTGTTATTATTCCTAGCCCCCTTCAAATCATTTCCTTTCGGCGCATCTAATTCATTCGCAACACTCTTTTTAGGTTTACCCACAATACCGGTGCTTTTCGGCGGCTCGAATTCATCGAGGGCTTTGTTTACGCGATTGCCAATCTCACTGGCTGCGCCTTTAACGCCTTGGTCTATTTTGGGGGTAACTTCATCAAGTTGTTTAATGGTGGATTGCATGCCGTCTATGGCTAGTTGTGGCAGCAGTAGGTCGTATTGCCAACTTGTTGATATTTCATGAATAGTAAACTGACTATTTAATAGTACTTTTACTCTTTAAGCGCAGCGCCTCTAGCCCTCTTTGTGAATAATTCACTTAAAATATTGTTTGCACAAAGAGAAAATAATGAGAAGTAAATGAGGGACCCAATTTGAAATACAGCCAAAGGCTAGGGCGCTAATCTTTTAAGGCTGTAGCGTCTAGCCAGCATCCATGTTGTTAAAAAACGGGTTAAATTAATACTTAACGTGTTGGAACAGCGGCGATTACTTCTTCATTATTATTATCGCGCTCAAAGTTTAAGTTAAATTGGCCTTGACGAGTGATAGTAAAAATAGCGCGCTGCCAATCCTCAACTTCGTTTTTAATAGCATGGTCAAATAATGTTTTAAATAACTCAGTTATATTTTCAGATACAGCAATTGCATGCCGTGTTTTGTCATCTGTTTTAATAAAGTGAGCTTTGCACTCAAGTACATTGTTGTTTTCGCAATCTAAAATAAGCTGAGCTTCAAACCACGGCTCATCTATTTGCTGATAAAGGTACCGACCTAGGTGTTGCGGGATGCTTTTAATATCGGGTTGCATGTGCTGTCCTTAGCATGTAATTAATTTATGTATTCTTTAATATTAACAATTTATCTTTTATCAATAAATCTGGCAGTTATTTTTCCACAGTTCATAATAGCTACTTAAATTTATTTTAATTTCAAGTAAAGGTGCAGCAATGTACCAACTTAAATAATAGTCATTGTCAATTCCATATAAGGCTTCAAAAAACGCAAATGTTACTTCATCATCGTTTTTCTTTGAGTCTCTAATTAAATCTCCAAACTCATCAAAAAGCCAATAATGAGGAATATCGTCATCTATGTGAGACTCGAATTCAGCAGGCGTTGCAAATTTAACTTCAAAACTATCTGTTGCTCTTCGGAGTTCATCATCCAGATTTTCTAATAAATTAACTTGTTCTAATATAAAGTTTTTGGCATGAAATATGATTTCTTCATCAGTAATATTAACTTTATCTTTGACTTCTTTAAGTGACAAAACGTCCTTTACTACCTGAGTAAGCCTCTCTTGTTCAGGAATAAATTGTGTTATCTGATTAACGTTATTAATTATTCCCTCTTCATGAAATAAGTAAGTGAAATGGGATTTATCAAATTGTTGTGTACCTTGACAAAAACATTTCCAATTTTTAATTAAATTATCCATAAGTTTGGGTTCCCATCGTATGTTAGACACCTAATGGTACTTTTACTCTTTAAGCGCAGCGCCTCTAGCCCTCTTTGTGAATAATTCACTTAAATATTGTTTGCACAAAGAGAAAAGAATGAGTAGTAAATGAGGGCGTTAACCGTAAAAAGCAGCCATTATGTGAAAGGTTAAGGCGCTAATTTTTAGCGCCTAACTTCACAACATCCATGTTGTTAAAGATCGGTATATACTGAAGTAGTTAATTTTAGTAAAAAGAGTTATTCATTTGGGTCGTAAAGCTTTGCAATAAATTCATCGAAATCATCAGCAATTTTTACGATGCTTTCAGGTAATTGATTATTTATTGGATCAAAAGGAGATTTGTCTTCAAATTCGTGATCTTTATAAAATACTTGCCCATAAGAATCTTCTCTAGTAGATAGTAGGTAAAAGTTACCAGCGGGAGAGTTAGCTATATAAATTAAACCTTTAGGAAGTTTTTCACCATGATGTCTCATATTGGGTTCAAGTCCGTAAGTCACATCTTGGCTAAGTTCATAAAAAGAGGCAATATAATCCCCATTAGAAGCTATTATGTTCTCTTTAAAATCAACTGCGCATTGTATGGGCTCCCCCCCATTATTGAGATATAGAAAGTTTTTGTATGTGTTAGGAAGTCTTATTGATAAATTTGCTTCAAACTTTTCAATATCTAAAAAATTTATTTCAGGACCACAATTTTCTAATTCTAAGTTCATAATTATCCTCCTACTTGTCGGGATATAGAAGCTCCGCCAGAGTGTGTAAATGTTTTATGGATTTCAAGGTCAATTAACTCCATAGAGGTGGTATCACCATTATGATGCCATGTTAGACCTCTAGGTGACTTATCTGGCCAATTGCCGCTTCTGATACCTCTAGTACGCTTTTTAATATTGTAAGTTTCCATAATGTACTCTTCGCTATATCTTGACTCTAACTCATTCCAAGCCTTTGAAAAGTCTCCAACATCTGGTGGGGTGATATCTGTTTCTGATTTACCCGTCATATTCGAAATATTAACTTTCTCGTTGGAGTAATTACTAAAATCAGGATAACGCCCCCCGTCAGGTGGACCTGATATATAGGGTATTTCAATATCAACTTGCCCTAAGGAAGATGTTTCCATATTTGGCTTACCATAAAGGATGGTATCAGTGAGTTCATCGTATCGAACCGTTCCCCCATTTTCGAGCCATTTTTTAAACTCAGGAGCGTTTGGTCCTGCATTTGTCCTTAATAAGCCATTTATATCCCTAAACTGCCCTTTAGTATTTAACTCAATTGGTTTTGCATTTACAAAGCTGTGAGCATGTTTTTTACTCTCTTGTAATGCTGCATCGGGTTTGTCAATGCGCTCAATTAACTTAGGTTGCTCAGGAGATACTGTGTGCGATATTGCTTTATCTAGCTGTTTGCGTTTAAGTATATCGGCCATATCAACCAGTGCGCGATTGGCGCTGGCAAGGTGTTTTGATTTACTCGCTGCAGAAGCGGCAACACCCACCCCGCCTGTTAATATCGCTAATAATATTTCAAAGGCCATTACACCAGTTATGCGCTGTTTATCAACGTACGAGTGGGCTTCAATATAGTCATACGGGAAGCGCGCGAGTGTATTGCGGGTGTCTTCATCGTCCATTAAGGCGAGTAATAATTCAAAGGCATCTGATAATGCACTGGTTGTTTTTTGGCTAAAGGCTAAAATTGTTTCAAGTTCGTGCTTAACCGCGTGTTTATCACCACTGGCAACAGCATCAATCATTCTAAAGCAGGCAAAATACACACTGATATTTATATCAATCCCCAATACGATTAAATCAGCGATACCCGTTACAAGGGACTTTGCGCCTTGATACAGGCCCGTTGCGCGTGCACCGGTTTCAATCATCCATTGGGTAAAAAAGTCCTCTTGCTCAAAAATAGCATCGCCAATAGCTGCTTGTTTGCGTATTTCATTAAGCATAGAGGTGAGATGTTGTTTAAAGTCGTTACGCAGTTGGATGAGTTGTTGTTCATCCGCTTGAGTGGTTGCGCGCAGCAAAACATCACTTTTACCTTGCGGTAAATTAGCCAAGGTGGCTACACCGTTTGCCAGTGAGCCGGTATGTTCAATGCCCTCATTATCGATAACGATATAGTCAATACCATCAACGGGTGAACCATCATCAAAAAGGTATTCAAGTTCAAGCTGAGCGAGTGAGCCTGCAGATAACGTATTGTCACCCAAATCAAACGCAGTCACTTGACTAATATTGGCAGGGCTTGCATTGCTTGGTGCCCGCGCGGTTTTTGGGCTGGTTATGTCGTAATCAACTGGGCCATCAAAGGTTATAAATGTGCCATCGAGTGTGAGTACGTTAGTGGCGGTAATATCAACATTACCTTGGCTGTCGAGCTTTATTTCGCCGCCCGCGTTGTGAATAATTAAATCGCCATTGCCAGAGCCCGTTATGTTTATATTATTGTTAGTTTGTAAAAACGTAGAGCCATTAGTTCGGAATTTTTCAAGCTAGTTGCCACATTAAGCATTTACTCTTTAAGCGCAGCGCCTCTAAACCTCTTTGTGAATAATTCATTTAAAATATTTTTTGCACAAAGAGAAAAGAATGAGAAGTAAATGAGGGCGTTAACCATATAAAGCAGCCATTATGTGAAAGACTAAGGCGCTAATTTATAGCGCCTAGCTTTACAACATCCGTGTTGTTAAAGAGCGGTTAAATTAATACTTAATGTGTTTAAACAGCGGCTATTACTTCTTCATTATTATCGCGCTCAAAGTTTAAATTAAACTGACCTTGGCGAGTGATAGTAAAAATAGCGCGCTGCCAATCCTCAACTTCGTTTTTAATAGCATGGTCAAATAATGTTTTAAATAACTCAGTTATATTTTCAGATACAGCAATTGCATGCCGTGTTTTGTCATCTGTTTTAATAAAGTGAGCTTTGCACTCAAGTACATTGTTGTTTTCGCAATCTAAAATAAGCTGAGCTTCAAACCACGGCTCATCTATTTGCTGATAAAGGTACTGACCTAGGTGTTGCGGGATGTTTTTAATATTAGGTTGCATTGGCTTTCTTTAGCGTTATAAATGAGTTTTAAAATGAATGAACAAGCATAAAGTTTGTAAATATGTGTTAGCCGAAAGACATCGCATTAAGAAACTCTTGGAAATTATCAAAAGCCTTGTAAAAAACAGGTGATAACTCTTCAGATTCATTATGATCCCATATTACTACTTTAGGGTTTATTGTATCTTCTTTGAAATCTAGACATAAAAAATCACCTCCAAAAAGGTAAGCAAAAGGTAAGGTCTCGGCTCCAACCAAGTCTTCGTTATCTGTAAGTCTTTCCTCAATTTGAGCCATTACGACTTTAATTTCGTATTGCATAAAAGAACTATCGAGGTTTTTATCTTCCGAAACTATTAGAAATCTTTCCAATACCCGGTCCTCAGAGTTAACTCTTATAATAACTTCTTCTGGTGATGCACCATTGAATTTTAAAATAAATTCTCTGTAGCTAAATGGTAAGTTAACATTAAAAAATTTTTCTAATGAATCTAACTCATCATGTGTTACAGAAACTTTTTTCTCTAAACTTAAATCTTTCATAATGCTATCGCTTTCCGTATGCCCAATGACCGACAGAGCGGCCACCTTGATGATTAATTATATTATGTGCGCCAAATGGAACTAACTCCATTCTTCCACTAATTTCTGAGTGATGCCAAGTGAAACCATCAGGTCTACCTCCAGGGATTCTTGAATCTAGCCATTTAAATTGTTGATAGTCAGAAGCAAGCCACAACTTTTCTGGTAGGAACTCTACCTTTTCTAATAAACCAGCACTTTCAAAGTCAGGGTATTTTGTACCTGCTTTTAATTTCACTTCAGGGACTAATCCGCGTTTAATTGCATTAGCTTTCATTTCACGCTTTTGCTTTATTGTTAATTTATCACCGTCAGGAAAATTCTTCCACGACCAAGGTTTATTAGAGTTTATTAAATTAGCATATGCTTCAGTTTGGTAGTTTAAGTCATACTTAACAGACCTATTACCTTTAGCCCCTTTTAAATCATTCCCTTTAGGCGCATCTAATTCATTCGCAATAGCCTTTTTAGGCTTACCCACAATACCGGTGCTTTTCGGCGGCTCGAATTCATCGAGGGCTTTGTTTACGCGATTACCAATCTCACTGGCTGCGCCTTTAACACCTTGGTCTATTTTGGGGGCTATTTCATCAAGCTGTTTAATGGTGGCTTGCATGCCGTCTATGGCTAGTTGTGGCAGCAGTAGGTCGTATTGCCAACTTGTTGATATTTCGTGAAGTGTATCGCGCAGGCCTTTTATAAAGGCTTTTACTTCGCTGGCTGCTTGTTTACCTAGGTCTTGCCAGTTTATTTTACGTAAATACTGAACGGGGTCGCCTTTGCCTAGCTTGCGTAACACTGCAATTGCGGCTTCTATTGTGTCGCCGCTGTTTTTAATTACCACTTTACCAACACCTTTTACCGCGGAGCCGAGCACAGGCACTAAACCTATCGCGGTGAGCGTAAAGGCAATCCAGCCATCACTGTCGTTGGCTTTATCGTCATCAGTCAGCAGCATTACATTGGCTAAAATATCCCGCACGTCCATGACTTGGTCAATCACCGGTATCATCGAAATAATACTGCCTACCACAATCTGCGCCGTTGTAGGGTCTTTATTAAAGTCGCCTTGCAGTGCTCCCCATAACCAATCACCCGCTTGGCTAGCTATGTTGCTTGCTTCATCAAGTGTTGCTGTTTGCCCAGCTCTGCTCATTTGTATGGCAGAGGCGGGGGTTATTCTTTTATAAAGTGGGTTTGGTGTGGTGTTATCTTGAGGTTCATACTCGCGCGTATCTTCCCCATATTGAACAGTAAATTGCCCATTTGGTACATCGGTTAATTGCGCTATACCGTCTTCATCTAGCTGGCCTGTGCT
>NZ_JACJEK010000031.1:0-30734 GCF_014164015.1 Pseudoalteromonas sp. SR41-1
TGAGTATGTTCGTTAATCATAATGTGCCCTCAAACAAGATTTGAAGATCTGATCATGACATTGAGATTTAGTTCAAAAAAATCCCCGCTAATTTCTTAGCAGGGATTTGTGTATAAGAGACAGCTTACTGTGGCGTTTTTTTTGCTTAACAGAAACTCAAATTAAGCGACTTTGAATTTGTTTATTTTGTGCTATTAATACGTGACTTTAATAGAGGCCTTAAATCCTCAGGCAACCAGCGCATAAGTAAATCGTTATAAGCCTGCGTTTTTTTAATAACTTTAAGCTGCTCATTAAGAATAGCGATGTCTTTTGCGCCTTGCTCGTTTTTAGTACAACCAATAAAGCCATAACTGAGCGCTGGAGATTCGGTTAATGGACGCTGCGTTAAGTTTTCTTCAAAGTGCATTGATTTAGCTAAATAGTAATGCTCGCTTGGGTAACCCAGCAAAATATCAATTCGTTTTAGGTTAAGCATATATGTAAGGCTCGCTAGGCTATCGCGTGTGGGTCTAATTACTAAATCAATGTTGGGTGTACTGTTTATTAAAGTATCTATCTCTTGGCCGTAAGAGCGGCTCATAGAAACTCCAAGAGTTAGTTTTTTATCTTGTATTAAATTGAGTAGTGATACTTCTTTTGATTCCGCTATATTTAGCGCTTTGGCCAGCTTTTTATGCATTGCTATTGAAGGCGAGAGGCCTGTTGTTGAGCTTTCGTCTGTGAAATAAATATGCTCTTTTCTGTAATCATTTTTATAAAGCGATAACGCACAAACATTATTTGAAGTATTAGACAGCTCTTGAATTACTTTACCTGAGGGGATAAGCATGCGGTTAAAGGTAATATTAGGAAGTTGTTTTTCAAGTAAAGAAATTATGCTTTCGTCACGGCCTTGGTGTTGATATTGACCATTTAAAATATAATAGGGTGCAAAATCGTGCGCTAGCCAGTTTATGGTTCTAGCATTGCTTATTGAGCTCAGACAGAAAAAAAGTAAGAAAGTTAAAAATATACGGAGCATTACAACAGCTACCAGTAATTATTATTGTAAAACTATTGTAACCAATAAAGGGCTAAAAAGTAAAATGCCAGCAACAAGGCTGGCATAATATCTTATCAATAATTGCAATAATAGAATGGCAATTAAAGTTATATGTTGCTTAGTTAGCTTTTAGCCACTTAACAAACTGGCGTGCATCACTCGCTTTTTGAAATAATGCATTTTTTAAACCTTGTGTATCACTGAAGATTACACGATGTTTGTTTACTGAAATTGATTGCACTGGATGTGCTATTTGGATCATAGACCCGTTATATTTATAAGACATAATAAAACTCACTTTATTCTTGTTATTTATTCTGCGCTATATTTGTATAGCAAATTGCAGTCAATAAATTAACGATGTTGTGTTTAGCTTCATTACAGTGTTGACGATCTTTATGACACTTTTGCGATGATAGTAAAAAATCATCTCGGTATTATTCAAGGGGTTCTCGCCGTACAATAACTTAGCTTTCAAATATACGTTTTGCGGGGCTTACTGGATCAGGGTAAATGGTTAACCGCGGCGGTTTCTTTAAACCAGAGAGGGAAGGTAACTTATATATAAATTGTGTGCAAGCTATTTATTATAAAAATATTTATAATAAATCTTATCAACTGCTTACAAAGCCCATTTTTAGTTACCAAAGGATAAGTATGAATTACCTAATAGTGAGTGATATTTATGGTTTAAGCCCTGCTTTAAGTAAGTTATCACAGGCAATTAGTTCAAATTTAGTGATTGTTGACCCATACAATAATAAGATTCAAGCTATTGAAAGTGAACAAGATAGTTATAATAATTTTATACAGCAGTGTGGCCATGACAAATATACGGACAAACTTCTAGAATGCTTTGAGAGTTTAAAAGTGCCGACCACATGTATTGCGTTTAGCGCAGGGGCAAGTGCAGCATGGCGGGCACAGTTATTAACAGGCAATACACACCTTAAAAAGTTAATTGGCTTTTATCCGTCGCAAATTCGTAATTATTTAGCGTTAGATGCAAATGTACCCTGTGAATTCATATTCCCAGAAAGTGAGAGTCACTTTAATGTCGATGAAGTTATTAAAGCTTTAAGCACCAAAGCGGGTGTTAAGTGCTATAAAACCAATTTTTTGCATGGTTTTATGAACGAGTACTCAACCAATTTTAATGCGCAAGGGCTGGTTGAATATAGTAGCTATATAAAACAGAGCAGCCGTTAAAGCGTGTTTAGCTGCTTTTTATTAATATCAGGAAAATCAGTACGGGTATTATATTTTGCATACAGCGTTGTAAAAATGCTGCTGCCGGATAACTTATCTAACTCTTTTATAAAGGTTTTAGCACTAGAACGAGCGGGTCTACAGCATGTTTGATACTGTTTTATTATACCCGCGACAGATAAACCTTGTTTTTGTAGCTTAAGGTCGGCCTGTGCAAAAAAAGCCGCACCCGTCCAATAAACACGTTGCTGGGCGCGTTGTTTCCACATATCGGCAGAGAGCTTATTAAGTGGCTGTGTTTTAGTTTTGGTTTGCAGGCGGGCACGATCAAATCCTGCATTTAAACGTTGTACAAACTGTGGCTGGGTGATTATACCGCTGTCACGCATTATTACGTTTTGCATATAACTGGCAAAACCCTCGCTTAGCCAAAAACCGGAGTAGGGAAGTAGCGGCAAATATAAATGCGAAAGTTCATGGTATAGCGTCCAATCTTTAGTGAATGCATTTAAACTGGCGTAGCGATCTATATGTAGTTCAATCCCATCGGGGTTATTGCGCTTAACTGTAGCCCAAGGTACAGGCTCAAAAGCAAAGTATTGCGGTTTTAAATAAATAGGCAAAGTGGTTTGCTTTAAAGGCCCCAGTGTATTTTGTGTTTTTTCAACACTTTGATTAACCCATGTAGACACCGTATTTTGAGCATTACTTGAGAGCGAGCTAAGGTTATGTATGACTACTTCAGCGGCTAATACGTTAAAAGAGCTGATTGATAGTAGCAGTACAAAAAAGTATTTCATTAAAATGCTCCACTGTAATTTAATAACTGGTACGCCAGGCTTAATATACAAGACCAACTAAATGGATAAATAATCACGCCTAATTCTTTATTTTTTAAAATGATAGTAACTATAAAAGTACAAATACAGACACTTCTAGCTAAGCATGGTTTAATCAATTAATCGTTATTTTAAGTTAGGTTTTAGCCATGACGTATCAGCATATTCAAGTTCCTGAGCACGGCCAAAATATCACTATTGATGCACAAGGACATTGGCAAATACCGTTAGAACCTATCATTGCTTTTATTGATGGCGATGGCGTGGGGCTGGATGTTATGCCGGTGATGCGCCACGTTGTTGATAGTGCAATTGAGCATTGTTATAAAAGTGCACGGAAAATTCATTGGATGCAAGTTTATAATGGCGAGCAGGCCGCAAAGCTGTATGACGGTGACTGGTTTCCACAAGAAACAATTAACGCGGTACGTGCCTGCAAAATTGCCATAAAAGGGCCGTTAACCACACCACTGGGTGGTGGCTTTAGATCGCTTAATGTTGCACTCAGGCAAGAAATGGATTTGTTTGTAAATATGCGAACTATAAAAGGCTTTAGCGCACTTCCTTCTCCTTTAAAAAATCCTTTTTTAACAAACATAACAGTGCTTCGTGATAGCAGCGAAGACGTGTACTCAGGTATTGAGTGGCAAGCAGGGAGTGTAGAAAGCGAAAAAATGCTCGATTTTTTATGTGAGGAAATGGGCGTAACCCGCTTAAGGTTTTCACAAGAATGCGGTATTGGTATTAAAAATATATCTAAAGAAGGCTCTGAGCGACTAATGCGCTTTGCCATTAACTATGCACTTAAAAACGATAGTGAATCATTAACGCTAGTGCATAAAGGCAATGTACTTAAATTTACCGATGGGGCATTTAAGCGTTGGGGGTATGCACTTGCACAAAGCGAATTTAATGCCACTGCACATGAAAATGGGCGTTGGCTGCAAATAGAGCGAGTAAATCAAGCACCTCTAATTATTAAAGAAGTTATAGCCGACAACATGCTGCAGCAATGTTTAATGCAGCCAGAGCAATTTGATGTAGTGGTGACGACTAATCAAAATGGTGACTTTTTAGCGGATATGCTGAGCGCACAAGTTGGCGGTGTCGGCATAATGCCTGCTGCAAATTTAAATAACGATGTCGCATTTTTTGAGCCTACACACGGCACGTTTGAACGTATAGCAGGGCAAAATAAAGCAAACCCCAGCAGTAGTATTTTAAGTGCGGTATTAATGCTTAAATTTATGGGATGGGACGAGGCCGCATTACTAATAGAAAATGCGTTAGAGCAAACATTTAAAAGCGGTGAAGTAACCTTTGATTTAGCGCAAGAGCAGAGCGATAACTCAAGTATTCATAACTCGACAACCTTAACTTGTACTGGCTTTGCAAAGAAGGTTATCGAGCACTTTTAAACACATTCATTATTAAGCTGCTGAGGCAGTTTTTACTCTGTGCATGCAAGGGCGGTTGGTTAACTGCGCTGCACGATGGTAAATCTCATGTGCTTGAGGTTCATCGCACTGCGTACCACTAAGCGTATCCATTAACGCAACAACAATAATTGCAGGAACCTGGCAGCAATATTCGTCTAAAACGGCTTCTGTCGTTTGTGCATCAACATGGCAAAGTGGGTGGTTTTTAAGTTGGTATGCGTTTAGCAATGTATCCACTTCTAATACATCATTTGGTTGGTGCTTTGTTTTACGGCATTTACAACCAAACTCATCAACTAAAGTAGCTAATGCTTGGTAAGTTTCAGTGGTGTTAGTTTTTGCGCATAACTGCTCTTCAATAAACTGATGTAAGTTAGCATCAATAAATAACCCGTCTTGTTGTGTGAAGCTTGATGTTGTCATAATTATTACTCTTAGTTTGTTGGCTTAACTTCACTCTAGCGCTAAGTGTATTATTAATGAAATTGTTGTTTTCAATAACTGACATTGATTTCATCAATAGTAAGTTTTAAAACTAAATAAAAAATAGAAAACATACCTAAATTATACTAATTAATTTGGTGCAGAGCGGTAAAAACGTGCACAAAACTGGAACAAGGGGATTAGTTGATGAGTTAAGGTGGATGCTTAGTTAATTGTTTTTATTGAATTTTAATTGTTTTATGAAGTTGGTACTAAGCTTGCTAATCTTACACTGTAGGTAGACTCCTATATCGACGATTTCCAAAAGCGCCATGGTATTTTCCCAAAGTTGAATACCACGGCGCTTTTTTATTTTCTCGTGTATTTTATTTAGCCGTAACAATAGTAATATTAAATTTTAATAAAGTAGGGAATAGCCACTAAAATAGCGCCTACAATCAACAGCATGCTAACACTGCTCATAAAATACGGAAATACCAATAGCGACAAACCAATACAAAGCGGTACTACGGCTTTTTTTCTTCGCCCGTAAGTAAGGTAGCCAATACCTATGCCTCCAAACAAAACACTCCACGCAATTATTGATGCACTATCCATTTGTAAATTACCTATTTTGAAATACTGATTTAAATTACGACCGACATAGCCAGCTTTTCAATACCATGTGAAGGAGTCCATCTTTTAAATTCCACGAAGCCATGCTTTTTATATAAATTTATTGCAGGAGTATTAGCAACCGCAGTCTCCACTATTGCATGAGAAAAATCATCCATTGCTAAAACATAACTTATTAGCTTACTTGCGATACCTTTTTTAAAATGACTAGGATCAACGGTTAAACTGCAAATATCTAAATACTCGTTGTTTGTATCTACTTCTATAACGGCTGCTAAACATTCATTTTCGCTGTAGCCATAAAAGGTTGTTTCTGATTTTTTTATACCTTTAATATTACGCGCTAAAGGAGGAAAGTTATGCGCGCCGATCAGTTTAGCCTCTATAGCGTAGGACTTTTGAAAGACAGCAAAAATTATATTTGCAATATCGTTATTCTTATTATTAAGTTTGTTTATCATTATATTCTTCTAATGAAAGTAAAGCTTGGACAGTATGCGCGATAGTAAAATACCTGGTGCTTGATGTGATGAAAATAATAATTTATCTATCTGCAATCGTTTTAGCAAACGCTAATAACTCACGCCTTAACCATTGGTGCGCCGTTGCATGGTGCAGCAGTGGGCTCCATATCATTTTTACTTCAATAGGCACTATTTGAAATGGCACCGGGCTGATTACCAAATCAGTATGAGAGGTTAATAACTTAGCTTGCCTGCGCGGTAGGGTGGCAATAAGTTGCTCTGATTGGCAAAGCAGGCTTGCAACCATATAGTGGCGAGTAAAAACACGTATTTTACGTGTTTGTTCTAGTTGCCAAAGCGCTTCATCTACCCAGCCTAATTTTTGCTTTCCTGATTTATTAGTAACAGCGGCTTCAGGCCCCCAGCCGGCACGATTTACCCAAATATGCTCTTTTTTTAAGTAGTCGTCTAACCCTGATTGTTGTAAAAATGTATTTTTAGGATGGGTTAAACAACAGTAATTATCGCGCCATACACTGGCTTGATGAAACGAGCGTGGCAAACCATTAAAGCGATTTATTGCTAAATCTATAGTGCCTTTTTCCATGTCTTGCAGGTTTATGTCGCTTGGACTTAATACATCAAAATTAATACCGGGATTTTTACTAAGCTGCGCCGTTATAAAAGGGGCTATTAAGGTCGACTCTATGTAGTCATTTGCCATTATTCTAAAGGTAACTTCAGCGGTTGCAGGGTTAAATTGCTCACTAGGCTGCGTAATAGCTTCGGCCATTTTTAAGAGCGCCTCAACTTCAGGCTTTAACGCAAGTGCCTTTGCCGTTGGCGTCATAGAGCCTGCGGCACGCACAAGTAGCGGGTCGTCAAATAAATCGCGCAAACGTTTTAATGCGTTACTCATAGCCGGTTGCGTAAGCGCGAGTTTATTGGCAGCTTTCGACACACTTTTTTCATCTATTAACACATTTAAATAAACGAGAAGGTTAAGATCGACATTTCTTATATTCATATGGGCGTGTTGGCCTTTCAGGGTTGAAATTTGTTCAATCTAGGGGCGATTTAATCGCGGCGCGAGGTTTGCCACCTAGTGGGCTAAGTAAAAATCGAGCAACAAAGAGTTAATCGTCCCTAGAAAGAACCCTATGGGCAGTGTGTATTTGGCCTTTATGCAGCGTTAAAGTACATTTATGGGGAGCCACCACACTACATGTACTTTGCCTTGCTTATAAACCAAATACACGGCTGCAAAATTAACCTCGAAAGGTCAATACGCCCAATAAATTCTATTTATATGGTTTATTAATTATCTAAATTAAAGCCTGCTTGCTAAGGTGTAAACAATTAATAAAAATAACCGCCATAACTGGCATCAATATAAGTGCTGTATTTATGCAAAATAGGCTAACACATAAATCTAATAATACGCTGCAAAACGTTATTGCCAGTAAGCTTGCACGATCTGTTTTTGCTGGATTTGAGGCGATGTTTTCGCAATTTTTAAATATTACACTGGGTGCACAAAGCCGTTTTGAACAACGACAGTACCACAGTGTGCAAAGTGCTATGCGTGAACGTTTACAAGTGTATGAGCGCGAAGTGAAAAACGTGAGTGAAGCCGTGAGAGTTATTGCTTATGCTGAGCTTACTTGCCCGCAAACGTGGCAGTTAGCTAAAAATATTTACGGCGATATGGTAGAAAATCACGAAAACAAACCTATTGCGCATACTTTTTTTAATTCAACGTTTGGCGCAATTTGGGACGATAAAAAAATTCGTACTGTGCATTTGTTTGTATTAAAAGCAAAGTATCGTAGTGAGCCGCGCTCTTATGAAAGCTTAGTGAGCAGGGTATCGCTACATAATGGGTTTAATAACGCCGTTAAAACGCTTATCACTAATCAAGTATTTAGAGTGCCGTTTAGTCATTTAGAACTTGATGTAGCCACATTACAAAGTACGTTAATGCAAGGCGCTAAGCAGCAATGCAAACAGGTGTACGAACTTATAAATTTAAACGACGGTTATATTGAATACGCCAACTCATTATTTTTTAGAAACAAAGCCTGTTATTTAATTGGGCGCTGCATTGCTAAAAATGGCGACAATATGCCTTTTGCTATCGCTATTTTAAATACCGATGAGGGACTAAAGCTTGATGCTGTAATGATGGGCGCCGATCAATTAAGTTTATTATTTGGCTTTGCACGCACCTATTTTATGGTTGATACCGATAAGCCCGCACGTTATGTAGATTACCTAAGTGTATTAATGCCACACAAACAACGCTTTGAGTTATTTAACGCCATTGGTTTTATAAAGCACGCCAAAACTGAGTTTTATCGGTATAAGGTCGATACGACTAAAAATAGCCCAGCCAACTTCAAGTATGTTAAAGCGCCAGGTACGCCGGGTATGGTAATGCTGGTATTTACTATTGAAGGGCTAGATTACGTTTATAAAGTAATTAAAGACAAATTTAGTGCGCCAAAAACAGCCACCAAAGCACAAGTGATAGACAAGTATAACTTTGTAAAACAAGCCGATAGGGTTGGTCGTTTGGTAGATACGCACGAGTTTAGATATTTAGCGTTTGATTTAAGCCGTTTTAGTGATGAATTGCTTGAGCAGATGAAAAACCAAATTGGTAGCAGTATGGTTATATCGGGTAAGGCACTCATTTTAAAGCACGTTTATGTTGAGCGTAAAATGACCCCGCTTAATTTATATATTAACCAATGCGATAACAAAACCTTAGAGAGCGTGATGCATGACTACGGTAAAGCAATTAAAGAGTTAGCGGGCGCTAATATATTTCCGGGCGACATGCTAATGAAAAACTTTGGCGTAACGCGATGGGGGCGAGTGGTGTTTTACGATTTTGACGAAATTTGCCCACTAACCGATTGCAACTTTAGAGACGTTCCACAAACCCAAAATGCACTCGAAGAGCTAAGTAGTAACTCGTATTTTGATATAGCTGAAAACGATATATTTCCGAGCCAATTTAAGGTGTTTTTTAGTGCCAACGATATTGCGTTTAACTATTTTAATAATGAGCACAGTAACTTGTTTTTAGCGACGTTCTGGCAAGGTTGTCAGCAACAAGTACATAATGGTTGTCTACCCGATGTTTATCCTTACAAACAAAGTTGGCGCTTTTGAGGTTGTTTGAATCTGTGTTCATCCCCATCTATATGTTATTACAGTTTTTAAACTTGGAGCAACAATGAAATATATTTCTCATGAAGATGGCAATCTTGCATTTAGTGAAACCGAAAAGCCGGTTTTAAAGAGCCATGAAGTACTTGTTAAAGTTGCAGCAATAGGTGTAAACCGTGCAGACAGTATGCAGCGCCAAGGTAAATACCCGGCCCCTGCGGGAGATAGCCCGATTTTAGGTTTAGAATGTGCGGGTACAGTTACTGAGCTTGGAAAAGATGTAGATAAAAGCTGGCTAAACAAGCGTATTTTTACGTTGTGCTCAGGTGGTGCTTATAGCGAATATGTAGCAGTTGATGCAAAACAGCTTATGGAATTACCCGATGATGTAACAATGGCTGAAGGCGCTGCAATAAGCGAAGTGTATTTAACGGCATTTGGCGCGTTATTTGAGCTTGGTAAATTACAAAAAGGGCAAACAGCGCTTATTCATGCAGGTGCTAGTGGTGTGGGCGGTGCAGCAATTCAAATGGCTAAAAGCGCAGGTGCTACCGTAGTTATTACTGCCGGTACGGATGACAAATGCCAACACGCAAAAGAACTCGGTGCCGATCATGCAATTAACTACAAAACCACTGACTTTGTAGAATATATGAAAGCAAATGAGTTAACAGCAAATGCAATTGTAGATCCTGTTTCGGGTAGTTACTTAAATAAAAATGCCGCTATTGCAGCCATGGATTGCCAAATTGTAATGCTTGCATTTTTAGATGGACGTTTTGCAGAAGTTGATTTTGCGGCGCTTTTACAAAAGCGTATTTCGTTTCATGCCTCAACGCTTAGAAATCGTAGTATTGAGTTTAAACGCCAGGTGCGCGACGACTTTGTAGCGCGTTTTTACAATGATATTGCCACTAAAAAGTACGACTTTAACTTGTATAAAACATTGCCTTGGAGCGACGCAAACGAAGCCCATGCTATTTTAGAGCGTAATGAAAACGCAGGAAAAGTGGTTTTACTTGTAGAGTAACTCTTTAATTTTAGGGTTTAGCCCATATACTAAGCCCTATAAAAAACACTTAAGGTTTAATAATGAATCCAATACTAGCAATACTTAAAGAGCACAATGTAAGCGACGAAAAAGTAAAAGCATTGTTTGAAGCGTTTACTCAAAACCCAATGATGGCAATGGCGCTTGTTCAAGAGCTTGGTATTCCGCCAGAAAAGCTACAGCAACTAATGGCAGTCGTGATGACTCAACCGCATCTTATTAAAGAAGCGACTGACGAACTTGGTTTAGATTTTGAAAAAGTAAAAGAAGCGAAAGAAAAACTAAATCAATAATTTGTTATGTCATGAAACAAAAATAAATAAAAAAGCATAAGTATTTACTTATGCTTTTTTAGTTGGCTTATTCTTTTATGACTACTCTTTTGGAAGTAGTACGGTGTCGATAACATGAATTACGCCGTTGCTTGCTTTTACATCAGCTTTTACAACTTTAGCGTCATTTATCATTACGCCCATGCTGTCGGCTTTAACCATAACTGATTGGCCTTGTAGTGTTTTCGCACTATCTACCTTCATTACATCGGCTGCCATCACTTTTCCAGACACTACGTGATAAGTTAATACCGCCGTTAGCTTATCTTTGTTTTCAGGCTTGAGTAACATTTCTACAGTGCCTTCAGGTAATTTAGAAAATGCAGCATCTGTTGGTGCAAAAATAGTAAAGGGTCCTTTACCTTGCAGTGTTTCAACTAAACCTGCGGCTTTAACAGCAGCAACAAGAGTAGTGAACGAACCATTTTCAACGGCTACTTCAACAACGTCTTTTTTCATACCATGATGATCAGCATAAGCCATTGTAGTAAATCCAAGGCTTGCAGTTGTAAACAATAATGCAGTAGTAATTTTCTTAAACATTTTATTTTTCCTTTAAGTTAATACCCGTTGGTTTCGTTAAATGTTACGACGCTCTAAATTTAATCGATCAATTAAAATTAGTAGTCAACATGTTTTGTTACATCATTGATTGAACTGCAGCTAAATAGCAAAGTCATATAAACAGTTACTTAATTAAAGACTTGTTCAATTGAAGGGAATAGGCATGAAATTAGTTTATAAGTTTTGGAAAAACAACCGCTCTCTTATCGTATTTATTGCACTAATGAGCGTATTTAGAAGCGCTGTAGCCGATTGGTACGAAGTGCCAACAGGCTCTATGAAGCCAACAATTCAAGAAGGTGACAGAATACTTACCGATAAAATGGCCTACGATATTCGTGTCCCATTTACGCATATAAAACTACTTAAACTAGCGGACCCACAAACCGGTGATATTATTGTTTTTGACTCACAAGCTGCCGATAACCGTTTAATTAAACGTGTAATTGGTGTGCCAGGAGACACCGTTGCGCTTGAAAATAATGAGCTCATTATTAATGGTAAAAAACTTAATTATGCAGATCAGCAAAGCAACATAGACTCGCTTGATAAAATCGAAGATTTAAACGGGTTAGCGCATTCGATAAGAGTGGCAAATATTCCTTCACGTTTATCGGGCTTTGACGCAATTACAATTCCTGATGATTATTATTTAGCAATGGGCGATAACCGCGACAATAGCGCTGACTCGCGTGTAATAGGTTTAATTCCGCGTAATGAGTTATTAGGAAAAGCAGAGCGCGTTATAGTGTCTCTTGATTACGATAACTATTACTTACCAAGAAAAGACCGCGTATTGAAAAAGCTCAATTAAATAAGATAATTAATTTTAGAGTTAAAATATAACTGCCTATTTAGGCAGTTTACTTATATATTTTTTTACAAGCTTGGTAAGAACACTACGCTCTTGTTCGGTATTTAATATACGACTAAACATTACTTTAGCCCATAAAAAAACCGCTGACATATCAGCGGTTTTTTTATTGTATGAATAATATTACATTACGCGCATACCAGGCTCTGAGCCGTCATCTGGGTTAAGAATATAAATTTCTTTTCCGCCAGGGCCTGCTGCCAATACCATGCCTTCAGACATACCAAAGCGCATTTTACGAGGCTTAAGGTTAGCAACCATAACGGTTAGCTTGCCTTCGATATCCTCAGGTGCATAAGCCGATTTAATACCCGCAAACACTTGGCGAGTTTCGCCGCCTAAATCAAGTGTTAGCTTAAGTAGTTTATCTGCGCCTTCTACGTGCTCTGCTTTAGCAATTTTAGCTACGCGTAGGTCTACTTTTGCAAAATCATCGAACTCAATCTCGTCGCTAATTGGCTCTTTTGCAAGTGGGCTGTTAGGGTCAATTGTTACTTTTGGTGCTAAGCTTTCTTTAGATTCTTCAACCATTTTGTTCACTTTATCCATTTCAACACGTTGCATTAACGGTTTAAATTTATTGATAGGGTGGCTTACTAGTGCATTTTGAACGCCGTCCCATGCAAGGTCGTCATTTAAAAACGCTTGTACGTTGTCTGCCATTCCTGGTAGCACGGGTTTTAAGTAAGTAATTAAAACGCGGAACAAGTTAAGACCAAGAGAACACACTTCGTGTGCTTCTTGTTGCTTAGTTTCGTCTTTAATTAATACCCAAGGTGCTGCGCCATCAATAAATTGGTTTGCTTTGTCGGCAAGCGCCATTATTTCGCGAATTGCGCGGCTGTAATCGCGGTTCTCGTAGTGTGTTGTAATGCTCGGTGCAGCAGCTTGAAACTCTGCTAACAGCTCTGGTTGCTTAATAGTGTTGCTTAGCTTGCCATCAAACTTTTTAGTAATAAAGCCAGCACAACGGCTCGCTATGTTGACTACTTTACCTACTAGGTCTGAATTTACGCGCTGTGCAAAGTCTTCTAGGTTTAAATCCAGATCAACAATACCGCTGCTTAATTTTGCTGCGTAGTAGTAACGTAAGTATTCTGGGTTTAAGTTATCTAAATAAGTACGCGCTTTAATAAACGTACCCTTTGATTTAGACATTTTTTCGCCATTCACAGTTACAAAACCATGAGCGAATACGTTAGTTGGCTTTCTAAAATTAGCGCCTTCTAGCATTGCTGGCCAAAATAAGCTGTGGAAGTAGATAATGTCTTTACCAATAAAGTGATAAAGCTCTGCGTCTGAACCTTCAGCCCAAAACGCATCAAAGTCGAGGCCTTTTTCGTCACATAGGTTTTTAAAACTCGCCATGTAACCAATAGGTGCATCTAACCAAACGTAAAAATATTTGCCTGGTGCATTTGGGATTTCAAAACCAAAATAAGGTGCGTCACGGCTAATATCCCACTGTTGCAAGCCATCGGTAAACCATTCGTCTAGCTTGTTAGCCATTTCTTGTTGAATAGTTCCCGAGTGTAACCACTCTTTTAGCATGCCTTCAAATGCTGGCAGGTCAAAAAAGTAATGCTCAGAATCTTTAAGTACAGGCTCAGCACCTGACATTACAGAACGCGGGTTAATAAGTTCGGTAGGGCTGTATGTAGCACCACACGAATCACAGCTATCGCCGTTTTGGTTTTCAGACTTACACGTCGGGCAAGTACCTGTTACAAAGCGGTCTGGTAAGAAAATACCTTTTTCAGGATCAAATAATTGCGAAATAGTGTGCTTTTTAATATGACCGGCATCGTTTAGGCGGTTATAAATAAGTTCGCTTAATTCTTTGTTTTCTTGGCTGTGGGTGCTGTGGTAGTTATCAAATTTGATATTAAAGTCAGCAAAGTCGCGTTGGCGCTCTATGCTCACTTGTTTTACCATTTCTTCAGGCGTGATCCCTTGCTTTTGCGCATTAAGCATAATTGGCGTGCCGTGGGCATCGTCTGCGCAAACATAATAAGCTTCGTGGCCTTGTAGTTTTTGAAAACGTGACCAAATATCAGTTTGAATATATTCCAATAAATGACCTAGGTGAGTAGGGCCATTTGCATAAGGTAATGCGCTGGTAATCAGGATCTTTCGCTGCGTCATAATCATTCCGAATTGAGGATAAAACGCCGTTTTTATTATACAAACGGCAATTATCATTAATTTATCTACAAGCTATCTGCTTAGAGTGCGCACAGCTTATGGATTTTTATTAATTGACTGGTGTTAATGCCCTGAATGTTACATAATTCCGTGGCACTTTTCATCAAAGAAACGCTATTTAATTGCTATGTTTGGACTGTCGAAACTATTCTCTTCTAAATCGGTGCAAAAACAACCGATTATAACTGCCTTAGCGGCATATCGTAGTGCGGCTTTTGCCGTCGGTATTGACGAAAGCTTCATTGATACTATTACTCAAAATGACGATAAATCACTACACATTAAATTAACTCTGCCATTTGCTGGGCAATCAGAAATGCCTTTAGTTGAGCAACACGTAAGTGAAAGCTTAAATGTGCCTGTAACAATTAGCGCCAAGGTTATCATTAAAGAGGCGGCTAAGTTTAAAGCGATTAAACATATTGTACTTATTGCCTCAGGCAAAGGTGGGGTAGGTAAGTCGACTACTGCTGTTAACTTGGCAGGCGCGCTTAAAAATGAAGGCGCAAAGGTGGGTATTTTAGATGCTGACATTTATGGCCCATCTATCCCAATGCTTTTAGGATTAGTGGGCGCAGAGCCCGTCACTAAAGATAACAAACAGCTACAGCCTTTTGATGCCAATGGCATTAAAGCGCAGTCAATTGGCTTTTTAGTTCCAAGCGATGATGCCACGGTATGGCGCGGGCCAATGGCGTCAGGCGCGCTGAGCCAGTTACTTAACGAAACCGATTGGGGCGAGCTTGACTACTTAATTGTTGATATGCCACCGGGCACCGGTGATATTCAGCTTACAATGAGCCAAAAAGTACCCGCTAGCGGCTCTGTTATTGTCACTACACCGCAAGATTTAGCGCTAGCCGATGCGCAAAAAGGCATTGCTATGTTTAATAAAGTAAACGTACCGGTGCTTGGCTTAATAGAAAATATGAGCCACTACATTTGCACTCACTGTGGTGAAGCTAACCACGTTTTTGGTAAAGACGGTGCACAAAAACTGGCGCATAAGCACGGCGTGCCTGTACTTAGCCATATTCCACTTGCAATAGATATACGCGAGTATTCTGAGCAAGGTAAACTTATTGCAAGCGATAACGATGCCGCAATAAGCAAAACATACAGCGCAGCAGCAAGGTTAATAGCCAGCACGCTTTATTATCAACAGCATCACAATGCAATTGAAATTGTGATTACGGAAGATTAATAAATAATGAGACTTTCAGACACACATATTAAAGAATACTTAAGCGATGGCCGCATAGTTATTGAGCCTGCACCAACGAGCGAGATGATTTCAGGTGTAACGGCCGATTTACGCTTGGGTAATAAATTTAGAACGTTTAATGCGCATAACGCCGCATACGTCGATTTAAGTGGTCCAAAAGATCAGCTAAATAAGGCCATGGAATCGATCATGAGTGAAGAAATAGTGCTTGATGAAGGTGAAGCATTCTTTTTACACCCAGGTGAACTTGCACTAGCTATTACCCATGAAAAAGTAACTCTACCAGCAGATATAGTAGGTTGGTTAGATGGACGCTCATCGCTTGCGCGTTTGGGTTTAATGGTGCATGTAACCGCGCATCGAATAGACCCAGGCTGGAGCGGCAATATTGTTTTAGAGTTTTACAACTCAGGTAAATTACCACTGGCACTACGCCCACTGATGAAAATTGGTGCTATGAGCTTTGAAATGTTATCGGGCCCGTGTGAAAACCCATACAATATTCGTAAAGATGCAAAATATAAAGATCAAAGCAGCGCAGTAGCAAGTCGTATTAGTGACGATAAATAATCACCAAATATAGGCATTACTCGTCCATTTTATGAAGCGCATAACCCAGTAGTTCAAAGTACTGGTTAAGCGCTTCATTTGCTTTATTAACAGAGCGTATCATGTTTTGTACGCTTGATAAGTTAACAATCCGCATAAACGCTTGAATACAGCTACGCCATATACAATAGAAAAACCTTTCTTCAGAATCCCGCATATTTAATTGATTAACGCAGAACAACGGCTCTTTTACTCAGTACAACCTCTACTCTATATCTATATGCACAAGAACGACTTCGTAAATCAGCTGATTGTGTCTAAACCTATGGACGTAAGTAGGCATAATACCAATTTTGAATACGACAGTTTTAGCATTTTAATACAACAAATTACTCTAGTAGTAAAAACTGAAAGTTTAGGTATTTATACGCTAATTAATAAATTAGAAAATTCGGCCACCTTATAAGCTCGGAGATAAGGTGTTTTTTTTAAGCTATAGCTTTAGAGACTAAAGGTGAACTTGGTGCTTCCATGTATATGGAAAAAGAGTTTTCAGACCCTCCTCCTCCAGCAAAAATGGAAATGGGCTTTGGCCCGGTTCCAGGAGTCGATCAGATATGGGCTAAGCGAGATGAAAATGACAAAGTCATAGAGTACTTTGTTGTTGAAGCTAAAGGCCCTGGTGCTAAATTGTTAACTGGTGCAAAAAAAGGCGACCAGATGACAGACCCTTGGGTTAAAAAAAGCTTAGAATCGATGGAGAACTCTAAAAAATACAAAGAAAAGAATCAATTGGGCGAAGATATTTTAGATGCTATTGAAAACGAAGAGCCAAAAGTGACCAAACTTGTTATTGAAGCTGTCGAGGTTGACGGCAACATTACTGGCGGTAAACTTCAAACTCTTCCAAAGGAAAAAAAGAATGTTAAGACTTAATAATTATGATTTCGAATTTGAAAAGTTTTTTAAAAAAGCACCTATTACAATAGATATTAGACTTAAACATATAGATGATTCAGCAGTAGATTTTGAAGTAAAAATAAATGCGGTAAGGATTCTCTCAAAAAAACTTCAAGAACTTGCTTATGCTCATTACGTTTTAGAAAACTACACCGATGCAAAGCTTTACTTAAAAAAAGCAGCGCCATTTGCATACTTAACAGGCTTTGACTCAGAACTAAAAGGGCATAACAACGAATGGACTATCCAAAATAAGCTTAATGTTACTTTGCTGTTTGGTGATGAATCAATAATAAGCAAATTACGTGAACATGCAGATGACTTTACAACCAGCAGCGTGACTAAAAAAGCTATTTTTTTATATAATCACTTACTAATAAAAATAGGCACAGGTAAAGTACCGCCGGAAGAAGAAATTGAAAATGCACTTAATGAGGCTAAATCAACTAAAGATAAAGATGTACAACAATGCATTGTTCCTCTTATTGAGGCCATTAAAGGTCTTACTATTGGCGATGATTATTTATGGCAATCAAGCATAGACAAAGTCATTGCGTGGCACGCTGATGAGTGTAAATACGGTGACTTCAAAGAAGATGGAAATGCGGTTATGTCATTAAATGCGCTTAGCATGGCTAAATTGGGCAAAGATATGCATGGCTGGCAGTGTAAAACTGATTCACTTTATTTACCGTTATATTTAATTAATGATTAAATCTATCACCACTAATTTTAAGAGGTAATGATGAGTAGTGTAATTAATCTTTTTATTGTTGATGAAGATGTTTATCCCACAAAACTGAATTTAAGTGATGAGCAAAAATATCAAGAGTTGTTAGATATAACTCAAGATGAAGCTACTAGATGGCAATCTATAGAGCTCAATATGCGTGGTTTTATTCCGGCTATTGAGTTACTTGATGGCGTAGTAGGTGCCCAGGGGTTGTTGCCAGTTTGTACATTTAACTATTTTCCTCATCAATTAATTGGCCCCGATGCTAACATAAGTGGTTCTTTTGGCTTTTTTTCAAGTGAGATGGTGCAAGATCTATTTCCTTTGCTAAAAAAGTATTTTGAGGTTGATATAGATAATAGTGAAAGTAAAGGCCTAGTAGATGATGTTGAGCATCGGGCTGGTGAGCTCGACCCGCAAGCTTATGAAATAGTTCGCGATCGCTACTTTGTTACGTTTAGAGACGCCGCAGAGCAGAACAAATCTATCGTAGTATTGATAGAAGAGTGAACCTAAAAAATTCTAATTAAAGTTTAGTATTTTTTACTTATGATATGGGATTTATACAAATATAAAAGTGAATAAATACTCTTTAGTTAAGTCTCCTTACTTGGGTATATATATCCTCACACATTTTAAACTTATTAATATTAAAATAATATCGCTTTAACATGGGTGAAAGCTAAAGTAGCTAAAGTAGCTAAAAAGTGATAGCTTAATTCAAATAATTATGCTCCCACTATTAGGTTTTAAATGCCGTGCTAAGACTAAATAAAAAGCCTAAAATTATAGGGTTGTAATGAAAAAATTACCTGTAGAATTAAGAGATAAAATTGACGAACTATATATTTTTGCCTTTCAAGCATTAGAAAGAAAAGATTTTATTACGGCGAAAGAACAAGCAGAAAAAGCATGGGAGTTATTACCTGAGCCTAAATTTGACTGGGACGTAACTCTCAGCTTTGTTTCTGGAATTTGTGAAATGTATAAGGAGTTAGAGCTTCATAAAGAAGCTCATGCGATTTTGGATGAACTTTTTGAATTTGGAAATTTAAAGCCGTATCAAGATGGACCTATATTCTTAAGGGGAGCAATATATTTTGAGCAAGGTGAGTTAGAGTTAGCAAAAGTATGGTTTGATAAAGCGAATACAATATCTAAGGGGCGTTGCTTTGTTAGTCAGCCGAAGAAGTATAAAACTTTCTATAGTGAGTGCAAATAATGGATATCCATGATCAAATAGAGCAGTATTGTGAACAAGGTAATGACTTGTTCGATGAAGACGATTTTTTAGGTGCTATAGCCATTTGGCAAAAAGCGCTCGATTTAATCATTAACCCCAATGAAGATTGGAATGAAGTGCTGTGGCTCAAGGTTTCGATTGGTGATAGTTTTTACATGATTGATGAATATGAAAAGTCTTTAGACTCTTTATTGGACGCCTTAAATTATCCTGAAGCAAATGAAAATGCATTTATACACTTTAGAATAGGGCAATGTTATTACCAACTTGGGGATAAAGATAGTAGTAAAAATTCACTGTTAAAAGCTTATATGCTTGCAGGTAAAGAGATTTTTGATGAACATGAGGAAGAAGGGTTGTTTTTTTATGATTTTCTGTCTTCTGTAATCAACTTATAGATTTAATTTATTGTTGTTTTTATAATCTTTTACGTTGCAATTACCCGAATTGGGGACGTTTAAATGTTAAAAGGATATAATTATGCTAAAAACTAAATACATTGCATTAGCAATTACTTTAGGTTCAATACCACTTCAATCAAATGCTGCTGTTTTGATGGTGCGTCACATTGCTCTGAAGATGTAGTTTATAAAACACAAGCGTTGAATAACCTAATAGCCTCTGTTGGTGACATTCAAGCTCTAAAAACTAAGGCTTTCGAAAAAGTTGGTTCAACTGAAAACGGTTACTTTCTTTTCGATCCTCAGTTTTCCCGTTCAGCTCGCTACTTTAACTGCAGTGTTCCACTAAATGAGTCAATTGGTAATTTTGAACTTGTCATAAATGGTATTACTGAAGGGTTGAACAGCTCTAATGGTGGTTGCTCTATCTCTCGTATGCGCAAGGTTAGCGATGGTGGTCAGAGTAAGTGGTTCAGGTATGGCACTGGGAAAGGGTTTGATTGGATAGATATATCAAATCAATCTAATAGTTCGAAGCAATTTGTTTCATATTCAGTAGATCTAAATAATAATTTTGAAAGTGATGCTATTCTTACTATGAAGTGCCGCACTACTTGGCAAACAGGCTCTGTTTCAATTGGACAAATAGAAATTAAATAAATAAAAATTAGTCCCTAATTGAAAGGCTTAAAGTGCTACTTTAAGCCTTAAAAGCGTTAATTTATAAAAAGCTATTCATTAGCAATAATAGTCTTTTCCTGAAGAACATTATTAGCCCCGATACTTTTCCCCCACATTATTTTAATAAACATAACCATTAATGGTCTCTTTAATAAATTTTTATAAAAGCGCTCACTATATTAAATTAAATAGTTAATTTAAAAGGTAAGTGTTTGTCTTAAAGTAAAAATTATTATAAAACCGCTTAATTTTAGACAAAGTTTATGGTAAAAAACAATGCGAAACTAACATTTAAGGATGAATATGACAGACTCAAGCAAAAAGATTGAGCAAAGGTTTTTAGTAAACCTTTCAGGGATCATCGATATATTATCTAAGCACTTATACAGTGGTCCGCACGTTTTTATTCGTGAGCTATTACAAAATAGCACCGATGCTATTTCTGCAAGGCATAATTATAGTGACTCACAAAGCGAGCTAGTAGACAATATTAGCGTAACTTTACTTCCTAAAAATTCTATTCAAACTCAATCACAGCTTATTATTGAAGATAATGGCACGGGACTGACTGAGGCAGAAATACATCAATTTTTGGCGGTTATTGGTGAGTCATCAAAAAAAGAGTTATTAGATAAACAGCAGCATGACTATATTGGTCGGTTTGGTATTGGTTTGTTGGCTTGTTTTATGGTCTCAAACACTATTTGTGTACAAACTCGCAGTATTAAGCAAAAAGATAAAGTACTACAATGGACGGGGAGCCCTGATGGTACTTATAAAGTTATTGAAATTGACCAGCAAATGGAAATAGGAACGCGTGTTTTATTAACGGCAAAAACTGAAGGTGAGGATTATTTTACTCACAGCTCACTAATCCATTGGATGCAATACTACGCTAGTTATTTACCTTACCCGATCACCTTAAATACGCCTTCAAAAACTAACTTTAGAATAAACGCATCAAAACCACCGTGGCTATGGGAAAATGTATCTAACAACGAGTTTGTAGATAAAGCAATATTAATAGGCGAAAAATACTTTAGAGGTCCTTTTTTTGACACCATAACCTTAAAAACGAAAGCAGGTAAAGTAAAAGGTTTGGGTTACATTATTTCGCATGCCACCACAGAGCATCAACAGCAGCACTTAATTTACTTAAAAGGAATGCGGTTAACGAAAAGCGCTCAAAATATTTTGCCGGACTGGGCCTTTTTTGTTCGTACTATTATTAATGCTGATGATTTAAGACCTACCGCTTCACGCGAGGCACTATACGAAGATGCTACACTACTTGAAACCAAGCAGGAGCTTGGTGAACAGCTAATAACCTACCTTGTAAATATGGCAGAAAATGCACCCGAAAAATTTGAGCATTTTGTAAGTTGTCATCAAATGGCGCTAAAGTCACTTGTTTTAGATAATCATTATTTTTGTTTAAAAATAACACCATTTCTTAAATTCGAAACAAACTTAGGCAGTATGACTTTAGGTAATTATATTGAAAAATATAAGCATATTACTTACGTTGAAAATGTGGATAGTTTTCGTCAATTTGCTCAAATATCGAGTGCAAAACAAGAGTGTTTAATAAACGGCGGTTATGCATATTGCACTGATATATTAAATTTATATGCGCACCTTAGCAAAACGCATATTGAGGTACTTGACCCGCAAAGCTTAGTTGGTCAGCTTAGTGATACTGATATAAACCCAGCGTTATTAGCTGAGTTTATAAACAAAGCAAACACTGTAATGAGTGACATTTGCCCAAACATCAGTGTAAAGCAATTCAAACCAGAGCAAGTGCCTGCGCTTTATATCAGCTGCGAAAAGCAATACTTTATTAAAAGTGCAAAAATAAACCAAGTTGAAAGTGACGAACTATGGTCTGACATTATTGATACAGTAACAAAGCCAATAGAAAGCTATGTATTTTCTGAATTATGCTTAAATGCAAACCATGAGTTAATTACTTCACTAATTCACTGCAATGAGTTACCTCAACTCCAACAATGTTTAAAAATAATTTATGTACAATCACTTTTAATGGGGCACTTTCCTCTTAATAAAAATGAAATGGATATTTTAAACACAGGTTTAATATCTATGATGACAACGAGTTTAAATTTCCAAAGTAATAATAAAACCCAGCACTAAGCTATTGTTTAAGGAAAAATAATATGAGCACTGTAAATGAGTTAATACTCAAAGCAAGCCGTTTAAAAGACGGTGACCCAATAAAAATAAAGCTTGGGGAACAAGCTATTTTATTAGCCGATCAAAGTAATGATATTAATTTAAAATATAGAAGCCGAGTTAGTTTAATTGAAGACGCCGCATTTGCGGGGCAACCAGAAAAAGCACTCGTTAATTTTGGTTGGTGTATTGCGCAATGCGAAAAATATCCAGAGCAATTTCCTTTAACCAATATGCTGTGGAAATATAAATATGTAATAGATTGTGCTATTGGTTTTCATTCTATAAGCCGGGCTAAGTTAGAGCAGTTAATAGATAATATGAAGCAACATTACGCTCAAGCAGGTTTTAGCTTAAGGCCAGTACATTACATGCAAGCCCAACTTTATTTAAGCATGGGTGAACTGGATAAGAGCCTTGAGCAACTGCAAATTAGTCAAGGTTTAGAAAATGACCGTTTTGCAGATTGTGCAGCATGTGAAGTCCATTTTATGGTCGTGCTACTTACCGCGTTAAGTAGGTATTCTGAGGCATTAAATACCGCATTACCTTTAATTCAAGGTAACCAAAGCTGTGCCGAAGTACCTCATTTAACCTTGCCAGAATTACTTATTACCGCAAGCCAGCTGGGTAAAGATGACTTAGGGCAAATGCTACTTACTTCTGGCTATCAACTTATTCGTGACAATCCGAACTTTTTACATCAGGTTGGCTTACAAATACAGTATTGTGCTATTCATAATTTAATTGAAACCGGCACAGACAGAATACAAAACCATTATAATTGGCTTTCTAAAAATATAGATCAACGAGGGCATTACCAATATTACTTAGGTATTTCTATGTTGTTAAAATCAATACTAAACAATGGTAAAATATCAATATTTTTAACAATGCCTAAAAGCTTTGAACTATACGATGAAAATGACAGGTACAATCCCAAAACACTATTCGACTGCTTTTATAACAAGGCTTCGCAGATTGCTCAGGCTTTTGATCAACGAAATGGAAATGATTTTTATCAATCTCAAATTACACATAAATTAGAAATGATATAAATTATAACTCTATAACTAAAAGGCCAGCATATGTAGCTAGCCAATTGGTTGGGTTTACTTTTATAAAGCCAGTCTGTAGCCAATTAAGGATATGAGATGTTCGATACAATTGACGATATATACAATCATATAGGACAAGCAATGTTTGATGCTCTTCCTGAACAATGGGATACAGCTACATTGACGTTATTAATGGATAAAGTTAATGTTTCAGTAACTATGTCTCAGAAATATTTAGATAAAAATGATTCCAAAAATTATAAATATTTTACTGTTAATAAGCGAAATGGGCTTGCTTATGAATCAAAAGTCTCTGATGCCTTCTATGCACTTTTCCACATTATGAAAAAAGACAAAGATGATGTTCCTTGGAACAAAGTTCGTGTTGAAATAACTTCGGAAGGTTATTCCTCAATTGATTTTAAATACGATGAAGATTTTGCTTGGTATAAGTCGCTTGATATTGATAGTCAAGAATATGAAGATCTTGATATAGACGTTATTAATAAAATTAAGTCTTGGGACGGTTTGCCTTAAAGTTAGCCTAAGTATTGGGCTAAAACACTATAGTTTTAGCAAATGCTGATACGTTAATGAAAGTAGATAATAAGGGGTAAGGGCAAACTCTGAAAGTAAGCGAGTTTGAGATAGAATTATTAGCAAAATACGATAGTGGAGAAATTAAATCAAAGTCATTATGTATCTCCATTATAGATGTGTCTTCTGGTCAACTCAAACTGGACAGCGCTCATTTGGAATGAGGGTTTATTTTACACATGACAATCAATGCCAATATAATAAGTAGTCTTATAAATCGCGGCTTTAAAACATAAAAAGCGATTTAATAATTGTCAGAATAAAAGGTATTAATATGAAGATAGGGATTGATCTGGGAACGACACACAGTTTAATTGGGGTATGGCAAGATGATGGCGTTAAACTAATTGCTGATTTAGAAGGCAATGTTTTGGTGCCATCTATTGTGAGCTTTACAGGTGATTATGTTTTAGTTGGTCAAGCTGCTCGCGACCGCTTAGCGACTCACCCAGAGTTGACAGTGTCTGAATTTAAACGTTTTATGGGAACGGACAAAGTTTACCAACTAGAAGAGCAATCTTATACACCAATAGAACTTTCAGCTATTTTACTTAAGCACCTTAAAGAGCAAGCTGAAGCATATTTACAACAACCGATTACCGAAGCTGTTATTTCAGTTCCAGCCTATTTTAATAATAAACAACGCCAAGCAACACAGCAGGCAGCTTCACTTGCTGGTTTGACGGTCGAGCGCTTAATTAACGAGCCAACCGCCGCAGCGCTTGCATACGGACTAGACAACAAAGATTCAGATAACACTTATTTAGTGCTTGATCTCGGGGGGGGAACGTTTGATGTATCTGTTATTGAAGTGTTTAATGACATTTTTGAGATTCACGCTTCTGGTGGTGATAACTACCTCGGTGGGAACGACTTTACTCAAGCAATCGTAGACGATTTATATAAAAAACACAGTATTAAACCAAACTGTTTAACTAATGGCGATGAGAGAAATATTTGGTCTTTATGCGATCAATTAAAATGTCAGCTAACCACCGAAGACTCTGCCTACTTTGATTTTGAATATGAAGGAAATATTTTAACTTATACTCTTGATGAAAACGATTTCAAGCATATTTGTAATGATTTAATTGAGCGTGTTAAGTTTCCTATTCATAGAGCAATGACGGATGCACAATTATCGATAGATGATATAGATGGCTTGGTTTTTGTGGGTGGTGCCACCCGAATGCCAATTTTTCGCCAGCAAATTAATCATGCGTTTTCGCGCATTACACAAATTCAATATAATCCAGACCACGCTATTGCTATTGGTGCAGCTATTCAAGCAAGTATGAATGCGCGAAATAATCAGTTCAAAGATGTAATTATGACGGATGTTTGCCCTTTTACATTGGGCGTTGAGATATCGAACGAGCATAACCAACCTGAATTTTTACCAATTATAGAGCGTAACTCTACAATCCCTGTTAGTGAAACTCGCTCTTTATTTTCCAAACATCCAAGTCAAGAAAGCGTCTTGATTAACATTTACCAAGGTGAAAATTACTTACCTGAAGATAATGTATTAATGGGATCATTAGACATTACACTTGAGCCTTTAAACAAAATTCAGTCTTTTTATATAACATACACATATGATCTCAATGGGGTTATTGAAGTGGAAGTTAAAAATAAGGATTCTGAAAAAACATATCGTACTTATGTTGGCGAGAATGTGAAAGAGCTTGACCAAAATCAATTACAAGAGCAATTTGCAAGGCTTCAAGCTTTAAAAATATTACCAAAGAACAAACTTGCTAATACCTCTTTTAAAGCAAAGCTTGAGCGTATGTTTCAAGAGAGCTTAGGCGATAAGCGCAGGAAGGTAGGTGAAACTATAGGGCTTTTTGATCGTGCGTTGGAAACCCATGATAATCATAAAATTGATGCTGCAAAAGAACGTATTAAAATATTTTTGAATATGTCTTACTAATCATGCATTTTATTATTTGTGCCTACAATATAAGAGTTAAATAAATGGTCCATTGGATAGTGTTAGGTATAGAACCAACACAAGATAAACGCGCCGTAAAATTAGCATATACGCAGTTATTAAAAAAAACGCCGCCCGAAGAATTCCCTGAAGAATTTAAAGCGTTACGTAAAGCGTATGATCAAGCATTAAAAGAAATTTCAAAAAGTGACGATGCTGAAAATGATAATTCAATAATACTTGATGATGTATTACTTAAGGATGATCAGCCACAGCTAGATACTGATATTGAAAATACACAGGCTGAAGTTTTTTTTGAACTTAAAGCTAGTCCAAATCATAATACAAATGACGAGCCTGTTGAGTTTTCAATCATTCACACGATACCCCAACTCAACCTTGCTTTAGAACAACTTTATAGTGATATTTTAGGTAGACACAGTTTAGAAAAGTGGAAAATGTTATTCGCGGCCCCAATATTTTGGGACGTTAATCAAAGTAAGACGTTGACCGAGAATTTACTTGGTTTTTTTTCTAATCACTACTTTTTACCTGAAAATATATGGATATTTTTGGATAATAGTTTAAAAATTACCGATGGCTTGTCTACCAGTAGTGATGATACGACCCAAAAAGCGGCGATCGCTTTATCTCGTTACATAAAAACGTTACCAAAAAGAATTAACGATGGCTTAGTTGAGAACATTAGTGATGATATTGATTTGGAAGCTTTTAATCGTCATCTTAAAATACGTAGTTATATTGAAGATAAATGTTTGTACGATACATTCTCTGCTGAAGAAATAGAGGATATAGTTCAGCAAATAGAGCCGGTGTTTAAAACTGACTTTCCTCTTTACAATTATATAGTTAAGTATTTATGGACAATTAATGGCTATAGTAGTATTAAACGTATCCTAACACCTTTAACAATTCCCTACACCGAAGAGTCCCTCTTAAATTATCAGGCACATGCTGAGTATAAACTAAAAAATTATGAGCTTGCACTTAAGCTTTATATACAGCAAGAGCGAAATTATCGCGACTTCTGCACCAAGGTGATGTTTAAAAACATTGGCTTGTGTTACTTAAAGCTTAATAATTTTGAAAGAGCCTACCTTTATTTAGATGCAGAAACACGTGTTGTTGCCGATATGGAAATTGAGGTTGCATTAATAACAGCAAGACGCGGATATATTCGAGAGTTGAGAGCTGATGAAACACAAAACGCTATAAAAATTGCGACGTTAATGTATGAAAATGGGCGATATCAGGATGCTCTGTCAATTACTGAGCAATATAAACATGTATTTAAAGAGCAGGGCAACTACCTCCAGGCTCTATGCTTATGTAAATTACATCGTTTAGATGAAGCATATTCTGAGTTCTTAGTGTTTATAGATCTATATATTGAACGCCAGTTGTGGCTATGGCCACTAATTGTTGAACTAGTAAGGTATTGCTACGATTTAATTACCTATGAGTTACTAGTAGAAACATTACAAGAACATACTGCTACTTTTAGCGATTTCTATCAAACAGCCTTCTTTTCTGGTTCTTTAGAACCTCGTTGTTATACAGAACAAGAAATGGAAATACTTGAACTAACAAATGAGCGAGATTCAGTCAGACGATCACTTGAATCAATATGGCATATTGAATCAATGCAAATCTTTGCACTGGCTATATTATGTATTCGAGATACAGAGTTAGTTGATTACGAGGACCATAGTGTTGTTGAAAACCGCCAACGTGATGCCCTTAATTGTGTCAAAGAAATTAAACAATTTATGCTTTATAACCCGAGTGATTGTTTAAAGTTTTTAGAGGCTGCATTTGATCAGCAAGACTATGATACTTGTATTATGTTAGCTGACATTGCAATTAAAGCTCTACGCACAGCACCCCAAGCATATTATTTTAAAGGATGTGCACTTTTAGAATTAAATGAGTATGGCAAAGCTTTAGAGTCATTTAAACAAGCTGCATACGAATATAATACTCATCCATACGCTGTTCACTCTTTGAATTCAGCCATTAAGTGTGCTGAAAAACTCATCGAACAAGAATTGCCCTATCAAGCAACACACAATGAATTATGTCTGCAATTACAGAATAAAAAGGAGATAGTTGATGGAGATTAGTCCAGCAGATTTAATGCTTAAAAGCCAATTATTAACTAATCAGCAAAAACACTGGTTGATTAGTTTATCTGGTTACCTATCGATGCAAAATGGCTATTCTCTGGATTGTTTGTTACATAAAAGTAAGACATATCCATTGCAAGCGATTATTAACGGTAATATAAAAGTATTAAAAAATAGTTATGATATACATAGTAAAGCTGATTTAGTTGAAACCCTAGATGTTTTTACAGACACTGCCCGAAGTGGTCAGTTTATGAATTGTTTAGTCCAAAGTGTTCGTCATGATTTATATATTGAACGCTTTTTTTTAAATCAAAATGAAGATAAAAACAGTGATGAGTATATGGTTAGTGCATGGGCTCAAAAACATAATGTTGCATTATCAAGCTGTGGAATTAAAGGCTTTGATATAGGACGTTCTGCGTTTTTATGCCGGTGTGCGTTTACTACTGGTTTAATCACAGAGCAAGAGGCTTGGTATTATTTACTAGTACTGGGCAAAATTGCACAACAATTATTTATTGATTGGCAAGAATTTGGCATGAGTCACCTTGTTGGCCGCTTAACTTGGGTTGGTATTAACTTAACTGATCCGTCGGATAATAAACGTTATCCTAATGATTTTGATATAAAGCAAAAGATTCAATTAGATGTCGAAGAATTGACATCAATTTTAGCTGACGATGAACACCCATGGTGCCAACTCGATTGGCAAATAGATTTGTAGTCTAAAGTGCATGATTCATAGAGATCGTTTTAATATTATACGGCCTCATGAACAATGAAATTATATAGTACTTTAAATGGATTGAACTTTGCGAAGAAACTAAAAGTGTAGGCACTGTGTGCCGAAGACGCGGTATATTTAGGCCTACGATTTGTAAGTGGTTAGGTCGATAAAAAAACAGACTGTCTAGTTTCCTTAAAACTCCCCAGCATCAATATTAAAGCTAAAAGATAAACACTCAGGAGATAACTTTGAATACAGAGTTAACGGATCATTTAAAAAAGTCAGCATTAGCAGCCATTATTAATTTAGATACCAGTTCAGTAAGCGCAGCTGATCTCATGTTTACTGAATTCGAAAGTAATGAAGTGATAACAAGCTTGTTATTTTTATTAGCCTTTAACGATGAAACTAATAATAAGTTCACGTTGAATGAAAAAATTAAAGATGTACTTGTTGTAAGCTGTTATGAGCACTTATCAAATAAGAATAAGTATGAATTCAATACTCAATGGTTATATAAGATCATTGATAAATGGGGCGCGGGTATCATTCAGGCGTTAATACCTCGTCACTTTTTTTCAAGGTATTTATTATTAGATCTTATTAACTATATCAGTGATTATGATATTGCAGAAACACTGCTTGATGAAATGGATAATGATGACCCTGAATATCGAACCAATGCCAAAATAGCATTATTAGATTTAAAGGGGCAAACAATTGATATAAATTATCGTAATATATTCAACTGGTTTAACGAAGATATTCAGCTAACGAGTTATGTGGCGGATGGTCGAGATGAAGCGATGAGTCTTTTGCATATTTTAAAGTATATGCTAAAGCATGAATTCCCGCTTGAATACATTAATCAAACTGTTGAAAAATTAAAGAGCTTGTTTAATGTGAAAGGCATTATGCCGTTTTGGAGAGATGCTGCCACGGCTTTAGTGCTAGCTACGAGTCATCACTCACTGGCACAAGAATATATTGCACTTGCAATGGAATTAAACGTTAGTTCAATGCCCAGCGAAGATCTTATTTTTTATCGTTTAAGTCATGGTTTGATTGATTTGCCAACAGCGTGTGATGCACTTTTGGTAGGTTACCCTATACAATCTAACCTACAGATTTTACGTGATTATTTTGCACTAGAGAAGCAGTCTGAGGTGTTTCTAGCCATTGCAGATGCAAGCTTAATCGATAACAAAAACGATAAGTTAAATGCAAATACGTTATTAACGCTTTGTGAGCATATTTCCAGTGAACATGCGTTAAATAATACACTTATGGCTCGTTTAGATCGTGAATACGCCCCAGGATTCATTTCCTATGCACTGACACACGCACCTGACAAGGTTGAATCATTATTAGTATTGGCAAGAGAGAGCCGAAATCTATGGACCGAACGCAGCGCCAATACCGAGTTTTTCTCACACGCTATTCATGTTGAGCCAGAGCACGCATTTAAACGTCTTTTTACTGAGGTACCAACCAATCACATTGATTATAAACTGTTTATGGCTAATTTTACTGAACAACACTGGGCATACTTTATGGCAGGGCTTGAAGAGCATTTTGCTAGCACTACTGATTATATTAGGTATAAGACTTTGCGATCTATCCCTATTTCAGTCATACCTGAACAGTATATAGAAAAGTTTAAGCAATGGATTATTGAATTAGAGTATGGATTTGACCGCGATAAAATTTTTTCTGAACTCACATTACCTGCAAACCAATTGCAAGCGTTGTTAATTAAGCTACAAGAGCAGCCGTTAGATTAATTACATAAATTTTATCCAGATCAAGGCTATTTGAGTGGTACGCTTAAATAGCCATATTAATTGTGTGCGTTAGAAAAATATAAAAGCGACGATAAATTTTATGAGGTTAATTGTGTGATTCATAGAGATCGTTTCAATATACTATGACGCTATGAACAAAGAAATTAAACAACGTTTAAAGTGGATTGAGCTTTACGAAAAAACTAATAATGCGGGCCTAGTTTGTCGTCGGTGTG